>NZ_OY782564.1:0-300000 GCF_963677875.1 Thiomicrorhabdus sp. | reverse complement strand
CGCAAGGTGGAACGCACGTCAACGGTTTGAGAGCCGGGACCACCGACGCCATTCGCGAATATTGCGAGTTTCGCAACTTGATTCCCCGCGGTGTCAAGATCACTCCGGAAGATGCCTGGAACAACGTCGCTTTTGTATTGTCTTCTAAATTGCGAGATCCTCAGTTTGCCGGGCAGACTAAAGAACGGCTGTCATCGAGAGAGTGTGTGCCCTTTATTTCCGGGGTGGTGAAGGATGCTCTGAGTCTGTGGTTGAATCAGCATACCGATGTTGCCGACAAAATCGCCGATCTGGTTATTCAAAGCGCCAGCCAGCGTAGCAAGAAAGCGAAAAAAATCGCCCGGAAAAAAATTACTTCCGGGCCGGCTCTGCCCGGAAAGTTGGCGGATTGCGTCGATAATGATCTCGGCTTGACAGAACTGTTTCTGGTAGAAGGGGATTCCGCCGGCGGTTCTGCGAAGCAGGCACGAGATAAAAATTTTCAGGCGATCATGCCTTTGCGCGGCAAAATCCTGAATACCTGGGAAGTAGACTCTGCGCAAGTGCTGGCATCGCAGGAGATTCACGATATCAGTGTAGCCATCGGTGTTGATCCCGGCAGTGATGACTTGAGCGGGTTGCGTTACGGCAAAATCTGTATTTTGGCCGATGCCGACTCCGATGGTTTGCATATTGCGACCTTGATCTGCGCGCTGTTTGTCAGACATTTTCCGGAGCTGGTTTCTGCCGGACATATTTACGTTGCCATGCCGCCTTTGTATCGAATTGACGTCGGAAAGCAGGTGTTTTATGCGCTGGACGAGGCCGAGCGTCAAGGGGTGCTGGATCGCATTGAAGCGGAAAAAATGACCGGTAAAATCAGTGTTACCCGTTTCAAGGGGTTGGGTGAAATGAATCCGATGCAGTTGCGGGAGACGACGATGATGCCTGATACTCGCCGACTGGTACAGCTTCAGCTTGAGGAACCTCAGGTTGTTGCGGAAATGATGGATAAGTTACTGGCGAAAAAACGCGCTTCCGACCGTAAGGTCTGGTTGGAAGATAAAGGAGATCTGGCGCAGATATGAAGGGATTTTTTAAAGGCTTGTTGCCGATTCTCTTATGGGGCTTTATCGGGTCGGCAGCGGCGGATTCGGAGGTTGTCGGTGATTTCCATCTGAAAACCTATCCCGATTATCAAGGTGGGGTTCTTGAATTTGAAGCGTTCACTAAAAAAGCCGATGGCGAGGCGTATCTTGGGGTCGGCTGTTCTTCAATGTCGCCGTTTCCTCAGTTGCAGTTGATTCTGTTCAATGAAAAAGAAATGATGAGTGAAACGCCGAAATTGCTCCAGGTGAGCTATCGAACCTTGCCGAAAGAGGATGCGGTGCTTTATTCGATGCAGGGTGTGCTGCAGGTTGTCGATACCGCAGAGGAATTTTCCAATAAAATCCGTTTTCAGGTAGCGGCCGATCCGCACAAAAAGACCTTGCAGCAGATGAAGAAAAACTATCACGCCGTGTTACAGCAGTGGTCTGCCGGAGAAACCGTTGAGATTACGCTTTCTCACCGTACTCTCGAAAGCAAATCCTATCGTTTCTCCATGCGGGGACTGGCGCCGATTTTGAAGCGGTATTCCGAACTGTGTCAGTGAACCTTGGTTTTTTTGCCAAGTTCTTTAAGACGGTTTTTGTAGTCAAGAAAATCTTGAATGGCGGCTTCATTTTCGGCGGACAGGTTTTTGAAATCCAGCTTTAAATAAGTGCCGTGATTGGTATTGTGTCGGTGGGTTACTGTCGTCAGAACTTTCAAAGTGACGAAACGCTGATGGGCGGGAATTTCAAATACCAGTTCCAGCTCGGTGCCGGGCTGGGCGCCGCGAGTGGCAATGATGCCGGCTTCGTTGGCGGAGAGTTCAACCAATTTCCCTTGAGCATGGCCGTTTTTACCGATAAGTAAGGCTTTGCGATCCGTTTTAATCATTTTCTGTTTTATTATCCAAGCGGCTCTAAGAAGTGATATTAAGTCCGTGGTTTACAGATGGCAAGTCCGGCGTGTAAAAAACGCCGCTGATTCGCTTGCGCCGGTGCTGCGAGGAACCGGCGTATTCGTGTCAGGAAGAACAGCTTAATGCAAAACCTTTCTTGGCCGTTGTGGGCGGGGCAATATAGGAGTGTAGCGCTTCCGGCGCTTGAAATGGTGTCCGCAGATATTGCATCCAGTCGGCCAGCATCTGATAACGACCTTGCTGGGCTTCTTCGATAATTTCCTGAGCGATGTAATTACGCAACACCAGTTGCGGGTTGTTTCTGGTGCGAATCGCTTGTGGATTGTCTTCATCCTGCATCAGCTGCGCATATTGATCGAGCCACTTGCGCCAGGCCTTCGATTCTGGAAGGTAAGAGGTGAATTGATCGTGTTGTGCGCCATCGAAATGATTGAGCAGCAGGAAGAAATAGTGGAAGTCCAGTGCGGACTGGTCAAGCAGTATCAGAGTGTCGGCAATAAATCCCTTGTTTAATTTTTCGGCGTCGCGGATGCCGAATTTGCCCGCCATCAATTCGTGGTAGTGGGCATTGTAAACTTCGACATAGCGATCAAGTGCGCTTTGCTGGATGCTTTCGCCGGCAATCGGAGCAAAAGCCGAGGCCAGAATTTGACAGTTCCAAAGTCCGATATTTGGTTGTTGGCTGTAGGCGTAACGTCCTTGGGTGTCGGTG
Organism: Thiomicrorhabdus sp.; assembly: GCF_963677875.1. Taxonomy (NCBI): domain Bacteria; kingdom Pseudomonadati; phylum Pseudomonadota; class Gammaproteobacteria; order Thiotrichales; family Piscirickettsiaceae; genus Thiomicrorhabdus; species Thiomicrorhabdus sp. The sequence goes on along the minus strand of NZ_OY782564.1, from coordinate 297,301 downwards.
TGGTTGCAGATGTAATGAATTTTGAAATCGTCCATGAAGGCAAAAGGCCCGAAGTCGAAGGTTTCTGCGGCCACTGACATATTATCGGTATTCATCACCCCGTGACAGAAACCGACCGTTTGCCATTTCGCCATTAAGCGGGCCGTGCCTTCGATGATTTCGATCAGCAGTTGCTGGTAGCGTTCCGCTTCTGGGAATGATTGCAGGTGTGGGTAGTTGTGGCGAATGACGTAATCGGCCAGTTGTTGCATACCGGGTTTATCCTGGCGTTGTGCCAGCCATTCGAAATGTCCGAAGCGCACATGAGTTTTTGCGACGCGGAGGTAGCTGGCTCGGGTTTCCGGTTGTTCGCGATAGACGGTTTCAGGGCTGTGACACAGACTCAGGCAACGGCTGGTCGGAACTCCGAGGTGATGCAGAGCTTCCCCGACCAGATATTCGCGGATGGCGGAGCGCAGAACTGCGCGCCCGTCACCGCGGCGGGAAAAAGGCGTCTGGCCGGAGCCTTTCAAGTGCAGATCCCGGCTTTGGCCGTCGCGGTCATACACTTGTCCCAGCAATAATCCGCGTCCATCTCCCAGGTCTGGATTGTAGTAGCCGAACTGGTGTCCGGTATATTTCTGGGCAACACTTTGCAGTTCAGGGCTGTTTCCGGAGGTGATTTTTAATAGTGCTTCGTCAGTGAAATGGCTGCCAAGTTCGTTTTGCAAATGGTGGTTGCTGTGAATCAGTTCGGCTTGCGGTAGCGGTTCGGGGGAGATGGCCCGGTAAAAATCATCCGGCAGGTCGAGGTAGTGGTTGTTGATGGTTGTCATAGCAGCAGGCAATCCTTAAGAATATCCGAGCCTCTATTGTAGAAGAAAAAACGCCGCATCCACAGGGCCGGTTAAATCCGGCCGTCAAAAATATGATAGATTAATGTCTGCAGAAGCGGGCGGGCTTTCAGTTTAAGGAGAACAGAATGCTGGATTTACAGGTTGAGAATATCAAGTGCGGTGGTTGCGCCAGTCGCATCACGGCAAAGTTGCAAGAACTTGAAGGTGTCGAACAGGTTGAGATCAATGTTGAAGATGGCATTGTTTCTGTGCAATTAACGGATCAGACGAATGAAGCTTTGCAGGATGAAATCCGAGATCGCCTAAAAACGATGGGGTATCCTTTGGCGGGTAGTGTTCATGGTTTGGAGTCGGCTGGTGCCAAGGCTAAGTCATTTGTGTCCTGTGCCATCGGTCGGATGAGCGATGATGCGTCGTGAAACCTCATTTCGATCCACTCTCAATTTAAGCGTCTGAAAAGGGGGCTTTGGTGTCGCAAACCACATTAAATTACGATGGCGTCGAGCAGCGCAGTGTTGCCGAATTTACCGAACGGGCTTATCTGGATTACGCCATGTACGTTATTCTGGATCGTGCTTTGCCGCACATCGGAGACGGATTGAAGCCGGTTCAGCGGCGGATTATCTATGCCATGTCCGAGCTGGGTCTGAAAGCGTCGTCCAAGCATAAAAAATCCGCGCGTACCGTTGGGGATGTGTTGGGTAAATTTCATCCGCATGGTGACAGCGCCTGCTACGAAGCCATGGTGTTAATGGCGCAGGATTTCTCCTTTCGTTATCCGCTGGTCGACGGTCAGGGAAACTGGGGTTCGATGGATGACCCGAAATCCTTTGCGGCAATGCGATATACCGAGGCCAGATTGTCAAAATTCAGTCAGCTGTTACTCGACGAAATCAGTCAGGGGACGGTTGACTGGGCGCCGAACTTTGATGGAACACTGGATGAACCGCGTGTTTTACCGGCACGGGTGCCGCATGTGCTTCTGAACGGCACCTCTGGAATTGCAGTTGGAATGGCAACCGATATTCCACCGCATAATGTTTCCGAAATCATCAATGGCTGTGTCGCCTTATTGACCCGGCCGACCACTTCGACCGAAGAGTTGATGGAATTTATTCCCGGGCCGGATTACCCGACTGACGCTCAGATTATTACTCCGCGTGATGAATTGCTGAAGTTGTATGAAAGCGGTCATGGTTCGATCCGTCAAAGAGCTGCCTATGAAGTGGAAGACGGCGTGAATGTTGTGATCAAAGCTCTGCCATTTCAAGTTTCGGGCTCCAAAGTTCTGGAACAGATCGCAACTCAGATGCGGAATAAGAAATTGCCGATGGTTGTGGATTTGAGAGACGAGTCGGATCACGAAAACCCGGTTCGTTTCGTTATTGAGATGCGTTCTAAGCGTGTTGATATCGATACGGTGATGAAACATCTGTTCGCGACCAGCGATCTGGAACGCAGTTACCGGGCAAACTTTAATGTGATCGGTTTGAACGGGCGGCCACAGGTGAAAGGCTTGAAGGCCATGTTGAACGAGTGGTTGCTGTATCGTATCGAGACTGTGCGCCGTCGTCTTCAATACCGTCTCGACAAGGTTCTGGCACGATTGCATATCCTGGACGGGATGCTGATTGCTTTTTTGAACATTGATGAAGTGATAGCGATTATTCGTGAAGAAGAAAAGCCTAAGCCGGCTTTGATGGCGCGTTTCGGTTTAAGTGATGTTCAGGCCGAAGCCGTTTTGGAATTGAAGTTGCGTCATTTGGCCCGTTTGGAAGAGATGAAGATTCGCACCGAACAGGCGGAGCTGGAAGCCGAGCGCCAGAAATTAGAAAAAATTCTTGGCAGCGAGGCGCGCTTGAAAACTCAGGTTAAGAAAGAGCTTTTGAAAGATGCTGAACTGTACGGTGACGAGCGTCGATCACCGTTGGTCGAGGCGGATTCGGCGCAAGCCATGAGTGAGCAGGATCTTCTGCCTTCGGAAGCCGTAACAGTGGTGCTGTCAGAGAATGGCTGGATTCGTGCCGCAAAAGGGCACGATGTCGATGGTGAATCTCTCAGCTATAAGTCCGGTGATGCCTTTCTGGCCCAGGACAGTGGTCAAACCCGTCAGAATGCGATCTTTTTCGACAACGGCGGCCGCAGCTATTCCTTGCCGGCACACAGTTTGCCGTCGGCCAGATCGCATGGCGAACCTTTGACCGGGCGTTTGAGCCCGCCTGCCGGAAGTCACTTTACTCAGGTATTGCTCGGTAATCCGAATGACCTGGTGATTCTGGCTTCGAGCGCGGGCTTTGGCTTTAAAACCCGGCTGGAAAATCTGTATTCGAAAAACAAAGCCGGCAAGGCAGCCCTTTCTCTGCCAAAAGAGGCCGAGGTTTTAACTCCTGCCAAACTGAAGGCGCAACAGTGGGTGCTGGTGGTGACGTCTGAGCCAAGAATGCTGATTTTCAGCGAAGAGGAGTTGCCTGAACTTGCCAAAGGCAAAGGGAATAAATTGATCCAGTTGCCGAAAGGCGAGAGCGTTCGTACCGTCTTTGCATTTGAACCCGGGCAGAAGCTGGCACTGAAATCAGGGGATTACGAGAAAGTCTTCGGGCCGACGGCTTTAGAAGAGGCATTTGCAAATAGAGCTAAAAAAGGCGTAACTCTGCCGAGAACCTTAAAGAGGGTGCATCAGGTTCGGGTTGTCGAGTAAGCTCAAACGCCTCTTAAAAGCTGGTATATGTCTTGCTTTTCAAATTACCGAAGTTTGCTTGACGAAGTCCTTCTTTGTACAAAAGAAGAACCATTCGCGATCGGAGTGGATGAAACGTCGCCCATGATGAGGAAGTGATTACGCGGAATCGGCGTCTCACAGGCGAAGACACAAGGGTTTTCGCCGAATAAAAGAGAAAATATATGTTAGCAAAGCCTTTCGGGATTTTGGTTATCGCCCTGAGTTTTTTCGGCGGTTTTTTATTGATGGGCGGCAATTTATGGTCGCTGTGGCATCCTTCCGAGCTGGTTGTCATTCTCGGTGTTGCTTTCGGAGCCTTTTTGGCTTCGACTCCGGTTCACGTCTGGAAGCGGACGCTGGTTTTTCTCGGACGCTATTTCGGCGGTGAAAAAGTCAGTGCCCGTCTGTATGCCGATACCTTGGGGCTTTTGTCCGATTTGGCCCGTTTGTCACGCTCTTCCGGAGTGCTGGCACTGGAGAAACATCTTATTGATCCGGACGACAGCGAAATTTTTCAAGAGCATAGTCTGGTTTTGAAGCACGCCGATCTTAAGAAATTCATTGTCGATAATTTCAGTTATCTTTTGTTGAATCCGCCTCAGAGTCAGGATTTTGACCATCATATGGATCAGCAGATCCAAGGTATTTACGGTTCGATGATGGAAGTGCCGAAATCGGTTGGCAAGCTTTCCGATTGGTTGCCGGGGTTCGGGATTGTTGCCGCCGTTATGGGGGTGATTCTGACGATGGAACTGCTCGGAGGAGAAATGGATGTTGCCAAAATCGGAACCGCAATCGGGGCGGCGCTGGTCGGCACCTTGACCGGGGTCTTTTTTGCGTTTGCCGTAGTGGCGCCGTTTGTGCATTCCGTGGAAGTGATGATTCGTCAGGATCGCTCTCTGTTTGAGATGTCGGCTGCGTTTTTATCTGCTTATTCCAAAGGCGTTTCGCCAAATCTGGCGGTTGAAATCGGTCGGCAGCGTGTTCCGCCCGAGTTTGAAATTCCCCGCTAGTTTGGTTCAGGTATCTGGTGAAAAGTAATGCGACATAATGATCACGAAGAAGGCGGAGCGCACGGCGGTTCCTGGAAAATTGCCCTGGCCGATCTGATGACGGTGCTGATGGTGTTTTTTCTGGTGTTGTGGCTGGTTTCGGTGATTGATCCGGAAGACCGCAAGGCCTTTATCAACAGCATTACTGGCGATCCGCCGATCGGTGCCGATGTTTCCGACGACAAGCTTCATCCGCGACAAGATGCTATTAATCCGCTTGACCTGCAGCCGCCGGCTTCGCGAGAGGAAGTCGAAGAGGTCTTGAGAGAGATTGATCCGAAGGATATTTCAGTGGAAGACACGGCGGATTTCTTGAAAATCACTTTGCGCTCCGATAGCTTTTTCGAAAGCGGGCGGGCGACTATTAATGATTCGACCCGTGAAAAAGTCGAAGAGTTGGGTCTGACCTTGTCGAAAGGGCGGCAGCTGATTACGATCACCGGTTATACCGACAATATTCCAATCAATAACCTGCAGTTTCCTTCTAACTGGGAGCTGTCTGCCGCCAGAGCGGCGACCATTGCTCGAACTTTTATTTATATGGGAATCAATCAGGGACGCATTACCATTGAGGGCAAGGCGGATAACGAAGCGGTTGCGCCGAATGACAGTGCTTACGGACGCTCTCTAAATCGCCGGGTAGTCATTTTCGTTGATAAAAACGCGCGTTTCGATCCTGAGGATATTAATGTGACCCGCACTGAGGACAATGTGGATCCGCTTTTAGATTAAGTGTTCGGATCATCATGCTGTAAGCGTCGATGATCATTAATTTTCCGTGAAGCGTCGGCAGGTCAAGAAGAGCCTTAATGGCTTCAATGGCTTGAATGGAGCCGACCATGCCGACGACGGGAGACAAGACGCCGTTCTGGCTGCAGGTCAGTTCCTGGCTGCCGTCGTTCGGATACAGGCATTGATAGCAAGGCCCGTCGGGCTTTCGAAAATCGTAGGTGCTCAGCTGTCCTTCCCAGCGAATCGCCGCACCGGACACAAGCGGAACCTGTTTCATCCGGCAGGCTCGATTCAATGCAAAGCGTGAGGCGAAATTGTCGGTGCAGTCTAAAACGACGTCCGCTTGCTCAACCAGCTTTTGAATTTGTTGTTCGTCCGCCCGGGTGTTGATTGCTTCGATTTCGATAAATCGGTTAAGTTGCGCCAGATTGGATTGTGCGGAAGCGACTTTTGCCTGACCGATGTTGGTCTCACGGTGTACAATCTGACGTTGCAGGTTGGAGTCGTCAACTTCGTCGAAATCCACCAGTGTCAATTTTCCGATGCCGGCGGCGGCCAGATAGAGAGATGCTGGAGAGCCAAGTCCCCCCAGACCGAAAATGACGGCGTGCGACCGGGAAAGTGTCAACTGCCCGCTGTAATCGATTTCCGGCAGGAGAATCTGTCGGCTGTAACGGGATAGTTCGGCATCATTCAGTTCGTGTTTGTCGAAGTTCATCGTTCACTCCTTGTTTTAAAGCCGGCTCGTTTCCGGCACCTGCCCGAGCGTCACTCGTGGGTTGCCGCCATAGTCGCTGATCAATTGTACTGCATCGAATCCGGCCTGAGTAAAGAGCTGTGCGACGGCGTCAGCCTGATTGTAACCGTGTTCAATAAACAGCCATCCGCCCGGTTTCAGAAAACCCCGGCTCTGTTCGGTCAATATCCGGATGTCGTTCAAACCGTCGCTACCGGCTGTTAAGGCGCTGATCGGCTCAAATCGGACATCGCCCTGCAGGAGATGAGGGTCTTTCTCCTCAATGTATGGCGGGTTGGAAACGATGAGATCGAACAGCGGATTTTTCGGTAAAGCGCTGAACCAGTCGCTGTGTAGAAGGTTTATGGTCAGCGCATGCTTTTGGGCATTTTCGCGCGCGACCTGTAAAGCATCCTCGCTGAAATCCAGAGCGCTTATCTGTGCTTCCGGATACTCCTTTTTGAGTGCCAGGGCGATGGCACCGCTACCGGTTCCCATGTCGAGAAAGCGTTTCCCTTCTCCCGGAGGAGAATATCTCTGCAGAATGCTTTCAATCAAAATTTCGGTATCCGGGCGTGGAATCAGCGTGAATTCGTTGACTTTCAGCAGCATGCCCCAGAATTCACGGCAGCCGGTCAGATGAGCGACCGGTTCACCCAGAAGTCGTCTTTGGCAAAGGGCTGTAAATGCCTGTAACTGCTCGTCGTTCAGAAGCTGATCACCCCAGGTAAAGAGGTAAGTGCGATTCTGTTTCAGCACGTGAGCAAGCAGAATTTGCGCATCCAGTTGCGGTGAATCCGTCATGCCGCGTTCGGTAAATGTCCGGCTGGCGGATCTCAGCGCACTTTCAATGGTCGTCATGCCGTTAATCGGTTTCGCTGAGAGCGGCAAGCTGTTCTGCCTGATACTCTTGAACCAGTGGATCGATGACTTGTTCCAGGGCACCGTTCATCACATCTTCAAGCTTGTAGAGTGTCAGGTTAATGCGGTGGTCGGTTACTCGACCTTGCGGATAGTTGTAGGTGCGGATGCGGTCGGAACGGTCGCCGGTTCCGACCAGGCTTTTGCGCTCCTGCGCGATTTCCGCATCGTGAGCCTGTTGTTTGGCGTCCATGATACGGGCGGCCAGAAGCGACATGGCACGGGCGCGGTTTTTGTGTTGTGAGCGTTCGTCCTGACATTCGACGACAGTGCCGGTCGGCAGGTGAGTGATGCGGATGGCGGAGTCGGTTTTGTTGACGTGCTGTCCACCGGCGCCGGAAGCGCGGAAGGTGTCGACTTTCAGGTCGGCCGGGTTCAGTTCCACCTGTTCAACTTCGGGGGCTTCTGCCATGATGACGACGGTGGCCGCTGAGGTGTGGACGCGTCCCTGAGTTTCGGTCGCGGGAACCCGCTGCACGCGGTGAGCGCCGGATTCGAATTTTAATCGCGAGTAAGCACCGGCACCGATGACGCGGGCGATGATTTCTTTATATCCGCCGTGTTCGCCTTCGTTACTGTTTAATATTTCGACCTGCCAGCGCATTTTTTCTGCATAGCGGCTGTACATCTTGAACAGATCTCCGGCAAAAATCGCTGCTTCGTCGCCACCGGTTCCGGCGCGGATTTCCAAGAAAATATTGGATTCGTCCTTCGGATCCTGAGGAAGCATCATTCTTTGCAGTTCGATTTCCAGGTTTTCGATCTGCTCGTTGAGAAGCGGAATCTCCTCTTTCGCCATGTCGATCAGGTCGGAGTCTCCGGAATCGAGCATCTCCTTGGCTTCCGCCAAGTCGCCTTCGGCGGTTTCAAAGTCGTTGAAAGTGTTGACCACGGGAGTCAGTTGGGCGTGTTCTTTGGTCAAGGCGGTAAATTTCTTCTGATCGGAAATGATTTCCGGGTCGGAAATCAGGGCATTGACTTCGTCCAGACGTTCTACCAGATGTTGCAGTTTGGTACGGATAGATGGTTTCACGGTGATAACACTCTTAAAGACTTATTGTGACAGGATGCGTCTATTGTTCAGACGTATCTTGCTGGATTAACAGGGTTTCGGCGGCTTCGATCAGAGGACTGTTGCCTTCGATGCCTGCACGGTGAAGCTGTGCGGAAGGGGTGTGTAGCAGCTTGTTGGTCAGCTGGTTGGCCAGTTTGGTAATGATCTGCTTAGGATCCTGGCCTTGTTCGAGGTGATGCAGTGCCTGAGCTAAGGCTTCATCTTTCATGTCGTTGGCTTGCTGGCGATAATTCTGGATCAGCGGTTTGACCTGCGTCAGGGCATTCTGCTGGGCGATGAAGTTATCGGCTTGAAGGTCAATGATCTCTTCGGCTTCCAAGGCGGCAGTCTGGCGGGATTGCTTATTGGTTTCGATGATTTCCTGTAAATCGTCCACGGTATATAAATAGACGTTTTCCAGTTGACCGACTTTGGTTTCGATGTCGCGGGGAACCGCGATGTCGACCATGAACATCGGACGATTTTTTCGCTGTTTCAAGGCGGCGGCAACCTGCGTTGCGCCCAGAATGGCATTTGGGCTTCCGGTCGAGCCGATGACAATATCCGCTTCGTGGAGGTGATTGCCGATTTCGTCAAGACGGATTGCATAACCGGTGACATTCTCCGCCAGATGATGAGCGCGTTCGAATGTACGGTTGGCAATGATCAGGTTGCCGATATTGCTTTCTTTCAAATGGCGGGCAACCAGTTCGATGGTCTCTCCAGCTCCTAGCAGCAAGGCGGTTTGCGAAGAAAGGTCGCCAAAGAACTGTTTCGACAGTGCGACCGCGGAAAAGGCTACGGATACCGGACTGTTACCGATGGCGGTATCGGTTCGAACCTGTTTGACCGTCTTGAAAATATGCTGAAAGAGCGAGTCCAGCGTCTGGCGTACGCTTTTGTGCTGTTGGGCGAGGTTATAGGCGTCTTTCATCTGGCCGAAAATCTGCGGTTCACCCAGAACCAGAGAGTTTAGACCGCTGGCTACTCGCATGATGTGTTTTACGGCGTCGAGATTGTCATGCCGATACAGATAGGGCGATAGAGCGTCTTGGTTCAACTCGAAAAAAGTGTGCAGCCAGTTTTGAATTTGTTCCGGCTGATTTTCGGCAGTACAGATGCCGTAGATTTCCGTGCGGTTGCAGGTGGATAAGATGATACACTCGGACAGTAGCCGATGCTCTTTAAGCTCCTGAAATGCCTGCTTGGCTAAATCGGGAGAAAATGAAACCGTCTCGCGAATATCAACCGGGGCGGTTTCGTGATTAACACCGAGCGTAAAAAGTTTCATAAATTCAAAAGCTTCGACCTGTATCGGAAATAAACGGCTTGATTCCCTTAACTTTTATAGGGTTGATCGCCATGGACGGGTTCGATATCGGACTTCCCCGAAGGAGCCGGATCAACAAATCGGCTCCTAAAGAGGCGTAATTCTGCTAAATTATACCTTTAATTGCAAGTTTTTCTGTCTTGACCTCATCGCCAGATAGTTGAAATTGGTGTGTTTTTGAACGGCAGGATTGGACAAAGTCGTTCACTTGCAATATAAATCCTTTGGTCAGGATGAATTCAAAAGGAATTTTATTAAGTGTTAGGGGTGCAAAAAATCTTCAAAGCGGGTGGTAAACCTCAGGTCGCCGTTTTCGCGCTTGCCGCGTTGCTGTTCAGCGGTTGCAGTGCCGATGGTCAACTCCGTTCGCAACCTCCATCAGCTTCGATTTTGAATGTCGAGGCGGTCAAAGAACCGGTTCCGGAATTGACCGAAGAGCAAAAGCGCCGGCAGCACCGCGCGGTCGCGATGTATCAGGTCATGCTTTCCGAAATGCTGGTTCGCCGTGGTGAACCTTCCGCTGCTTATGAAGTCATGTACCATGCTGCCGAGCAGACAAGGATACCGGAGCTGGCACAGCGTGCGTTTCAATTTTCCATGGCCAGTTACGACATAGACAAAATTCAGGAAGCGGTTGTGTTGTGGCGCAAGCTGGATCCTGCCAATGCTGCGGTTTGGCGTGCTTCGTTTTTACTGTCTCTGCAAAAAAATGAGGTTGATGCGGCTTTTGAACAATGGCAGAAATTCCGCGAGTTCAGTGACTTCGAGCTGGAAAAGCTTTTGCTTCTGACCTCGCAGAGAGTCGTGGCATCGGTTGCTACCGATGCCGGTGTCGCTTTTATGCAAAAGTTGGCTCGGACTTATCCACAAGAATGGAGTGTCTGGGTTGGTCTGGGACTGGTGGCCAAAAGTGCGGAACGCTTCGAATTGTCATTGGACGCTTTGCTGCATGCCCGTTCTAAAGTGCCGGAAGCTTCCGAAGCCGAGTTGTACCGTTTGCTGGCAACGGTCTATCTGGAGAGCGATCAAGCCGAAGACGGTGTGAAGACTTTGACGCCTTATGTGAAAAAACATCCGAAGGACTGGGAACTGCAGGAGCAGATGGCGCGTCTGGAAGTGAAAGCCGAACGCCTGAAGGCGGCCGAATCTCGCTATCAGGCAATTCTGAAGGGTAATCCATCGAGAGTAACGGCGCGTTTGTCGCTGGCGCTTTTATTGATTGAGCGCGAAGTTTATCCGCAGGCCGAAGCGCAATTGAAGGCAACGCTGACCTATCCGGAATATCGCGATGTCTCCAATTATTATCTGGGCGTGATTTATCAGGCGCAGAGCAAGCACGATTTGGCATTGCAGGCGTTTGCTAAGGTTCGTCATCCAAATTATCGGTTGGACGCCGATTTACATCGCGCTGAGATATTATTTTCGCGCGGGCAGGTGGATGACGCGTTTGCTTTGCTGGACAGTCTGGAACTTCGGCAAGTTGATGAACGGATTAAGGTACTGAGAGCGAAAGCAATTTTTGCGGCCGAGCTGGAGCAGTTCGAACAGGCACTGGAATTTTATGCTCAGGTTCTTAAAATTGACCCGAATCATCAGCCGGCGCTAGAGTCGCAGTCGATGATCTTTTACCGATTGGGGCGCTTTGAAGACTATGTCGATAATATGCAGCACCTACTGCGTCTGGATCCGGAAAATGTTGATGCCCTGAACGGGCTCGGTTATTTTTATGTTGAACAGAATACGAATCTTGAGCAGGCCCGGACGTTGCTGGATAAGGCACTGAAACTTGAACCGGATAATTATTATGTATTGGACAGCATGGGATGGCTGTTGTATCGCCACAAGGATTTTCAACAGGCGAAGTCTTTTTTGGAAAAATCCTTTTCCATCCGTAAAGATGAAGAGGTTCTGATGCATTTGATCAGTGTTTACTGGCAGCTTGGGAATCACCACAAAGCGCAAAGTCTTTGGAAAGCCTACCAGAAGCAGTACAGCGATAATGATGCCTTTCAAAAGTTGATCGAAACTTTGAAAAGCGGGTTGCCGGTTGACTAAATAACCTGAGCATGTATTGTCTGAAATTTCAAAAACTCGGCTTTTATTCAATAATCAGGCGCTTAGGCGCTTTTTACCCGCAGGTAAGGATATGCCTCGGGTAAAACTGAAATTTTTTTGTAAAAAATACTTGAAACCGGCGGTAATACGTGGATAATACGCACCTGTCTTCAACGACAGCGATATTATAGGACTGTGGCCAAGTGGTAAGGCATCTGGTTTTGATCCAGTGTACCGCAGGTTCGAATCCTGCCAGTCCTGCCAATATCCTTCCCGAATTCCCCAAATCATTTTTTCCTCGAACAGGAGCGCCTTAAATGGCTAATAAAAATGTTATGATTTTTGCGGGAAACGCAAACGTCAGTCTCGCTGAAAAAATCTCCCAATATCTTGATATCCCCCTTGGTAAAGCCGATGTAGGCCGTTTTAGTGACGGTGAAATCATGGTTGAGATTAAAGAATCTGTTCGTGGTCAAGATGTCTATGTCTTGCAACCAACCTGTACGCCGGAACCGGCGGTTAATCTGATGGAAATGCTGGTGATGATCGATGCACTGAAGCGTGCTTCGGCAGGTCGAATCACAGCCGTTATCCCTTATTACGGTTTTGCTCGACAGGATCGTCGTCCGCATTCAGCCCGTGTACCGATTACGGCTCGTCTGGCAGCCGATATGATTACCGCTGCCGGCGCCAACCGTGTCGTGACGGTGGATCTGCATTCGGATCAGATTCAAGGTTTCTTCGATATCCCGGTCGATAATATTTACGGTTCGCCATTGTTGGTGGATGATATGAATGAAACTCAGGATCTGGAAAATGTCACCATCGTCTCCCCGGATATGGGGGGAGTGGTTCGAGCGCGTGCGGTGGCCAAGGCGATCGATGCGGATATGGCAATCATCGACAAGCGTCGTCCGAAAGCCAATGTGGCACAAATTATGAACATCATCGGCGATATCGAAGGGCGTGACTGCATCATCATCGACGATATGGTCGATACTGCCGGAACCCTGTGTAAGGCCGCCCAGGCTTTGAAAGATCGTGGTGCGAAAAGTGTTTCTGCTTATGTTGTTCATGCGGTTCTTTCCGGCCCGGCCGTTGAAAATATTCAAAATTCGGTTTTGAAAGAATTGGTTGTTACCGACTCGATTCCTGAAACAGATGTGGCTCGCAAATGCGAAAAAATTCGTCGCGTAACCGTTGCGGAACTGTTGGGTGAAACCATTCGCCGTGTCAATCTGGAAGAATCCGTGACCGCCTTGATGCCGCGATAAGTTTTCCGTGAATGTTATTAAAAAGCGCCTTTTAAGGCGCTTTTTTGTTTTGCAAGGCGGATTACCGAGAGGCGTAAAGTGTCGAGTCTTTAGGCAGGGTATCCGAAGTGCTTGATTCAAATAAGAAAGTGTCAAATAAAAGACTGGAAAAAAGTCAAAATTTGAGTATAATTCGCCCTTCGCTTGCGTTTGGTCGCGGACGTGAGTTTTATGTAAATCGGTTTTGTTTTGCTTGAGACGGAGGTTTCAAGAGACAAGCCGCTATGTGGAGAAATGAAATGAGCCAATCATGGAAAGCAGTTATCCGTAAACAAGAAGGGAAAGGTGCGAGCCGCCGCCTTCGTAATATGGGTCAAGTCCCTGCTATCATCTACGGTGACAACAAAGACGCAGTTTCTGTTGCGTTCGGCGGTCACTTTATTAAGCACGCTTTTGAAAATGTTGACGTATTCAACACGGTTCTTGATATCGATGTTGAAGGTCAGGCCGAGTCTTGTGTTGTTAAAGATGTTCAGCGTCACCCAGCTACCGGTGAAGTTGCGCACATTGACCTGCAACGTGCCGGAAGCAACCGTTTGACCAAGAAAGTTCCTTTGAACTTCATTGGCAAAAACGCGGCGCCAGGTGTTAAGGCCGGCGGTTTGATGTCCTTCTTGCAGGCAACTGTTGAAGTTCGTTGTGTGGCGAAAAACCTGCCTACAGCAATCAACGTAGACGTTTCTGGTATGCAAGCGGGTGACAGCATGCGTTTGTCTGAGCTGACAATGCCTGAAGGTGTTATCTTGACAGCGCTTTCGCACGGTAACTCTGACTACGACCAAGCGGTTGTAAACATCAGTAAGCCTAAGCGTAAAGGTTAATCGATCGGCTGTTTAAGCCATCGATGAAGCAAGAGCCGGCGTTATGTCATCTGTTCGATTAATTGTTGGTCTGGGAAATCCAGGCGATAAATACGATCAGACCCGACATAACGCCGGTTTTTGGTTTGTGGACGAGGTAGCGCGTCAGTTCGGCACGGTATTTCGTCCAGAAACCAAATTTCTTGGTGAAGCGGCACGTATTCAGCGCAATGGTCTGGATGTCTGGCTGCTGAAACCGGCCACTTTTATGAATCGCAGCGGCCAGTCGATTCAGGCACTTGCCAAATTCTATAAAATTCCGGTGGAGTCGATTTTGGTGGTCCATGATGAGCTGGATTTGCCTCCGGGTGTCGCCAAGTTGAAAAAAGGCGGAGGTCATGGTGGGCATAATGGCTTGCGGGATACCATTGCCGCGATGGGTAAAGAATTTTTGAGATTGCGTCTTGGTATCGGTCACCCGGGGCATCGTGATCAGGTCGTTGATTATGTTCTCAAGGCGCCGTCAAAGAGTGATCGTCAATTAATTGATGACGCCAGTTATCAAGCTACCAAAATACTGGAAGATTTAATGCATGGTCGGCTTGAAAAAGCCATGATGACTCTGCATACCAAATAAGCCTTCAATTTCAGTTACATCCCTTTTATTGATTTAGGAGAAAACCGAATGGGAATTAAATGCGGTATTGTCGGTTTGCCGAATGTCGGTAAATCTACGCTTTTCAATGCTTTGACCAACGCCGGAATCGAATCCGCAAACTACCCGTTCTGTACGATTGAGCCGAATGTCGGTGTAGTGCCGGTTCCCGACGCTCGCGAAGATGCGCTTGCCGAGATCGTTCAGCCTGAGAGAGTTTTGTCGGCAACGGTTGATTTCATGGATATTGCCGGTCTGGTTGAAGGCGCTTCCAAAGGGGAAGGTCTGGGAAATAAATTTCTGGCGAATATTCGTGAAACCGATGCGATTGTTCAGGTTGTGCGCTGCTTTGAAAACGACGACATCGTCCATGTTGCCGGAAAGGTAGATCCGATTTCCGATATTGAAATCATCAATATGGAATTGGTGTTTGCGGATATGGAATCTCTGGAAAAAGCCGCAGTCAAAGCGCAAAAGCTTGGTAAGAGCGGCAACAAAGATGCGCAGGCCAAGCAAGCATTGTATGAGCGTGTTCTGAAAGAAATTGAAGAGGGCAAGCTGGTGCGTCTGGTCGAAATGACCGATGACGAGCATCTGATGTTGCGTGACCTGCATCTGCTGACTATCAAGCCGATGATGTATATTGCCAACGTCAATGAAGACGGTTTCGAAAATAACCCACTGTTGGATAAAGTCGAAGCGTTGGCCGCGGAACAGGGTGCTGTGGTTGTTCCGGTTTGCGCAGCCATCGAGTCAGAAATTGCCGAACTGGATGCCGAAGATAAGGCCGACTTTCTGGAAGAAATGGGGCAGGAAGAACCAGGCCTGAACCGCGTTATTCGCGCCGCTTATGATTTGTTGGGTCTGCAAACTTACTTCACGGCCGGAGTAAAAGAAGTGCGCGCCTGGACGGTTAAAAAGGGCGCAACCGCACCGCAAGCAGCCGGTGTCATCCATACCGACTTCGAAAAAGGTTTTATCCGTGCTGAAGTCACGGCTTACGAAGACTTTATCGAATACAAGGGGGATGCCGGAGCAAAAGCCGCCGGTAAACAACGTCTGGAAGGAAAAGAATACATCGTCCAGGACGGCGATGTAATGCACTTCCGTTTTAATGTCTGATCCTGGTTTCAGTGCTTGTCATAAAAGTGACATTTTTTAAAATTATGTCCTTGACAAGCGCGCCAATCGCACTATAATACGCGCTATTCTTTTGGCTACATAGCTCAGCTGGTTAGAGCACATCACTCATAATGATGGGGTCCCAAGTTCGAATCTCGGTGTAGCCACCATATTTTAAAAAGCCTCGCATTGTCGAGGCTTTTTTATTTCCAATAATTTCATATAAACCCTTATTTATAGGGCTTTGTAGCAGTTTCTCAAAATTTCGTCAATTTTCTAGTCAAAGAAAATCAGCTCCAAAATATCCGTTTTTCAGATTTTTTCGTAAATATTTTGTAAATAATTTTGTATTTACACGATATTCTTGGATTTTATTTACAAAAGGCCTCAATAAACTTTGATGTTCAAGATGTTGATGCAAAGATAGTTTCGTTGGATATTGAACTGTTAGGAGTTAAGCATAAAGACGGTAAGAGTTTTCAGGTCGCTCCTGGTTTGCAAATGCACGTAAGCCTTAAAAATAAAAAATCCTGGCGTCTTAGATATGTCGATTTAAACGGCAAAGCTGAGAATCCCAAAATTGGCGATTTCCCAGTGATGACATTTCATCATGTAAGCCTCCCCTAAAATAGTGGCATATTAAATTAGAGTTCTCCGGCTTATACTGAGCAAAACGGAGAGCAACATGAAGAAGTCACGCTTTAGCGAAACGCAGATTGTCAAAATTCTCAAAGAAGTCGAAGCTGGACGTCTGGTTAAAGAGGTCTGTCGGGATTATGGCATCTCGGATGCCACGTACTACAACTGGAAGGCAAAGTACGGCGGCATGGAAATATCGGATGTAAAACGGCTCAAGGAACTTGAAGAAGAGAACCGTCGTCTTAAACAGATGTTTGCCGAACTCAGTCTGGATCACAAGATTCTCAAGGATATCGTTGAAAAAAAGCTGTAAAGCCAGCCATTCGACGCGAGCTGGTGGATTATGCCAGACAAGCCTTTGGGACAAGCGTTCGGCGAGCCTGTCGCATTGTTGGCATTAGTGACTCGGTTTATCGTTATCAACCGGACAAGCGCAAAGATGAGCGCGTTATTCAGGCATTGCAAGAGACGGTAGAACGCTATCCTGCTTACGGCTTTGGCAAGCTATTCAAGGTCATGAAGCGACAAGGCTATGTATGGAATCACAAACGGGTCTACCGACTGTACTGTGAACTTAAACTGAACAAGCGACGACGCGGCAAAAAGCGGTTGCCAACACGCAATCCTGAACCATTGAGTGTGCCGTTGGCGGCCAACCGATGCTGGTCAATCGATTTTATGAGCGACAGCCTGCAATGCGGGCGTCGCTTTAGAACATTTAATGTGGTGGACGATTTTAATCGCGAGGCACTCGCCATTGAAATTGATCTTAGTTTACCAGCATTACGAGTGACCAGGGTGTTGGAGCGCATTGCTGCTTGGCGAGGTTACCCGGATAAGATTCGGATGGATAATGGTCCTGAGTTTATCTCAACTGCACTGGCAGATTGGGCCGAAACCAATGAAATCCAACTGGAATTCATCAAGCCAGGCAAGCCAACACAGAACTCCTATGTTGAACGATTCAATCGGACATACCGAGATGAAATCCTGAATATGTACTTGTTCAGGACACTGAACGAAGTGCGGGAAATCACCGACAACTGGGTAAGAGAATATAACGAAGAACGGCCACATGACTCTCTCGGAGACTTGACCCCTTGGGAATATTTGGCCAAATATAACCCGCCGGAAACCTCTAAATTAGAGTGTCACTGAAAGCGGGAGGTTTACAAGTGACTGATATTTGCCGGGAAAGATGCAGTTTTTGTGAATTTCGATATCTTGGCAAACAGGAGGTGTGAATATGAAAAATAGTATTGAAAGCCTTCTGTACAAGAGAGAAAAACAGTTGCTGGCTGAACACAGAAAACAGCTTAAATCTGTTGTAACAAGAATCAACTTAGATATTAAAAAGATTGAGCTAACAATGAAACAGCTGGACGAAGATTATTCTAATAAAAACCAGTTCAAAATTGATTTTTAAAAGGTATATTAAAATGCCTTTTTGACAAGTAATGTTTGATTTATTTCTGGTTTTTCATTGATCGTAAACCATGAAATAAATCAAAGAAACATATTGTTTCAATGCAAAAATATCTAGTCCATTATTTTTTCGAAAGTAGAACTACTTTTTCAAAAATAGCCTTTGCAAGCAGAGGTGGTACTGCATTACCTACTTGTTGTTGCATGTATGATAATGGCCCCATAAATTGATAGGAGTCAGGAAAGCTTTGGATTCGAGCAGCTTCTCTCAAAGAAAGACCTCTATGTTGAGTTGGGTGAATAATCATGCTTTTTCTATAATTTGATATTGTTGGAGCTTTGCCTTTATATTCGAGTCTCTTGTATATTCCGCTATGAGTGTTATGCGTTGATGTATAAGTAGTCATTAACCCTTGTTCTTTAGCAGCCTTCCAATTTTGCCCTTGTTTGATAACTTTGTATCTTTCTATTACGGTTTCATTGTTTTTACTTACAAAGTTTTGAGTTGAATGAGACATACCAGATCTTAGGAATTGTGCATACTCATTTTGTGGTTCACATTTGTATTTAAGTTGCTCAGACATCTGTCCATTTTTTAATAACGGTAAATCAAAGATTGCATCATAAACATTTACTGAAGGCTTGATTTCCAAAGCATTGAAATCGAATTCAATGCCTCCGGAATTAATTTTATGCCCAACGATGAAGTATCTAAAACGGTTTTGCGGTACACCATAATCAGAAGCATTTAATATTCTTGAAGAGATTGTATAGCCCAGTTGTTTTAGTTCGTCTTTGACATCCTTTGAAAACTCTCCATTATTAAAAGATGCAAAGCCTTCGACATTTTCAAAAACAAACCATTCAGGCTTTAAGGTGTCTACAAATCTTAGGTACTCTTTGAACATCCAATTATTGGGATTTTCTAAACTTCTTGTTCTCGTATTTGCAAGTGAAAAACCTTGGCAAGGAGGTCCGCCAAAAAGTATGAATGGGTGTTTTTCGATGTGTTCAAGAGGATTTACTGTGGAGATGTCTGCTTGTAACACTTTTGTGTTAGGGTGGTTGACTTTATATGTGTCAGCGGCGTGTTTATCTAGCTCAATTGATACTTTTACATTAATTCCAGCAAGGGCTGCTCCAACACTCATCCCCCCAGCACCAGAAAAAATATCAATAGCGGCTAATTCATTATCTTGAGTCATTTGCGCAGCATATCACGAAAAAATTTTTTTTCAATTTTTTATTTTTAGGCCTCCATTTATATATTTTTTATTTTTTATATATGTAATATATTTGCGTTTAATATTTATTTTTTTAATAAATGTATACTATATTTGATAAATGTATTTATATTATTTTATTTTTTGTATATCTTATAGATAGTTATGTATTAGCAGGTATTTTATGGCAATAAAAGATAAGAGAGCTAAATTCATAGAATTGGCAACAAATCGTGTTAATCGAACAATTAAAGATTTGAGGTTGATTGGAAATTTGGCAAACAAAAACAACTATGAATTTGATGATGTCCAAGTGAACAAAATTATCAAGGCGCTACAAAGCGAGTTAGATGAAGTAAAGAGTAAATTCAATGCCAAAAAATCTGATAGTAGTAAAGACTTTAAATTATAAGATCGACAAAAAGGTGTTCTGTTGAAAGAGTTTCAATTGACTGCGGGTGCATTATTTGCAGGTATTGGAGGGTTTTGTCTCGGTTTTGAAAGTGTTGGTATCAAGACTGTATGGGCTGTTGAAAATGATGAAGATGCTACAAAAACGTATTTAAACAACCTAAAGGATGTAAGGGTTGTGTGCCACGATGGCAGACCAGCGGATATTAAAAAGGTTGGAGTTGTTAAGGATGGTCTTGAGCCTGTTGATATTTTACATGCTGGTTTTCCATGTCAGAGCTTTTCAATTGCTGGAAAAAGGCAGGGGTTCAATGATGAAAGGGGAAAGTTATTTTTTGAAATAATTCGAATTTTAAATGAATTTGAAAATAAAAAACCTTCGGTAATCGTCTTAGAGAATTCACCTAACTTGAAGAATGGAGATGATGGACGCTGGTTTTTTGAAGTTAAAAAAGAGCTACAACGTGCAGGTTATTGGTTTAGAGATTCAAATGCACAAGAACTAGATACATACGAATTAACTAATTTGCCACAAAAAAGAAACCGTTTGTTTTTAGTGGCATTTTTAAGAGAGCGTTTTAAAAGTGGAAAATTTGAGTTCCCGCATCAAACTACAAATTCTGCAAAAAACTTATCTGATTATGTTAATTTTACTAATGAACTAGATGATAAGTCTTATTACCTAGATGAGAACAACCGTTATCATAAGATGATATCGAATGAGGTTGAAGATACTTCATGCATTTACCAGTTAAGAAAGTATTTAGTGAGGGTAAAAGATAGGAACGTATGCCCAACGCTAACGGCTAACATGGGGGCTGGTGGGCATAATGTGCCTTTCATTCATGATCAGAGAGGCTTGAGAAAGTTGACTGAATATGAGTGTTTATTGATTCAGGGGTTTCCTGACTGGTTTAGGTTTCCTGATGATGTTTCTAAGTCAAAGAGATATATGCAAGTAGGGAATTCTGTTAGTGTCCCAATTGCCAGATTGTTAGCTGAAAAGATCAAAAGTAAGGTTTTGGAGGATAGGAAGAAATGAGTGAAATTGGCTGGTTGCATCCCGTTGATGAAGCGGATCAGTGGGATGGTTTTAATGATTCAGGAATTGAACATTTTAGAGGCGATCCTCTTTCTAATCTTGCTAGAGAAGTTATTCAGAATGCCATGGATGCTGGATTGTCTGGTTCTATTGTAAAAGTTGATATTCTTCTTAAGTCTATAGCCACTAATGATATCCCCAATATTAATGAGTTGAAAGCAAATATTGAAAGTTGTTTAGAGGCATCAGAGTTTGAAAGCGATAAAGCAAAAACATTCTTTGAAAATGCTTTGAATCAGCTATCCAAGAACAGCGTTAAAGTTTTGGAAATATCAGACTATAACACTACAGGAATGAAAGGTCCTGCACAAAATGGAACGCCTTATTATGCTTTTATGAAAGCTAGGGGACAGAGTAAAAAATTGAACGATACCGCAGGAGGATCCTATGGGATAGGAAAGTTCGCACCTTATGCGGTATCTCAAATAAGAACTATATTTGTTTCTACTATATATGAGGACGAGGAAAATAATAAAGAGCAGTTAACTCAGGCGAAGTCTTTACTAATGTCTCATGAAAAAGAAGGTAAAAGAAGACAGGCTATCGGCTACTGGGGGTTAAAAGATAAGTGTATGCCAGTAAAGGGCTTTGATAAAACCTTATCAGAAGTATTAGTGAGGTCTACTTCTTCTGATTTTTCATCAGGAACAAAGCTTGTTGTATTGGCTTTTGATGACTCAAATAAACATTGGGAAGAGCTTTTGGCAGCGTCAATAGCTGAAAACTTTTTTGGTGCTATCAATAAAGATGAACTTATTGTCAATGTTAATGAAAAGTATAGGTTAGATGGCTCTTCTCTTGCTGATTTATTTGAAAACCAATCCATAATTGATGCGGTTGAAAAATCTGGAGATGGATTAGAAAGATTTTCTAGTAGGAAATATTATCTAGAAGCACTTAATAGCAATATCGCTTTTTGTGAAAGTACTCAAAATAAGATTCTTGGCCATTGCGAACTGAGAGTTTTGGTGGATGAAAGCTTACCAAGTAAGGTTTGTGCCTTGAGAAATGGGATGTTTATAACCGAACAACTTAGAGGTTTGATGAGATTTTCTGGTTTTAAGGATTTTGTAGCAGTTTTTGAATGTACGGATCCAACTGGAAATGAGCTTTTACGCTCTATGGAGCCTCCTAGGCATGATAGTTTTGAGCCGGAGAGATTGGATACCCAGGAAATGAAAGCAAAAGGCAATAAGGCCTTGAATGATATTGCTAAATGGGTTCGAGGTGTTTTACAGAAATTGGCAAAAGAACCCTCATCCGAGGTAACCAGTGTTGATGAGCTTAAAGAGTTCTTTGGTTATGAAGATAATGAAAATAGCGTGAATTCTGAGAAAGAGATCAATCCTTTTGGAAATGTTGTTTGGAAGCCAAGGCCAATTAAAGTCACTATGTCACAATCTAAGTTAAATGGTTCAGTGACATCTACTGGTGACGGCGATTCTCAGAATGGAGGCGGGCCTTTATCAGATAATGGAGGTAATGAAGGTTCTTCAGGTGGTGGCAATGGTGAAAATGGAGTTAATGGAACTTCTGGTGGAGAAGCTAGGAAAAGTATTTCAATTAAAAACATAAGGTCTGTTATTTTGCCTACTGGTCAAAGATCTTTGGCTTTTACTCCTAACTATTCTGGCGAAATATGTTTGTCTATTTTTGAGTGCGGTGATGATCAGGACTATTTTATTTCAGTTGTTCAAACAGATTTAGGAGAAGTCACTGGCGGTCGAATCAATATGGCTGTTGAGGCTGGCCAAAGATACAACATTAAAGTTAATGTTGAAGATGCTTTTGATGGAGCAATTAAGGTGGTTGCAAATGAAGTTTGATACGCAAAAGGCATTTCCTTATCCGGTGTTAAGACCCTACAGTGATGACTATTTAGACTGTGAATTTCAGGTGATTATAGATCCTGAAGTGTCTGACAATAAGTTGTCTATTGGTATAGAGTTTATTATTTCCAATGACGAAATAAAGAAAGAAATTGAGCAAGGACGAGCTTCATTTGTTTCGGTTATATCTTGTAGAGACACCTTTTTTAAAAGAGTGGAAGTTACCCAAGAATCAAATATTAATGCAGTTTATCCGGCAGACTCTTTGAGAGGCGAGGTTAGAATAGAAAATTATATCGTAGCAACAAATACGATAAAAAATTTTACATCTGTAGATTTAAATAAAGAATTTGAAGGTGTTCAGATTGATTTTGAGCCAGGTGACGTTTTAGCACAAGAAGAGCCATATCTTTTGTACATTGATAAAGAATACTTTGGTCATGTTGTTTCTGTTCTTGAATTGGTAAAAAGAAGTGATTTGGATTACGGAGAGTTCAATATTGATATTGAGGATGAACATATCAAAATTGAATTAAACCCTGAGATGAAGGACTCTATAGATGAAGCAAGGAATGAAACATCTAATAAGTTAATTTTGATGAATTCAATTTATATGTTAGCAATTACTTATGCTGTTGATAATTTAAAAAGGGCTAAAGAAGATTATGCTAATTATAAATGGGCAGACGTGATTGAAAAGCAAGCATTGAATAATTCAATCTCATTGGATTCCAATGAGGATGCCTATAAGATCGCATCAAAATTGATGAAAAACCCTTTAATCATGTTGGATAGACACGTTTTTAACAAGGATGGGAAATGAATCTTTCAATGTTTAAGGAAAAAACTTTTTTGGAGTTATCTAATAATATTGCAGAAAACCTTGAGCTATATAGAGCTGGAGATTTTCAAGAGATTATTTCTGAAAAGGGTCTGATTCCAATAGAAGGGCTGGATGTTGATCTTAAGTCTTTAAGTCAGCTTAAATTTGAACACTCTGATTCCGATGAACTATACATTGAAGAAGTCAGATGTTCGATGGTCGTTTACAAGGCATTTGAAAAACTTTCCCTGTATTTGGCTAGGGATAAAAGATTGTGGGCATTTTTAACACATACAGTTTTGCTTGATTATTCAAGAGCTCGATGGCCAATACCTGAAGATAATGAAGAAGCTGTCCGATTTATCAAAACCCATTTTTTTGGAGCTGGCCAGCGTGATCTCGAACGTGATAATGCAGCTTCCAGATTATGGTGGATGGCTAAGTTATGTTCCAATGTCGAGGGTTTATCGTTGAAGGATGCTTTAACTGCTCTGTTATATAGAAGTGATGTAAGAGCTAACTTAATTGAAAGACCCACGACTGCTTTGAATGCTAATGTTTTTTCTACTGTTATTGAACAGTTGAGTGAGTCGTTTAAAAATGACAAGACTCTATTTGAAAGAAAAAAATTTAGGTTGTTGATGAAATCCTTGAATATTCAAGGCGGTAGAAGATTATTAGAGATTGCAGATAAAAACCAAATTTGTAAGGTTATAGACTTAACTGTTTAAGTCCTTCAATTCAATATGATGGTTTTATAAAATTATTGTGTGTAGGTTGAATTCATGCCAGATAATTATCGAAACGGCTCTGTTTGGAGTGATGAATTAGAGTTGAAATGTTTTTTGATTTTTAAAGAAGCTGAAACGCAAAATTTTAAGCGTGGATTGGTTAGCGAACTTTGCCGAAAACTGGCTAAAAAAGAAAACCTCGATGAAGGTACGCTTAAAGCAAAAGTTGGTAATTACAAGTCTTTGGCAGGTTATACCAGACCAACAAATGCTTCTACTGCATCCAAATTCGTTTATGAGCAATATAAAGATTATACGATTGAGCAACTTGAAAGTTCATTAAGAGGTAATTCGTGAATTATTTCATTGGCTGGGATGTCGGTGGTTGGAACTGCGAAATTAATCCTACCAGCCGTGATGCACTTGTTATTTTGGATCAGTATCAGAACCTTGTTGGAACGCCTTGGCGAGGCAATTTACGCAAAATCATTAATGCTTCGAGTTCATCAGAAGAATTCATTTTGTCGTTATTTGAATTATGCGATTTAACGTTTGATCCCCAGAGCGCAGAACAAGTTGTTCTTTCTATTGATACACCGCTTGGTTTTTCCCAATCGTTACTTGATTTGTTAATACACAAGCAATTTATTGATCAGGTGGAAGATTCTGCTAGTAATGCATACTTGTATCGTTACACTGAGCGGTTTTTATTTGGACACGGTTTAAAGCCACTTTCCCCAATTAAAGATATGATTGGAAGTCAAGCGACCAAAGGGATGCACGTTTTAGCTAAATTTGCACCCAAGATAATTAAGCCCGGTATATGGAGTGATGAAAATAAGTTGCTTGCAATAGAAGCTTATCCATCGGCGTGTAAGTCCTCTGAAATAATCAAAGAGCTTTTGAAACCTTTTGTTATTGCTGTTACTCACAAAACTGAAATAGGTATATGTGAGTATCATTATGCTGATGAATTAAATCAAGCCGATAAATTGGATGCTTTGGTTTGTGCTTTGGTCGGCTGGCTACATTTCAATAAGCCAGAATTAGTTGTTCAACCCGATGGCCATTTCAGACAGGAAGAGGGGTGGATTTTTGTTCCTGTTGATGGATTAACTGAAAGTTATAATTTATTTTTTAATGACAATTAGTTAAGGCTTATCAATATGATAATTATATTATTTTCTGTTAGGTTTGCTTTTCAATTCGCCTGTATTTAATGTTAAATTTCATGTGCCATTTAAATAGATTTATTTTTAGTAAGTGTTAAATGTATTGTTTTCGGTTGTTAGTAATTCTAGTAACTTTGGATGGATAAATAATTTCTCCCGTCCAACTTCGATTTCCATTAATACGCCGATCTCACAAAGCTGTTTCAGATAAATAGATGCTGTTTGACGTTTTGCAATATCCCTTTCCACTAGATTGCTGATTCGGCAGTATGGTTGTTCAAAAATCAGATCAACAAGTTCATAGCTATACACTTTTGGAAGGGCTTCTTTGAAGTATTCACGAGTATGATCCGCTAGCTGTGTAATGGCTTGAATCTTGTCGGTTGTCCAATGTGAAGTTTCTTCAACGCCTTTTAAAATAAAGGTTACCCATTCTTCCCAAGCTTGTTCTTGTGTTACTTTTAGGAGTAATTGATAGTAATCCTGTTTGTTTTGGATAATGTATCGGCTTAGGTAGAGAATCGGCAGTGTTAATAGACCTTCTTGGATGAGGTATAAGCTGTTAACAACTCGTCCGGTTCGACCATTTCCATCTGTAAATGGGTGAATTGCTTCAAATTGATAGTGGGCAACCGCTAGTCGAATGAGAGGGTCTAAATCCGGCTGGTTGTGAATAAATTGCTCCCAATTACCCAATAGGCCTCGAATCACTTCTTCACCCTCTGGTGGGGTGTAAATCACTGTTCCAGATTTGTCACTGGCGAGAGCTGTTCCTGGCACTTTACGTATTTGCATTTGTTGCCCTTTGATTTGGGTGCAAATCGCCACGCAGGTATTTGTATTGAGTGGTTTTTTAACGAGTTCTTGGAAACCTGTGAAAAGAGCAGTGCGATAGCGCAGAGCTTCTTTGGTTGCAGAGTCTGCATTTTGTTCTTCTTGTGCATACTGAAATAGCTTGTCAGTGGTTGTGACAATGTTTTCGATTTCAGAAGATGACTGAGCTTCTAGTAACGGTAAAGTATTTATCAAAATGCTTTGGTTAGGAATTAGCTTGGCAGACTGATTTAGCTCAGCCAAAGCTGCACGAGCTGAAATACACGCTTTTAGAATTGCCTTAGTTTCCAATTCCTGTTCAGGAGGCAAATGCGGTAAATCATTATAAGGTCTGCTTGGATTCCAGCTCATCGTCTTATCCTAATGGCGTACAGCCAATATGTTTATATTTTTGGGGTTTATCGACAGGTTGTTGTGATATGTCGATAGTGTAAACATGTTTTTAAGATATGTCGATTTTTTATCATTTCATCGACATTTAAGAGCTTTGTGTTTATTCGATAAACATATTGAGAATGGGTGTTGAAGTTCCCTAATATATTGAATTATTTAAGATAAGTTGATTGCGAGGATATTTGAAACTATGTGAAATATTTTTCTGAGGCGAATTTTGAATGCTTATTTTGAGCGGTTTTATTTTGAATAATTTCATATGTTTTAGGGAAAATATCAGAGTGTACCCTGCGTCCTGCATGGATAGAGGCGTGCAGGAATTTTGTAAATATTTAGTAAATAAAGTTATTAAAATCCACCGTAATCCCTTTAGATACGTTATGTCTGGATTTCGGTGTAGCCACCATATTTCAAAGCCCGGTAAACGTTTTCGTCTACCGGGCTTTTTTGTTTTATTACTTTCCTGACATTTCTCTTCTCTGTAAAAACTTAGAACACATTTTCCCGCTCTGCTTTTGAATGATTGAAAAATTTTGATTTTTTAGTAAAGATCTTAAATGTTTTGTCGACATATGGGGCCAGCTCTTAGGCACGTTGAAGTGGGTGTAAACAGTTCAAATAGAATTTTTTTGTTATTCCTCGTCTGTCACCGATAGCACAGGAGTTAATGTGAGATATTCATGTTTTGTGGTTTAGACAGTCAAGCGGCTTTGAAAATCTGATTTCTCTGGAGCCCGGTAAACGATTTTTCGTTTATCGGGTTTTTTATTTTCTTAAAAATGGAATTATTTTATTTAAATTAAAAAAAAGTTCTTGATATTAAAAAAATAATATTTATCATATGAATTAAAGTTTCTTGAGGTGAAAATAATGGAACGGAATTCATATGTTTTAACGATCTCTTGTCCGGATCGAGTGGGTATCGTGGCGAAGGTGTCGGCGTTTCTTGCGGAACATAACTGCATGATTGCCGAAGCGAATCATCATGCAGATGTCCACTCCGGCATGTTTTTTATGCGTAACGAAATCACAGATATTCAAATCAGTGACGAGGAGTTCAGGGAGGGGTTTTCAGAAATCGCCGCAGAATTCCAGATGCAGTGGAAGCTGAACTCAACCTGCGTGAAAAAACGCGTTTTGTTGATGGTGAGTAAGCAAGATCACTGCCTGGCTGATTTGCTGTACCGCTGGAGCAGTGGCGAACTTGAATACGATATTCCTTGTGTGATTTCTAATCACTTGGATATGAAAGGTCTGGTCGAGTGGTATGGGATTCCGTACATTCATGTACCGGTTACACCGGAAAATAAACCGCAGGCATTTTCAGAAGTGGTGCGTTGGGTCGAGCATTATGAAGCCGATACCATTGTGCTGGCGCGTTATATGCAAATCATTCCTCCGGAGTTGTGTCAAAAATATCCGGGGCAGATCATCAATATTCATCACAGTTTCCTGCCTTCTTTTATCGGTGCCAAACCTTATCATCAAGCCTATGAGCGCGGAGTGAAGCTGATCGGTGCCACTTGTCACTATGTTACCGAAGATCTGGATGCGGGGCCGATTATTGAGCAGGACGTTGCCCGGGTTTCACACAGTGAATCGGCCGAGCAGATGGTAGTACTTGGTAAGGATGTCGAAAAGAACGTTTTGGCACGCGGTTTGAAGTATCACCTGCAAGACCGTGTATTGGTATACGGCAACAAAACCGTCGTATTCGCTTAGGAGACAGGAATGCCGCTCAGATTACTTAAATATGCCTGGAAAAAATCGGAAGACGAACCGCGGTTTTTTCCAGAGGAAAAACCGTTGAAAAATGCTTATGACGTCGTGATTATCGGTGGCGGCGGTCACGGTATGGCCTGTGCTTATTACTTGGCTAAAGAGCATGGAATCACCAATGTTGCGGTGTTGGAGCAGGGCTATATCGGCGGTGGAAATACCGGTCGTAATACCACGATCGTGCGCTCCAATTACCTGACTTCGGAAGGGGTCAAGTTTTACGACGAGAGCTTGAAACTGTTTGAGGATTTGAGTGATGACTTTGATCTGAATATCTTCTACTCGACGCGCGGCCACTTTACCCTTGCGCACACAGACAGTGCCATGCGCACCATGAGATGGCGAGCGGAAGTGAATAAGCATCACGGAATCGACAGTGAAGTGGTCGATGTCGACACCATTCAAAAAGACGTACCGTACATGGATATGAGCTGTAACGGCCAGCATCCGGTGATGGGCGCTTTATATCACGCTCCGGGTTCTGTTGCCCGCCACGATGCGGTGGCCTGGGGTTATGCCCGCGGTGCGCAGATGCGCGGGGTGGAGATTCATCAGAAAACTTGTGTCACTGACATTAAGACCAAAGGCGGCAAGGTCGTTGGCGTGGAAACCGACCGCGGTTTTATCGAGGCCAAAAAAGTGGTGTCGATGGTGGCTGGTTCAACGCCGAGAATCACCGAAATGCTTGATATAGAAACCCCGATCGAGATTTTCCCTTTGCAAGCGTGTGTGACCGAACCGGTTAAGCCGTTTATGGACACCATTGTCGTTTCCGGCAGCTTGCATGTTTATGTCAGTCAGTCGTCACGCGGAGAGCTGGTAATGGGGGCTTCGGTTGATCCGGCCGAACTGCATTCCACTCGTTCGACATTGGATTTTGTCGAAGGGTTGACCGATCAGATGATGGATTTGTTTCCGTTTACCAGCCGCTTGAAGATCATGCGTCAATGGGCGGGGATGAGTGACATTACTCCGGACTTCGCGCCGATTATGGGCAAAACCGATGTGGAAGGTTTCTATCTGGACGCCGGTTGGGGAACCTGGGGGTTCAAGGCGACGCCGGTCAGCGGCAAAACCATGGCTTTCACGGTAGCGAACGACAGACCGCATGAACTGATCAAACCGTTCAGCCTG
This sequence comes from Thiomicrorhabdus sp., assembly GCF_963677875.1. Taxonomy (NCBI): domain Bacteria; kingdom Pseudomonadati; phylum Pseudomonadota; class Gammaproteobacteria; order Thiotrichales; family Piscirickettsiaceae; genus Thiomicrorhabdus; species Thiomicrorhabdus sp. Next base: position 268,481 of record NZ_OY782564.1, on the reverse strand, counting down.
GATCGTTATTCGAATTTTGAACTGGTCGGCGAAAAAGGCGCGGCCTCGGTCGGGCATTAAGCGGGCATGGGAGAAGTATTATGAAATTTGTCACTTGTCCAAGCCTGGGGAAACGCGCTTTGAGTGAGTTTACCTACGGCGGACGTTTCGAGCGAGAGCCCGATCAGGAAACCGTCTCTGAAAAGGTGTGGGCCGACTATGTTTTTTATCACAACGGAGCGCCGAAAACTCAGATTGAATGGTGGTACCACCGCCCAACGGGAATTTGGTTTTTGTTTGAACGTAACACCTTGACCGATCGCATCACCAAGGTCGATTTTGCGAATAAAGGAATATCAGATGAAGCTTAGACTTTCGCCTCAGCCATTGGAATGGATCGATCGCAAAAACACGGTCACTTTTGAATTTGAGGGTAAAGAGGTAAAAGGCTTTGCCGGAGAGGTCGTCAGCAGTGCTTTGTGGGCCGAAGGCAGTCAGGTTCTGGGACGCAGTTTTAAATACCATCGCCGTCGCGGTCTGCTGAGTTTTGCCAATCATGATGTCAATGCGTTGTTCCAGGCGCCGGATATGCCGAATGTTCGCGGCGATGTGACGCCGGTTCAGGATGGGCAGGTGTTTACTGCCGTCAATACTTTCGGTTCTCTGGCCAGTGACAAGGGGTCGCTGGTTGAATTGATCGGAAAATTTCTGCCGGTTGGCTTTTATTATCGAGCTTTCTATTCGCCGAAATTCCTGTTTCCAAAATGGGAGCGTCTGATTCGAGAAATGGCCGGTTTGGGTAAGGTTGATACTCGCTGGACTGAACGTCGTCAGCCAAAACGTTATCGTCACTGTGATGTGGCGGTTATCGGTGCCGGGCCTTCCGGAATGGCGGCAGCAATTGCGGCGGCCGAACAGGGGGTCGATGTTTGTCTGATCGACGAGAATCCTTATATCGGCGGTTCGCTGGATTATCAGTATGTTAATGAGGACGTTCTGACTGAAACCCGTACCTCTTTGAAATCCACCATCGAGTCGATGGAGAATATTCAGGTGATGACTTCGGCTTATGTTGCCGGTTATTACGGAGATCACTGGCTGGCGGTCAACACCGATCAAGGATTGATTAAATTGTCCGCTCAATCGGTCGTGGTGGCGACGGGTGTTTTCGAACAGCCTGCGGTGTTCCGCAATAATGATCTGCCGGGCGTAATGAATACTTCGGCGGCGCAGCGGCTGATGGCGCGTTATGCCGTGGCTCCCTGCAAAGAAGCGGTCATTCTGACGGCCAATCCGGAAGGTTATCGTGCGGCGCTGGATATGCACAAAAACGGTCTGGTGGTGAAAGCAATTCTTGATACCGGCAGTACGAAAAGCGAATGGGTTGAGCAGGCCAGACAGTCGGGCATTCCGGTATTTGAATATGCGAGGATTGTTGAAGCGAGCGGTAAAAAAGCGTTGCAAGCCGTAACTTTCTCCGTGGACGGGGTTGAAAAACAGCTGGCGTGCGACGGTCTGTTAATGAGCGTCGGTTGGGCACCGGCTGGGGCGCCGCTGTATCAGGCCGGAACGAAATTTGCCTATAACGATACCCTTGAACAGTTGTTGCCGGTTTCTCTGCCGGAAGGGGTTTATGCCTGCGGTCGTATTAACGGTGTTTTTGATATTTTGGACCAATTCAAAGACGGTGAGCAAGCCGGACTGGCAGCCGCCTTGTATATGCAGGGTAAAGAGACTCCGGAATGGAGTGATTATGCGGCACAGATGGCGCATTCGCATCCTTATCCGATCTGGCAGCACCCGAAAGGCAAAGAGTTTGTCGATTTCGACGAAGATATCCAGATCAAAGATTTGAAAGGGGCGGTTGCGCAAGGTTTCGACAATATCGAATTGATGAAACGTTTCTCGACCATTGGTATGGGGCCGAGTCAGGGCAAGCATAGCAATATGAACGGTATTCGCATGCTGGCGAAACTGACAGGTAAAACCATTGATCAGACCGGCTCTACGACTGCCAGACCGATGTTTCATCCGACGCCGGTTTCTCATCTGGCGGGGATGCGTTTCCGTCCGGAACGCCTGACGCCGCTGCACGCTTTTCATCAGTCGGTGAACGCCTGTTTTATGGAAGCCGGTAACTGGTTGAGACCGGAATATTATCCAAGCGAAGCAAGCCGCGAAGCATCGATTGCCGCGGAAGTCGCGGCAGTGAGAGGTTCGGTCGGTCTGATCGACGTGTCCACTTTGGGCAAGCTGGAAGTGTTCGGCAGGGATGCCGCTGAATTAATGGATCGTCTGTACACCATGCGCATGTCGAATATGGCAATCGGCGCCAGCCGTTATGCCTTGATGGTCGACGATTCCGGTGTGGTTATCGACGACGGGGTTGCCGTGCGTTACTCGGATGAGCATTTTTATGTGACTACTACCACTTCGACGTCGGATTCGGCCTATCGGATGATTCAAAAGAAAGTGATCGAATGGGGCTTGCAGGTTACGGTACTGAACCGCACCGGGCAGATTGGTGCCATGAATCTGGCGGGGCCGAACAGCCGCAAGCTTCTGTCGCAACTGACGGATCTGGATCTCTCGAACGAAGGCTTTCCGTATCTGGCGATGCGTCGTGCCAAGGTGGCAGGTGTGGATGCGACTTTGATTCGCGTCGGTTTCGTCGGCGAATTGGGGTATGAAATCCATGTCGATTGGATGGATGCGCTACAGGTTTGGGACGAGCTGATGCGTGTCGGAGAGGCATTCTCGATTAAGCCGTTCGGTGTCGAAGCACAGCGCATGCTGCGTCTGGAAAAAGGCCACATTATCGTCGGTCAGGACACCGACGGTCTGACCAATCCGTTCGAAGCCAATATGCCGTGGTCGGTGCATTTTAAAAAGCCGTACTTCCTGGGCAAGCCGAGTCTGATGAAGTTGAAAAACGAACAGCAGCGGATTCTGGTCGGTTTTGAACTCTTGTCTTCCGACAAAAATGCCATTCCGCTGGAGTCAAATCTGCTTATTGAGGACGGCGAAATGATCGGACGAGTGACCAGTATCGGCCGCAGTGCGACACTTGGCAAAGTGATCGGTCTGGCGATGATCACTCTGGAATACGCCAAGCCGGGGAATGAACTGAACATTAAATTGACCGATGGTCGATTAGTGAAAGCGAAAGTGGTGAAAACCCCTTTCTACGATCCTGAAGGATTACAACAAAAACCGAACGAAGATGAACAAGGAGAAGCGGCATGACACTACACGTTTCACAAAAAAACACGCCGACACTGTTACATCTTCGTGGAAAAAACCTCAACGAGATTCTGGCATCGTTCGATGCGGCGGATCTGCAGATTTTTCAATACAAGTCTCTGGCGGCGGATCAGTTTGTCGCCCGGCTTGGTGAAGAAGAAGCGTATCTCTGCGTCGATCAGGCAGTCAGTATCTCGTGACCGAAAAAAATCAATACGCGTTCCGTAGAGGGGATGCAATTTTTGAAGTGGCAGGAAACTGGAATGCCTTGATGGCGGAAATCTGCATTTACGATTTTCGTCAAAGTCGTCCGGGCGATTTTCTGATGGTAGCAATGGCCGGGATTTCCGCCTGGTTGCTGGTTCCGGAAGAGGGTGAGCCGCTTGTTTTAGGATGTGATCCGACTTTCGGACACTACTTACTCGATACCTTAACCAAGCAGATTGAAACATCCCCTTTTCTAAATAACGGAGCGCCAACATGACGATTGAAGAAGCGAAAAAATTTCTAGAAGACAACCAGATTAAATTTATTCTGGCTCAGTTTGTGGACATCCACGGTGTCGCAAAAACCAAATCGGTACCGGCCAGCTGTCTGGAAGATATTGTTGAAGATGGTGCCGGGTTTGCCGGGTTTGCGGTCTGGGGCATGGGCATGGAACCGCACAGCGCCGATTATATGGCCAGAGCGGATCTTAGCACCTTAAGTATCATTCCGTGGCAACCGGGCTATGCGCGGGTTGCCTGTACCGGTTATGTCAATGAAGTGCCTTACGAGTACGACACCCGCCACATCATGCTTAAGCAGATTGAGCGGTTGGCGGAAAAAGGCTGGACGCTGAATACCGGGATTGAACCGGAATTCAGCCTTCTGAAACGCGATGAAAACGGTCATCTGATGCCGTTTGACGACAGCGATATTCTGGATAAACCGTGTTATGACTATAAGGGGCTGTCGCGTTCGCGCGCCTTTCTGGAGAAATTCGTCGATTCGTTGCAACAGGTCGGGTTTGACGTGTATCAGATCGATCACGAAGACGCCAACGGCCAGTTCGAAATCAACTATACCTATTCAGACGCCAAGACGTCGGCGGATCGCATTACTTTCGTGCGCATGGCCGGCAGTGAAATTGCCAATGAAATGGGCATGATCTGCTCGTTTATGCCGAAGCCGAACGCCAACCGAACCGGAAATGGTTTCCACTTCCACCTTTCGATCACCGATGCCGACGGAAACAATCTGTTTAAAGACGATTCCGATGCAAACAATATGGGCTTGTCGGAATTGGCGTACCACTTTCTTGGTGGTTTGATGTACCACGCCAAGTCTTTGTGCGCCTTTGCTGCACCGACGGTGAATTCTTATAAGCGTTTGGTGGTCGGGCGTTCGCTTTCCGGGGCAACCTGGGCGCCGGCCTTTATCAGTTATGGCGACAACAACCGTTCGGCAATGGTTCGGGTTCCGTATGGCCGTCTGGAGTTTCGTCTGCCGGATACCGGGTCCAACCCGTATCTGGTGACCGCCGCGATTATCGCCGCCGGGCTGGATGGCGTGGCGAAAAAGCTCGATCCGGGCGCGCCGCATAACATCAACCATTACGCTTTGTCATTAGAAGAACTGAAAGAGCTGGGAATCGACACTCTGCCGCAATCGCTGTCGGAAGCGCTGGATGAGTTGGAGGCGGATCCGCTGTTTGAAGAGCAGTTTGGAACCCGTTTTATTAAAGAATTTATTGATATTAAACGCATGGAATGGGTTGAGTACCAGCGCCATGTATCCGATTGGGAATTGAACCGTTATGCAGAGTATTTTTAAAGGAGAAGGCTCATGTGTGGAATTGTAGGGTTGTATTTAAAAAATAGCGCACTCGAGAGTCAGCTCGGTAAGTTGTTTGAGCCGATGATTATCGCCATGACCGGTCGTGGGCCGGATAGTGCGGGCTTCGCAATTTATGGCGACGAAGTATCGGAAGAGATGATCAAGCTGACGTTGCAGCACGAAAACGAACATTTCCCGTGGCATCAGCTGGCCGAGTTGCTTGAAGAAAGTTTCGATACGGCGGTTTCGGTGTTGCATAACGCCAATGCTGCCGTGTTGAAATTAGCGGCCGAAGAAGCGCCGGTGCGCGAAATCATTGAAGAATTCGATCCGAGTATCCGCATTATGAGTGTCGGCCGTTCCATCGAAATTCTTAAAGAAGTCGGGCTGCCGGAGAATATTGCCGAGCGTTTTAATCTGGCGGGAATGAAAGGTACGCACATTGTCGGTCATACGCGGATGGCGACCGAAAGCGGTGTGACCATGGAAGGTTCGCACCCGTTCTCGACCGGGATGGATTTATGTCTGGTGCATAACGGTTCCTTGTCGAACCATAACCGTTTGCGTGAAGAACTGGAACATAAGGGCATTCATTTCGAAACCGAAAACGACTCCGAAGTCGCCGCCGGTTACCTGACCTGGCGTCTGCGTGAAGGCGCCAGTGTGAAGGAAGCTCTGGAAGGGGCCATTGAAGATTTGGACGGCTTCTTCACCTTTACCGTCGGAACCAAGGATGGCTTTGCGGTGGTGCGTGATCCGATTGCCTGCAAACCGGCAGTGATGGCGGAAACCGACGATTATGTGGCTATGGCTTCCGAGTACCACGCCCTGTCTTCCTTACCGGGTATTGAAAACGCTAAATTGTGGGAACCGGATCCAGGCAAGGTTTACTTCTGGGGTAAAGGTTAAAACAACGCAGAACAGAAATAAGAGACAAAGGAACGAGCATGGAATTCGATTTAAAAACACATTCGGTCAGAGAGGTTAATCAGGCATTGCACGATTTGCCGAAAGGCCAGCCAAGCGAAGTCGTGGTGGGCGGAATCAGCGGAGACCACAATCTGGCGGTCGGAATGGATCAGCCGGCGAAAATTACTTTGAACGGTCATGTCGGCTATTACTGCGCCGGTATGAATAAAGAAGCGGAAATCGTCATTAACGGTAATGCCGGGCAGGGGATTGCTGAGAATATGATGTCCGGTAAAGTGCATGTTAAAGGTAATGCCAGTCAGTCGGCAGCGGCTACCGCGCATGGCGGCCTGCTGGTAGTTGACGGAGACGCGGCGGCGCGTTGCGGAATCTCCATGAAAGGCGTCAATATTGTGGTCAAGGGATCGGTCGGGCATATGAGTGCCTTTATGGGACAGTCCGGTTGTCTGGTGGTTTGCGGTGATGCGGGAGAAGCATTGGGTGATTCTCTGTACGAGGCGCATCTGTATGTCAAAGGCAAGGTTGAGTCTCTGGGAGCCGACTGCATCGTCAAAGAGATGCGGGAAGAGCATCTTGAAGAGCTGTCAGCCCTGCTGAAAGAGGCTGGTTGCGACGATGATCCGAAAGACTTTACCCGTTACGGTTCCGCAAGACAGTTGTATACCTTCAAGGTTGATAATTCATCCGCCTACTAAATTAAGCCGATAGAGAAGAAAAGGAGTCTGTTATGACAATGGAAAAACCAGGATTAATCGAGTCGGCTACATTCAGTCGCGATGTGATTCACGAAATTCAGCGTGCTGCGGAAACCGGTATCTATGATATTCGCGGTTTCGGTGCCAAGCGCAAAGTCCCGCATTTTGACGATCTGCTGTTTTTAGGCGCCAGTATGTCGCGTTATCCTCTTGAAGGCTATCGCGAGAAGTGCGGAACGGATGTGACTTTGGGAACGCGGTTTGCCAAAAATCCGATCAAGCTGGATATTCCGGTGACCATCGCCGGCATGAGCTTCGGGGCGCTTTCCGCTAATGCCAAAGAAGCTTTGGGGCGCGGAGCCAATATGGTTGGAACCAGTACCACCACCGGAGATGGAGGGATGACGCCGGAAGAGCGCAAAACCTCGAAAACGCTGGTGTATCAATATTTGCCGTCGCGCTACGGTATGAACCCGGATGATCTGCGCAAAGCGGATGCCATCGAAGTCGTGTTGGGACAAGGTGCCAAGCCGGGCGGCGGCGGCATGCTGCTGGGTCAGAAGATCACTGATCGGGTAGCACAGATGCGTAATCTGCCGAAAGGAATTGACCAGCGCAGTGCCTGTCGTCATCCCGATTGGACCGGGCCGGATGATCTGGCCATCAAGATTCTCGAACTGCGCGAAATCACCGATTGGAAAGTGCCGATCTACATTAAAGTCGGCGCGACCCGGACTTACTATGATGTCAAACTGGCGGTCAAGGCCGGTGCGGATGTGATCGTGGTTGACGGTATGCAGGGCGGTACTGCAGCGACTCAAGATGTTTTTATTGAGCATGTGGGGATTCCGACGATGGCTGCCATTCCACAAGCAGTGCGCGCTTTGCAGGAAATGGATATGCACCGCAAGGTTCAACTGATCGTATCCGGAGGGATTCGCAGCGGTGCGGATGTTGCCAAAGCGATGGCTCTGGGGGCGGATGCCGTTGCCATCGGAACAGCGGCGCTGGTTGCGCTTGGCTGTAACCATCCGAAGTGGGACGAAGAGTATCACAAGATCGGTTCCGCAGCTGGCTTCTATGACGATTACCACGAAGGGAAATGTCCAGCGGGTATTTCGACTCAGGATCCGGGATTGGCTGCACGTTTGAACCCGGAAGATGCCGGGCGCCGACTGGCGAATTATCTGCGAGTGTTGACTTTGGAGGCGCAAACTCTGGCGCGTGCCTGCGGTAAATCGCATCTTCACAATCTTGAACCGGAAGATCTGGTAGCCTTGAATGTCGAAGCAGCGGCAATGGCCGGTGTCCCTCTGGCTGGAACCGACTGGATTCCGGGCAGATCGGGTTATTAACAGTCTCAATAAGGTTGTGAAAAGCATGAGTGCGAAGAGGATTGATGGTAAGGCGGTTTCCAAAGCGGTACGCGCCAAAATCAAAGAACAGGTTGAGCTGCGGTGTTCTCAGGGATTGAGGGCGCCGGGGCTGGCGGTGATTCTGATTGGTGATGATCCGGCCTCGTCGGTTTACGTCAACAATAAAAAGAAGGCATGCGAAGAAGTCGGTTTTGTTTCTAAAGCCTGGCACTGGCCGTCCACGACGACGCAGGCGGAATTGCTGGCGTTGATCAAACAGCTGAATGAAGATCATTCAGTTGATGGGATTCTGGTTCAGTTGCCCCTGCCGGAGCATATCGAAGCGGAAACCGTGATTGAAAGCATTCACCCGGATAAGGATGTCGATGGATTTCACCCTTACAACATCGGTCGTCTGACCGTGCGCATGCCGACCTTGCGGCCCTGCACGCCGTATGGTTGCATGACGTTGCTGGGGCATTACGGTTTGTCGGCCAAAGGCAAGCATGCGGTGATTGTCGGTGCGTCGAATATCGTCGGTCGTCCGATGTCCCTGGAACTGTTGCTGGCCGGTGCGACAACAACGGTCTGTCACCGTTTTACCGAAGATCTGCAAACGCATGTTGCCATGGCGGATATTCTGGTAGTGGCAGTCGGCAAGCCCGGGTTTATTCCCGCGGCCTGGCTGAAGCCGGGGTGCATCGTGATCGATGTCGGGATCAATCGTCTGGAGGACGGCAGTCTGACCGGCGATGTTGAAAAGACAGCGGTCGATGTTGCCGGTTATGTGACGCCCGTTCCGGGTGGCGTCGGCCCCATGACCATTGCGACCTTGCTGGAGAACACTCTGGTGGCGTGCGAGCGTCATCAGCAAAGCGCCTATTTTTCGTCGTAGCAACAACCTCGGTTGCTCGTATTGAGTGACGCTTTTTTGCTTTGTTTGCCATGTTATTCTGCGGAATGCATGGCTTTTTACTTTGGAGGAAACCTTCAATGAATGTTGCGGTTTTGGTTCATGCGCCTTTCGAGAGGCTGGGGCAGATTGAACAGTGGCTCATCGCACGCCGCGCGGTGATTCACTTTGTCAATTTATATGAAGAGGGTGCGGCTTATCCCGAGCTTGACTCGCTTGATATGGTCATTGTTCTCGGTGGCCCGATGAGCGTCAATGAGGAAGAAATTTATCCGTGGCTGGTCGCGGAAAAGGCATTTATCCGCCGGGTGATTGCCGCTGATCTGCCGTTGTTGGGGATCTGTCTCGGAGGACAGTTGATTGCGACGGCCCTCGGCGCAGAAGTGACGGGTAATCCGGAGGTCGAGATTGGCTGGCATACCATCGAACGCGTGTCTGGTGAGGACGAATCGGTGTTTCGTTTTCCGCAATCCATGACCATTTTCAACTGGCATGGCGAAACATTTGAATTGCCTCCGGGGGCGAAGCGTTTGATCCAGAGCAGGGTCTGTAAAAATCAGGGGTTTCAGATCGGTGATCGTATTATCGGTTTGCAGTGTCACCCGGAAGTTACCGGGAAGGAGATTCGGGAATGGATTGATGAAGTCGGCGAGCAGATGGTATCGGGGGATTACGTGCATAGTCCGCAGGCAATGCTGTCACACGCCGAACAGAATGCCGCACGGGTCCAACCGGTGTTATTTGCTCTGCTGGAGTATCTCTGCGATTCTGCAAAGCTTTCTGATGCTGATGAGTCTTACTGAAGCTCGCATGCTTTTCCATTTCGGGCAGCTTTTTTCTCTGTCTGCCCGCTTTCGCTGTTTAAATTGCTTCGTCAAACCGGCTTGGTAAAGACGCCGAGTCGGGTTTCTGAAAATCCTTGTTTCCGGTAAAAGTGGATGGCAGCGTCGTTCTGCAAATCGTACACCAGCTGCAGGCGATTGCAGCCCTGATTCTGACACCACTGGGTAATGGCGCTCATCAGACGTTTGCCAACGCCCTTGCCTTGACATTGCGGATGAACTACAACGTCTTCAATCCACGCCGATTTTTGGCCGGTGGCGGTTGAATAGACCCACTGAGCCGTACACATCCCGATGACTTTTCCGTCCTCGACAGCCAGCATTGCACTGCAATCGGACGATGCAACAATATGTGCAAAAGCGTTTCGATGCTTGACGGGATCGAAGCTGAAGTCGGCCTCGATGGCAAACAGCACCTTCAGCAGTTCGACCATTGAGGGAATATCTTCCGGCCGTGCAGGTTGAATGAAAATCGGCATGGTTTCCTCCTGTGTTAATGTTGGTTCGGTGAATTAAAAAAGGCCGCTTGATGCGGCCTTTAGGTCAGCAGAAATGCCTTGGATATTTACTGCTTGTGATCGAACTCCGGATAGGCTTCCATACCACATTCTTTGTAGTCCATACCTTCCATCTCTTCCTCTTTAGAAGGGCGCAGTCCCATGGTTTTGTCGATAATGAACAGGACGACAAGAGACGCGATGAACATCCAGGCAAAGGTAGCAACCGTCCCGATCAGCTGCCCCATGAAGGTTGCACTGTCGTTGCTGAACAGAACCGCGAAGATCCCCCAGATACCAACGGTACCGTGAACCGAGATGGCTCCGACAGGATCATCGATTTTGACTTTGTCCATGAACAGAACCGAGAAGAACACAATGGCTCCGCCAACGGCACCGACCAGAACCGCCAGTCCAGGTGATGGCGCAAGCGGCTCGGCCGTGATGGCGACCAGACCGGCCAGAGCGCCATTGATGACCATGGTCAGGTCGGTTTTGCCGAACTTCATTTTACTCAAAAGGGCGGCAACAATCATTCCTGCGGCAGCGGCGGCATTGGTATTGACGAAAATTTTCGCGACGGCATTGGCTTCGTCAACATTGGCGACTTTCAGTTCCGATCCTCCGTTAAAGCCGAACCAGCCCATCCACAGAATAAACATCCCCAGAGTGGCCATTGGCAGGTTAGCCCCCGGAATCACGCGGACTTCGCCTTTTGGTCCGTAACGTCCCAGACGCGGTCCCACCATAATGACGGCGGCAAGTGCAGCGGCGGCACCGGCCATGTGGACGACAACCGAACCGGCAAAATCCTGGAAGCCAAGCTGATCAAGCCAGCCGCCGCCCCATTTCCAGTAACCTTCCATCGGGTAGATGACTGCTGTCATCACGACGGCGAAAATCAGAAACGGCCAAAGTTTCATGCGTTCGGCGATGGCACCGGAGACGATCGACATGGTTGCCGCGGCGAATACCGCCTGGAAGATGAAGTCGGACATCGCCGAGTAGTAAGGCGCATCGTCGCCACCGGCAATAACGGCGTCAACGGTGTTATCGGCACCGAGCAGGAAGCTCAGATTCGGCAGGTATGCACTGATCGGATCGCCCGGATACATGACGTTGTAGCCGACCACCAGATAGACGGTACAGGCGACACTGTACAAGAGTGCGTTTTTGGAAAGAATTTCCACCGTGTTCTTGCCGCGAACCAGACCGGCTTCCAACATGGCGAAGCCTGCCGCCATCCACATAACGAAAACGGTGCTGACTAAAAAATAAAACGTGTCAAGTGCGTAGGAGAGTTGTAAAAAATTGCTGTCCATAAAGTTACCTCAGTTAAGTTCCCTCATAATTTTTAAGTAAGTTTGGAAATGGAGTTAGATGGCTGCATCGCCAGATTCACCGGTACGAATGCGTACGGCATTGTCGACTGGAGACACAAAAATTTTTCCATCCCCGACCTTTCCGGTTTTAGCACTTGAAGTGATCGTAGCCACGGTCTCTTCGAGCTGTTCATCTAGAATCACAAGTTCGAGCATGACTTTTGGAATGAAATGAATTTCGTATTCCGCGCCACGGTAGATTTCCAAGTGACCTTTCTGGCGACCATATCCCTTCACTTCACTCACTGTCAGGCCGTTAATGCCTATCTCAGTCAAGGCTTCTCGGACGTCGGACAGTCTGTAAGGGTGTATGATCGCTTTGATTAATTTCATCAGCGACCTCCATGAGGAATGGGGTTGAAAGAATGAGGGCGGATTGCAGGCCACCCTCAGGGATTGGTATGGAACAAATATACCGACCTGCTAATAGAGAGTTTCTTGCCAGGATTTAAAAGTCTTTTAAATTCAGATATTTATCTAAATTATTTTACTTTTATGAACAAAGTTTTACTTAAGGGAAACATAAATGACGCACCAAAAAGGGGGAAGTCGTCTTTTTGGTGCAGGAGAGGAAGCTCAGGTTTGATCGTTGTTGTAGATAATGATGTTGAGGAATTTTATCGGTACCTGGATCAACTCTTCCGGGCCGTGAGAGATGGAGGCATCGTAGGTCAGAGAGTCGCCCGGTTTCATGTGATAATTGGATTTGCCGTGGCGATAGACCATTTCGCCTTCCAGAAGATACATAAAAACTTTTCCCTGATGGCTGAAAGACGGAAAAATTTCGCTCTGGTTGTCGAGAGAGATCAGGAAGGGCTCGAATGTTTTGTTCGGCCCGGTGTCATATGCGAGCAGATGGTAGGTGTGGCCGACTTTGGTTCCTCGGCGAACCACTTCTAAGCGTTCGTCACCGCGAACCAGTTGCGCACTTTCTCCATCGGAATCGAACTCCTTGAAAAAGGCGGAAATTGGTACGCCGAGCGTTTTGGAAATCCTCAATAAGGAATCGAGACTTGGGGAAACCTGACCGTTTTCGATTTTACTGAGCATGCCTCGGCTGATATTGGATTGTTCGGATACTTCCGCGATCGTGAGGCCTTGTTTTTTACGGAAGTTGTTGATGACTTTTCCGATAAAAGAGTCTAGATTTGTGTGATTATCCATAAGACTGTGCTGTTGTATATTTTGTCTGTTTTTCTGTGTCGTTCAGGCAAACGCATTTTCACGGCTCTTAATTAAGAAACCCGAAAAAAACCTGTGAAGAGCTTGCGACTCTCTCCCGAGCTTCTCGGGGTTTGCTTGTCCGGCGGTCTGCCTTTTTCGATTTTCTGCTGCGCAGTTTGGCCGAAAACCGGGTATCGGGTGTGTCTGCGACGCAAGCGTTAGGTGTAGGTTATATCCGACGCGGGTAAAATGTAAAAGAATTTTTGCTCCGTCGTTCATGCTTTCCGATGACTTCCGGCAGTTTAAAGAGCGGTTTTGAGCTGTTGTGAGCCGCTTCTCGACGGCATTTTTGCCGGAAACGGCTTTGTGTCATTTTGCTGAAACAGTCGCGTGGTTTAATAGGGCGTTTTCAGGATTGGCACCAGAATTGAGGTGAAACTATTTTGCGTTACGATGCTTCAGATATCGAAAGTTTATTTAACGATGTTCTTCAATTGCGCCGTTCGGTCGTAGAGCAGGCGCAGGCCAAGCTGGAAGAGGCCGGCTTGACTCCGGAAACAGCAAGTGCGCGACAATATAATCTCGCTTTGTATATTGCTTTGCGGCAGCATAATCTGACCGATTTGCAGAAACGCTTGTCCGCCTGTTCCATTTCTTCGCTGGCGCATTCCGAGGCGAATGTGATGCGCGCGCTGGAAGGTGTTTTATCGCTTCTCGGGCAGCTGTCTTCGCAAGATTTTCAACTGGATTACGCCGATTTTTGTCCGTCCGAACAGATTCTGAGCGACGAAACCAATATGTTGTTCGGGCCGCAGCGTTCAGGGCATCGCAATGCCAGAATTATGGTTACGCTGCCGACACAGGCGGCTTGGAACGCCGACTTGGTAAAGGAATGGCTTAAGGCCGGAGCCGATTGCTTCCGAATTAATTGCGCACATGACGGCGCTGCGGAATGGCATCAGATGGTGAAACATATTCGCAAGGCACAAAAAGAGCTGGGAATCGAGGCCAGAATCATGTTCGATCTTGCCGGCCATAAATTGAGAACGAACGATTTAATGCTCGGGCCGGCGGTGGTTCATCTGAAAGTCAGTAAAAAACCGACCGGAAAACTGTTGGCGCCGGCCGAAGTGGTGTTTTATCCGAAGGAATTGTCTCAAGAAGACCTGGCGGCCTCGCCTGAAACGGTACCGCGTCTGCCGCTGTCGAAAGAAGTTATTGCGCAGCTGCACATTGGCGACGTTTTGGTGTTTGAGGACGCCCGCGGGAAAAGTCGTGTGCTGCGTATCCATCAGTCGTTATCGGATGGAACCTGGAAAGGGCTCTGTGAACAGAATTGCTATCTGGTTCCCAAAACGGAAATTCGCTGGCAACGCATCAATGAAAAAGGCAAACTCAAGCACCTGGGCAGTTTTAAACTGCCGGAATTCGAGGGGGAACCGGTCGAGATCCGCGTTCAGAAAGGCGAGCGGATTTTACTGAGTCGAACTCATCGCCATTGTCATGCGGCCCGCTACGATGAAAATGGCCGCGAACTTCACCCGACCATTGTTTCGATTACGCTGCCGGAAATACTTGATCAGCTTGAAGAGGGGCAGTCGGTCTGGATTGATGACGGTAAGCTCGGATGCCGTATTGAAAACATTGATGAGAAAGGTGTTTGGTTAAGAGTCGATGTTGCCGGAGCGAACGGCGTGAAGATCAAAGCCGACAAGGGGGTGAATTTCCCGGAAACCGTTTTGCAGCTGCCGCCCTTGAGCGCAAAAGACGAACAGGATTTGCAATGCATTGCGAGCCATGCGGATCTGGTGGCGCTTTCTTTTGTACAGAAGGTCGGAGACATCGGCGTACTGCAGCAGAAATTGCAACAGCTCCAAGCGGGCGATCTGCCGATTGTCGCTAAAATAGAAACCCGTGAAGGGGTGCGTAATCTGGCGGCGATTCTCTTGAAACATATTGACCGGATTCCGTTTGCGGTGATGATTGCCCGTGGCGATCTTGCGGTCGAGTTGGGCAGTGTCCGGCTGGCGGAAATTCAGGAAGATATTCTCTGGCTTTGCGCCGCCGCACAGGTGCCGGTTATCTGGGCAACGCAAGTGTTGGAAACGCTGAACAAGAGCGGCGTGATTTCGCGGCCCGAGATTACCGACGCGGCCATGAGTGTGCGTGCGGAATGTGTTATGTTGAACAAGGGAGCTTTTCTAAGCGATACTCTGCGGGTTCTGGATAACATTCTGTCGAGAATGGAACATCGCCAGCGTAAAAAATTAAACTTTTTAAGTGGTTGGAGCCTGTAGTTTTTTACTCGGGGTTCTTGTTGAGAGAAAGCGTTTTATTTTGTCGGTCATCGGTTACAATAGTCCTTTTTACCTAATTGCGAATTATTCCTGTTTAGGCTTTGAAGTCCGCTATATTTGAGGTCGGAGTTTTTGACGTCGTTTATCCATTATGAAAAATTGATCCCCGGGGCTGCGAGGCAGGCATCGGCAGCTCGCTGGCTGTTTGTGC
Organism: Thiomicrorhabdus sp.; assembly: GCF_963677875.1. NCBI lineage: Bacteria > Pseudomonadati > Pseudomonadota > Gammaproteobacteria > Thiotrichales > Piscirickettsiaceae > Thiomicrorhabdus > Thiomicrorhabdus sp. The sequence goes on along the minus strand of NZ_OY782564.1, from coordinate 253,155 downwards.
TTCTGTTGATTCTGATTGCCTGGCAGGTTGGCGGTATGGCGGCTCGCTGGTTCGACAAGCCGTTGAGTCCTCAGCTGCCGATTCTGCAGGGGAGCGAAGTCAGTTCGGCAGATTTGTCCGCTTCCAGTCCGGGATTTGTCTATCTGTTTGGCAAGCCGGAAAAGAAAACCGAAGAGAAAGCGGTGGTCGTCAGCGAGCAGCCGATTCAGGAAAGTCGGCTCAATGTCAAACTGATCGGTTTGTTAAAAACCGCCGACGGCGGGGTTGCGGTTCTGAAGGACGGTTCGGCGAGTAAAGTTGTCGCCGTTGGAGAAACCTTGCGTGATCGTGTCGAGCTGGTGGAAGTTTTGAAAGACTCGATTGTGATATCCAATCGCGGGGTGCTGGAAGAAATTCCGTTGCAGGGCCGCGACGAAACGCTGGATGTCACCGGGTCGACTTCTACAGAGAATCCGTCTTTGGATGCCTCGCAAAAAGAGCGTCTGCAAACAATCAAAGAGCAGCTGAAAGCCTCTCCGATCAACATTACTCAGTATGTGCGTTTTCAGCCGGTACAGAAAAACGGCAAAATCACTTCGGTCAAATTATGGCCCCGCAAAGAGAAAGCAATTTTCACAGCGTTGGGATTTGAATCCGGCGACCAGCTGAAAGCGGTCGACGGTACGGCGATCGCCGAGTTAGCGACTTCGCCGGCCAAATGGCAGGCGATGCTGACCCAGACTCTGTTTACGATGACATTAGAAAGAAAAGGCCAGGAAATTTCGGTTGAAGTCAATCTGAACTGATTCCGGAAAACCGGTTAATAACAAGGAAACGTTTTTATGTATTCAACCTATCCGCGTCGTCGCGATGAGAAAAACTCCAGACGCCGTTTTTCCATGCGCCTGAGAGCCCTGGCTTTTGGTGTCGGGCTTTTGTGTACTACCGCCGGTCAGGCGGCAGGGGATCTGGTGCAGAATTTTAAAGACGTGGATATTACCACGGTGATTGAAGCCGTCGCGAAAATCTCCGGGCAGAACTTTATCATCGATCCACGCGTCAAGGGCAAGGTGACTTTGATTGCGCCGGACGGCATGAACCCGAATGCTCTCTACAAAACCCTGTTGGCGGTTTTGAACGTTCACGGATATGTGGCCGTGCCGAGCGGCGATGTGATTAAAATCGTTCCGGCGAACCTGGCTCGGGATCAGTTGTCCTATCGTACCTGGAAAGAAAACAGCGAGTCCTGGGTCAGCGAAGTGATTCCGGTCGATCACGTTGAAGCCACCAAGCTGGTGGCGGTTCTGCGTCCTCTGGTCGCAAGGGAAGGCCATCTGGTCGCTCTGGCGGAAAGCAATACGTTGATTGTCACGGATACGGTTGCAAATATTCAGCGGCTCAAAAGTATCCTGAAACGCGTGGATGTCGACACTCAAGGGCATTTTGAAGTGATCACTATCCAGCATGCGGCGGCGGAAGAGATGGCGAAGACGCTGAAATCGGTATTGCCGAAGAATCAGGGGGGGCTGGATGTCAACGTAACTTTTGATGAGCGCTCCAATCGTCTGATATTGAGCGGTGACGAGCAAAAACGCATGATGTTGCGTGCGCTGGTCGCCGAGCTGGATGTGCCGGTAGCGTCCGAAGGGAAGGTTCAAGTGGTCTATCTGCGGTATGCGAAAGCGGCCGACCTGGTGCCGATTCTGCAGAAAATTGCCGGTAACCGCACGCTGTTAAGCGTATCTTCTGCCGAAACGGCTTCGGCGAATACGCCGGCAAGCGCTCCGGATGCTGCAGCAAATGTCCCGGCACAGAGTAAGGGGGAACCGGCAAGCAGTAACTTGGCGCGTGTGGATTCCAGCCAATTGAAAGAACAGATCAGCATCGAGGCTGACGAGCGCATGAATGCGGTGATTCTCAGTGCGCCGGTTGCTGTCGTCAGTGCGTTGAAGAATGTTATCAAGCAGTTGGATATCCGCCGGGCTCAGGTGCTGATCGAGGCCATTTTTGTGGAAATTTCCGAAGATAAGGCTGCGGCGCTCGGTGTTGAGTGGGGAGTCCTTGGTAACAACGGTGTCGGTATCTTGAACTTGAGCGGTAGTCTGGCATCGATTCTGGGCAACGTCGGTGATGTGGCCAAACAGGCCGCAGCCATCAGTACCGGAATCACGCTGGGCGGCGGCGATGTGGATGCGTCCGGCAGTACCGGCTGGGGCGCCTTGCTGACTGCCTTGCACAGCGATTCGTCCTCGAATATTCTCGCGACTCCGTCGATTCTGACGCTGGATAACGAAGAAGCCGAAATACTGGTTGGGCGCGAAGTGCCGATTCAGACGGGAAGCTATACCAGTACAACTTCGTCGGTCAGTGATGCTTTCAACACCATCGAGCGCGAAAACGTCGGTTTGTCTCTGAAGGTCAAGCCTCAGATCAACGAAGGCAATGAGATTTATCTCGATATCGATCAGGAAGTCTCCGACATTCTGCCGAAAGGCGAGGCGGTTGATATTCAAACCTCTAAGCGTCAGATTAAAACCAAGGTCATTGTCGGAGACGGAAAAGTGGTCGTTCTGGGTGGGTTGATTAATGAAAAAGAGACCGAAGTGGTCTCCAAAGTTCCCGGTCTTGGAGATATTCCAGGCTTGGGGGCTTTGTTCCGCTCGACCGACAATCAGCGCGAGAAAGTGAATCTGATGGTGTTCCTGCGCCCGATCATCGTCCGCGATAATACGACCAGTGATTATTACAGTCAGAAAAAGTACCGTTACATTTACGGTGAGCAGCAGCGGATGTTGCAGAAAGAAACCGGCATGCTGGAAGGTTTGAGACCAAGGTTGCCGACTTTACAGCAGTGGAAAGAAGGGAAAGTGGATCCGGTTGAGCCTCAGGATGTCAGCGGTAAAACGGCTGTGTCTGACAGCAAAGCGTCACCGCGCAGTGATGCCAAGGCAGTTGACAAGCCAGCGGAAACGGTAGTCGTTCAGGAAGACAGAACTTCCGATACCCCTTTTTCAGTCGGAGGCTTAAAAGTTTATCCGGGGTCATCCGAGGAGCTTCTTGGCCTATGATGGTCGAAATTCCTTTTAGTTTTGCCCGCACGAATGAAGTGGTTCTCTCCGATTCGGTAGACGGTGGTTTCAAGCTTTTCATTACCGACAAAACCCCCTTGACGGCTCTGCAGGATTTGCAAAGTCGTCTGGTCAATCTGCCGGTTGAGATCGAGCGGCTTTCCAGCGAGGCTTTTGAACGGAAAATTCAAAACCGTTATGCCAACAGTTCGCAATCTTCGATGGAATCCATTGAAGGACTGGAAGGCGAAGATCTGGCGATGGTGGTTGCCGAACTTGGCGAGCCGGAAGACTTGCTGGACAGTGCCGACGATGCGCCGATCATCAAGTTGCTGAATGCTGTTCTGACCGAGGCCATTCGGGCCGATGCTTCCGATATTCATATTGAACCCTTCGAAAATCAGTTGCGGATCCGCTTTCGGGTCGACGGGGTTTTGAATACCGTTTTGACGCCCAAAGTCGGATTGGCATCCATGCTGGTTTCACGTATCAAGGTAATGGCCAAACTGGATATCGCCGAAAAACGTCTGCCTCAAGATGGGAGAATTTCCCTGAAACTGGGGGGGCGAGCTGTCGATCTGCGGGTATCCACCGTTCCTTCAAGCTTTGGCGAACGGGTGGTGCTGCGTCTGCTCGATAAGAGTTCCGAGCGTTTGACCCTGCAGGATCTTGGGCTGCCGGAGAATTTGGAATCCGGGGTGCAGCAAGCCTTGTCCAAAGCGCATGGTATTTTTCTGGTCACCGGGCCAACTGGTTCCGGTAAGTCGACGACGCTCTATGCGGGGTTGACGCGCCTCAACAGCAGTGAGCGCAATATTATGACCATTGAGGATCCGGTCGAATACAACATTGAAGGTATTAATCAGACTCAGGTCAACATGAAAGCCGATATGACGTTTGCCAAAGGTTTGAGAGCCTTGCTGCGTCAGGATCCGGACGTGGTAATGATCGGGGAAATTCGTGATATTGAAACCGCGGAGATCGCGGTACAGGCGTCTTTGACCGGGCATCTGGTTCTATCGACGTTGCATACCAACACGGCCGTCGGCGCTGTGACCCGTTTACGGGATATGGGGATTGAATCCTTCCTGATTTCGTCCAGTCTGGTCGGCGTGTTGGCACAACGGTTGGTACGCCGCCTTTGCCCACATTGCAAACAGGCGCATGTCGCAGATGAAAGCGAGTGCCGTCTGATGGGCGTAGAAGATGCGACCATCTATCAACCGGTTGGTTGCGATCATTGTCAGCACAGCGGATATCAGGGTCGAATGGGGTTGTTTGAATTGCTGGTGGTCGATGACGAAGTGCGCCGGATGATTCACGCCGATGCTGCTGAAGCCGAAATGGAAAGTTATTTGCGTCAGAAAACGCCGTCGATCAATCAAAGCGGCTATCAGGCGGTACTGGATGGTAAAACCAGTTTGGAAGAAGTGTTGCGTGTCACCCAGAATTAGTGCGAGTTTGAGCGGGGAAAACGATGGCTCTGTATGAATATCGTGCGCTGAGTGCCGATGGCCGACAGCGTAAAGGGATGCATGAGGCGGATTCCGAGCGTCAAGTGCGTCAGTGGCTGCGTGAGCAGGGACTGAGCCCGGTTGCGATTAAGGGGCTGGAAGGGCGAAGCAAAACGCCCAAATCTTCGGCAAGCTGGTTTGCACCGAAAATCGCAACTGCCGATCTGGCGCTGTTTACGCGTGAAGTCTTCACGCTTCTCGAAGCGGGAACGCCGTTGAATCAGGCGTTGAAAGCCCTGTCTCAGCAAACCAACAGTAAACAGATTGCCCGTTTCATCGGCGGACTTCATTCTAAAGTGAGTGAAGGCTATCCTCTGGCGAAGGCGATGCAGGTGTCGCACTTCAAATTACCGCAGGACTATATTGCTATTATTCAGGCAGGGGAAGAGAGCGGACATTTGAGCGAAGTTCTGTCCCGGCTGGCAGACGCGATCGAACAGCGCGATCAGCTGAATAAAAAGATGAAAACGGCATTGATTTATCCGGCATTGATGGTGACGGTTGCACTGGGAATCGTCTTCTTCCTGATGGTGTATGTGGTGCCGAAGGTGGTCACCGTCTTCGATAATATGCAGCAGACTCTGCCGCCTCTGACTCAAGGACTTTTGAGTTTGAGTGAGTTTATCCAAAACTATTGGGGCGCGATGCTGGTGGTTGTTCTGGGTGGTTTTGTGCTGTTCAAGCTACTGATGAAACGGCCTCGATTGCGTTTTAAATTTCACCGGTTGTTAATGCGCCTGCCCGGGATCGGGCGATTTGTGATTTACGGCGCGACCGCACGCTGGGCCAGAACCTTTGGTGTGCTGCTTGCCAGCGGTGTTACCGTGCGCGAAGCTTTGCACATCTCGGCAGAAGTTATGACTCTTGATCCGATGAAACGTGGTATTGAGCAGATGGTGGAAAAGGTTCGTGGAGGAAATACGGTGCATGCCAGTATGGATGACGTCGGCTTCTTCCCGCCGCTGTTGCTCAATCTGGTCAAAACCGGAGAAGGTCAGGGACGTCTGCACGATATGCTTCTGAAGGGCGCCAAGCACTATGAGATGGGGGTTGAAAATGCGGCGGCGACTCTGGTCAGTCTGTTGGAACCCTTGTTGATCATTGTGATGGGTGGTGTGGTTCTGACGATTGTTCTGGCGATAATGATGCCGATTTTCGAAATGAACCAGATGATCGGATAAAGTATTCTTTTACTCGAAATTCATGCAAGAAAAGGAAATGGATATGAAGTTGAACAAGCAATGTCGCAAGCCAGGAAGTCAGCGCGGCTTTACCCTGATTGAACTGATGGTGGTCGTGGTCATTTTGGCGGTGTTGGCGACCTTTGTGGTCCCGAAACTGATGGATCGTCCAGATGAAGCGCGCCTCGTTAAGGCAAAGCAGGATATTTCGGCCATCTCGTCGGCTCTGCAACTATACAAACTGGATAACTATAATTTCCCGACGACCGATCAGGGTTTGGAAGCCTTGGTGAAAAAGCCGGATAGCGATCCTGAGCCGAAGCACTGGAAAAAATTGCTGGATCAGTTGCCGAAAGATCCTTGGGGAAATCCGTATCTTTATCTTCAGCCGGGTGAGCACGGTGAATTTGATCTGTTTACCTATGGTGCCGATGGTGCCGACGGTGGTGAAGGGATTAATGCAACCATCGGAAACTGGGAAGCCGAATAAACTTGTTTAGACCTAAGCCGGACGGCACCTCTTGTCAGCAGGGATTTACTCTGCTGGAACTGATGGTGGTCATGGTCATTATGGCTGTGGTGGTGTCGGTTGGTGTTTTGAATCTGGGCGGTAACGAACAGGCGCAGCTAAGGGCACAGCAGAAGCAGTTTCAGGGCGTGTTTGAATGGGCGCGCGACCAGGCAACCTTTGAGCAGAAACTGTTTTTACTGCAGCCGGACGAGAAAGGAATTCGCCTCTGGGTGCGCCGCCAGGCCGAATGGGTTGAAAGCGCACGAATTCCTTTCCGTCCCTGGCAGGAAGGGTTGAAAGTCGAGTGGAAAACCGTCGGAATGGTTCGGCAAGAGGGGCGTTTGGGTTGGCTGGTCTGGCCCAGCGGCGAAGTGACGGAAGGAGAAATTCGCTTTGCACTTTCAGCCAAGGCGGATGTAGGTGAATCTTTGGCCTGGGACGGTTTTTTGCAATGGAAGAACAGCGAAGAGTGACGCCGGAACGAGCGGCGCAAAAGGGCTTCACTTTGATTGAAGTGATGGTGGCGATGGTGATCGCCGCCGTTGCCTTGTCAGCCTTGTCTCTGACGACCGGACGGACGGTTGCCAATCAGAGCGGCCTGCAAAACCGTGTAATCGCAACCTGGGTGGCGGATAATCGCTTGCTGGAGCAGCGAAGCGGAGCCGAAGACAGTCAGGATTTGAGCGATGAGGTGGAAATGCTGGGGATGAAATGGCAGATCCGGCAGACATTGGAATCCACCATGTCGGCGGATTTTAAAAAAATCGAGTTGAAGGTGTACTCACTGGATAATCAGCAGGATGAGCCGGACGCCATTCTGGTAAGTATTGTCGGAGCCGATTCGTGAAACAGCGGCACTGTCAGGCTCAGAGCGGTTTTACTCTGATCGAGCTGTTGATTGCCATTGCGATTTCTGCGGTTTTGGCGGTGATTGCTTATCAGGCGGTGCAATCTGTGGTAAAGGTCGAAGAAGGGCTGGACCGGCACAGCGAGCGCTTTCAACAGGTGCAGCGAGCGCTTTGGTGGTTGCAGCAGGATCTTGTTCAGGCTGCACCGCGCCCGATTGGCGACGGTCTGGGTTCCAGCTTGCCGGCGATGCAGTATCGTGCCGATCTGGGCTTGGAAGTGAGCCGCATTGCAGACTTTGTCACGCCGCAGGGCGAAAGCGGTTTATTGAGGGTCGGTTATCGCCTGCATGATGAAACGCTGTATCGTCTGGTGTGGCCGGTGATGGATCGTGCGCCCGATACAGAGGCTCGCGAGACGATCCTGTTGACCGGAGTGACCTCGTTTCAGGTGCGTTTTCTCAACAGTCAGAAGCAGTGGCAGCTGGTTTGGCCGAACGAAAGCAGTAATCAGTCGGAATCGAATCTATATGCTTTGCCGCTGTTGACTGAAGTTCAGATAGAACTGCAGGATATGGGAAAAATTCGTCGCCTTTTTCAAGGGAATGAAGCGACTCAGGTGTTGCAGTCTCTGGCAGGGAGCGCGTCGTGAAATTTGTCAGGAGCGCCGCAACCGGCAGGCAGACCTCCGAAAGAGGATTTGCTTTGATCACGGTATTGCTGGTGGTCGCTCTGGTGGCCATTCTCAGCAGCGAACTGCTTTATCGTCAGTATGCCGATTTAAAACGCAGCGCCCAGCGTCTGCATCAGACTCAGTCATTGGCGGTGGTCTGGGGGTTGGAGTCCTGGGTCAGGCTCGGGCTGAAGGCGGATTTGAAAGATAATCAGGTAGATCATCTGGAGGAAGTCTGGGCGACACCGATGCCTCCGGTTCCGTTCGAAGGCGGGACTTTGGCTGGACGGTTGATCGATCTTCAGGGGCGTTTGAATCTGAATAACCTCATGGAAAATGAGGACGAGAAGCGTAAGTTATGGGCGGATATTATTAACCGCTATGCGCAGCAGATGGGATTGGCGGACGGTTTTAGCGATCGTCTGCGGGACTGGATTGACAGTGATGATGATCCAATGCCTTATGGAGCGGAAAGTGATCGTTACCTGCTCAAGGAACCGGCATATCAGCCGGCAAACCGTCCGATGGTCTTTTTAAAAGAAGTACGTAATCTGGAAGAGTGGAAACGTCTGAAAACGGAGCATTGGGCGCTGTTTGAGCAGACGGCTTGCGTTTTGCCGGCAGTAACAGCAATTAACGTCAATACGGCGGAGCCTCAAGTGCTATTGGCTTTGACAGAGTGGATGAATACTTCAATGGTGCAGAATTGGGTTACCAAACGGCGTACCGACCCGGCGGATGACCGTGCGGAATTTCGTAGCTTTCTGCAACAGGAAACCGGTTTCGGCGAAGAAGAAATTCTGCAGGCCTTGCCGGACTGGATGATTGATGTTCAATCGGGTTTTTTTCTGCTGGATGCTCAAGTGGATTATGGTGAGTCTTCGCAGGGAGTTAAAGAAATTTTTTATCGCCGGGATAGGAATACGGTGGGATTGTTACAAAGGTGGTTAAGTGTTACTGACTAAAAGTGAACAGGCGCAGAAAATCTCCCCGCCGGTAGATGGCACGGAGGCGCCTGCGGTAGTGTATTTTTCGCTTGACGGTCGCTTGTGGGTCGAGCAGGCTTCGCAACGGATGCTGTTTGAGGATGCGTTTAGCGATTCCGCTGAGGCCGCGCGTTTTTTAAAACGGATGAAAGTCGCCTGGGTGCCAAGCGAACAGGTCGTCTTGAGCGAGGTAACCGTACCCGGTAAACGGCGGAGCGACTGGATGGCGGCTCTGCCCTATGCGCTGGAAGAACGCCTGTCGGGTGTGGTGGAAACCTATCATTTCGTGCCTTTCAAACGCTTTCCCGATGGACGGACATTGGTCGCCACGGTGCCGCATGCGAGTATGCAGGCTTGGACGGAGAGTCTGGCGTCTGTCGGTGGAGGGCATCTGCAGCTGGTTGCCGATTGTTTTCGCCTGCCGGCTCCACAGGAATCGAGCTGGAATCGAATCTGCGACCACGAACGTTGTCTACTGCGCAGCGGGGGATGCCAAGGTTTCGGTTCGTCCTCCGTCTGGTTTGATTCGCTGTTGAACAGCGCCCGGCAGCAGGCGGATTCTCCGGTTGAACTGGTGGATGTTCCGGCTGTTTCTCTGGCAGATTCCACAAACCGGACAGAAGCGGCTTTGAACTTGCGATCAGGCCCCTATGGCGGGAAACAGGGGAACGGCGGAGCCTGGAAAATCTGGGCGTGGCCAGCGGCGGCCGTTCTGTTTCTGGGAGTGCTTAGTCTGGTGGATACCTCGATTCAGACGCAACAGTGGCAGGCCGAAGCGCAAACGTATCGCCAGCAGAGTAAAACACTTTTCAAGCAACTTTTTCCGCAGACCAAGCGCATTGTCAATATCAAATCTCAAACCTTGTCGAACTTAAAAGGCATGCAGGGCGCCGCGCCGGATGCCATCGGTTTCATGCCTTGGTTGCGCCAATTGGAACCGCTTGTACAAACTGGCAAAGGTGTCAGAATCGACAAGCTGGACTGGTCCTTAAAGCAAAAACAGCTCAGTTTTTATCTGCAGGCGGGTAAAACCGAATCTTTGCAGATATTGGAGGGCGAAGCGAAGAAGCGTTTGCCGAATGCTCAAGTACGCTTACAGCTTAAAACCGCCACTCCGCAATTAGTAGAAGGAATTTTATATGTTGCCGCACCTTAAGCAGAAATGGCAGGAGCTGGCTGCTCGAGAACGCGCTCTGGTCAGTGGTTTGGCTGTATTTTTATTTTTGTCTGCCTTGTACCAGTTTGTCTGGGTTCCGGTACAGGAAAGTAACCGGCAGGCGCAGATGCAATTGCAGTCGGCGCTTCAAGAGTGGCAGTGGCTGGTGGAGAAAGCGCCTTTGGTGCCGTCGTCGTCCAGCGTATCTTCCGTCGTCGAAGTGCCGAACGATAAAACCGAACTGATGGCTTTGCTGCAGAAACGTCTCAAGCAGGAAAATCTGTATGCCGCTCTGCAACAGATTCAACTGAGCGGTAAGGGTGTGAAAGTGGTGTTTGAGAATGTTGATGCTGCGCGATTGTTAAGGTGGCTTGAGAATCTGGAAAAAGAAGGAATTCTGCCCGGCAAAATGAGTCTGATCCCGGTGGAGTCCGATCTGCCGGAGCAAGGGGTTGGTCGAATCGGTGCGCAAATCGAATTTGAGGTCGGCCGATGAGTTCGTTTGGAAAAGGCATTGCGCTGGCAGTGATGTTTTTGCTCGTTGCCGGAGCGTCGTTCATCTGGCAATTGCCGAATTCGCTCTGGCTGCAGTCAAGCTGGACGGCGTCCATGTTGCCGAAAAACCTCCGTATCAGCGAGGTATCCGGGCAGATCGCCGACGGAGCCTTGCGCCTGCAGGCAACATCGGTTCAGCCGGACCTTCTCCCGAGCTGGGAGAAATCAGCTGGCTCTGGCGGCGCGGCGATTTGCTTGCCGGTGTGGCGGATGCCCGTATTGTCTGGCGTTTGCAGGACAGCCGCCTGACGGCAGAAACCAGCCATACTTTGACCGCTTCGGAATTGCGGATTCACAGCGCACGAGGGCGTTTGTCTATGCCGAGTCTGTTATCTTTGGCTGCGGCATTTACACCGTTCGCAATGGAAGCGGAAGGGATAGTCAATCTTGATGAACTGCATGGAGCCGTTGCATTTGCTCCTGAAGTCTGGCCCGTGGCCATGCAGGGAAAAGGCAGTCTCGACGGCGTGAAATGGATGGGAATCGATTTGCCGAGAATCGATTTCGTTCTCAAGCAAAATGCCAAGCGTGACCTTCAGATTGCTTTGAAAGGCGGAGAAGGGGGCTGGCGTTTGACCGGAGATTTGATTCTTTCGCCAAATGGCCGATACAACCTGAATGTCGATGTGACGGCGAGTCGGGCCGAGGAGTTGCCTCAGTGGACGGTGATGATGCGTAAGAAACGTCGAAATCAGGCGGTTCTTAAATTAGGAGGAAGCTGGTTGTGAATGTTAAGTGGCAGCGGAAGTGGTGGATTATCGCCATCGGCAGTCTGTTAAGCGCGTGCGGTGGCGGGGGTGACAGCGATACTGCCGGCGGAGCAGGAGAGACTGAACCGGAAGAAATTTCCGAAATCAACGATCCGTTGCTTGAGCATCAATGGTATCTCTACAACAACGGTCAGCGGGCTTTGACGTATTACGGAAGCGGGGGCGTACCCGGTGCAGATATCAATGTATTCGATGCAAATAATCTTTATGCCGGCGGTTTTTCCGGAAAAGGTATCGAAGTCGCCATTGTCGATTCCGGCCTGCAAATTGAACATGAAGATCTGCGGGCTAATGTCATTGAAAACGGTTCCTATAACTTTTTGTCTTCCAGTAATGGTTTATCCCGCTATGATCCTTCTCCGACGGGAACCGGTGGAGATCACGGCACCGGGGTTGCAGGGCTGATCGGTGCGCGAGGCGGTAACGGCTTGGGAATCTGGGGAGTGGCTCCGCTTGCCAAGCTTAGGGGGTTTAACTTTTTTGCATCGCAAACCTATATCAGTGAAGAACTCGGTTCTTTAGGAGACCAGACCGTTACGGAATACTATCCCGGCTTAGGTGAGAATACCCTGCCGGTTTCAATCTTCAATCGCAGTTACGGAACGAATCCGGATCTGGTTATCGCCGAAGATCAGGGGCTGATGGGGATTCGTTACGGTTATGTGATGTCTACGCTGAAGTGGGGTGCGGAAAATCTCCGTGATGGCAAGGGAGCGATCTACGTTAAGGCCGGTGGCAATGAGTATGCAGACGTTTATGGCGCGGATGGTCTGCTTTTAGATTGTTCTGCGGCGATTGATCACGATGTTACTTGCTATAACGTCAATATGGAGACGGAAAATATTTCGCCTTACCAGATCATCGTCGGAGGCTTTAATGCATCCGACGAACGTTCGAGTTTTTCATCGACCGGTTCGGCTTTATGGATCTCTGCACCCGGCGGAGAAGACGGGTTGGATTCCCCAGGGATTCTCGCGACCGATGTCAGTGGCTGCTCTCGCGGTTATAGCACGACCAGCAGTGCCTACGGCCTTGGATTTGATCGGGGAGAAAGCAGCGAAAACGCCGCATGTAACTATTACTCGCGCTTTGGCGGCACTTCAGCTTCTACGCCGATAGTGAGCGGTGTGGTGGCTTTGATGCTGGAAGCCAATCCGGATCTGAGCTGGCACGACGTTAAACATATTCTGGCTACGACCGCCCGAAAGATCGATCCTGATCTGCAGGCCCGATTCGTTAGAAAATCTAATGGCAGTGGTTTCACAAATGTGGTTCTGGAAAATGGTTGGGTCGAGAATGCTGCTGGTTACGCTTACAGCAATGCTTACGGTTTCGGAGCGGTTAATGCCGTTGAGGCGATCCGAATGGCTCTGGAATGGGGAGAAAGTTCAACACACCTTGCTCAGTTTGAGAGCTGGGCCAGTGAGGAGCTGACAGTTTCCGGCGAGAACACGATTCCGGATAATGATGCGACAGGCCTCAGTCAGGTTTTTAAAGCGAGTCGGAATACCCGGGTGGAATCGGTGGTTGTTACGCTATCGATTGAAGGGGTGGACGATTCGGAAGAGGGCGAGGAAAGTCATAATATCGATGCCGCGGATTACCAGATCGTTTTGGAATCGCCATCCGGTACCCGTAGTATTTTGCTGACGCCATACAATCTTTATCAACCGCATTATGATATGAAGGGCTTGCGATTGAGCAGTCACGCCTTTTACGGAGAAAGCACCATTGGTGAGGAGCCTGATGCCGGTTGGACCTTGACGGTTCGAGACTTGAACTCGGATTCGGATAACGGCCTGAGCGGATTAGGAAAACTCACCGGCTGGTCTTTGACATTTTACGGAACAAGCCAGTGAGAAACCGATGAGAAGCGCATTGAGATTAACGAATAAAAACAGTATTGCCGGATTTGCCTTGAGTTTGGGGCTTGGGTTGATGAGTTTTACTCAAAACAGCTGGGCCTGGACTGAACCCTGTCAGTTGGTCAGACAGATGGCGGACAGTCGGATTTATCAGCTGCAGACTGACCGGGTTGCTGTCATGCAGCCCGAAGAGAAACTGGATCCGGAGTGGCGTTTGCAATTGGTCGAACGGCACGGCGCCTGGTATATCTATCAGACTCCGACTCTCGCGCCCTGGTTTGCCAAAGACAGCTGCGCACCGGTGGAACGGATTTTCAAAGAGCGGCATATTGAATTCATGCCGGTACTTTTGAATCGGCAGACCGGGCATAATGCAGTGGTTACCGGCGCTTTTGTTTTAAAAACGTATCGTGCCGCAGATATTGATAAAGTCATCGAACGTTATGGTTTCAAGCTGTTGACGAGTTTGCCGCGCAGCAATGCGGTGATCGTTGACGTTAAGCCAACCGCTTCGTACGATGCGCTGATTGAAACACTGGATCGGGATAAGGATGTTGATCTGGTGGCGCCTCTTTTCAGCGAGCCGCGCTATAAATTGCGTTGAAAATCTGTTGCGGCTTGCAGTCGTCAGTCAGAAAAAAAACCGGGATTTTACCCGGTTTTTTTATTTAAGAGGCATCAATCATATAGTGCCGGTAATGTTTGGGAGCGGCTTCCGAACGAAGCCGAGAGGTTTTTTTGGCTGACAACTCTATTGATTCGCGCGGAATTGATAATCGACGCTGCTGTCTTCCACCATTTTATAAATATCGATCCGCTTCGGATTGTTCAAGGCTTTCAAGGCTTGATTCAGCCCCTTCTCCAGATTCCCCGGATAGAATTCTTCCAGTGTCAGTCCGATGATCGGTTCAGCAATCATTTCGCCCTTTGAATTAAAAAACATCGTGGTTGGCGCAACTTTTACCCCGAGTTTCGGGCCGAGGGTTTTCATTTCGATTTTGCTGCCGTCGAAGTTCTTCATCTGCCAGTGATCCTTATCGAGAATCAACTGACGGAATTCCGCATATTTTTCGATCGAGGTCGTTTCCAGCAAAGGGTAAAGAATGTTCTCTTCCAATTTACGGCAGTAGTTGCACCAGGTAGCGGTAGCGAAAATGACGATCGGAACATTATTGGCTTCGGCCGTTTTAGCGGTTTTTTGCAGATCAACTGCAAGAGGGAGGATTGCGCCGGCGAATGTCTGCGACGAGAGCATCCAGAAAGCGATGAATCCGATGAGTTTATGCATGATTTTCTCCTCTTGGCGTCCGGGTTTTATTGTGCTTTATGAAAAGGACCGGACGTTATTCGCTTTCATTCTAACCGCAGTCGGTTTTGTGATTGTGGAAAAAGTTTGCAAAGCCGACAGACCCAAACCGCTACAGACATCGGCAAGGAATGCGGACTCTGCAAAATTTATTTCTTCAGAATCAGGCCAATCGACAGCCCCCAAAGTAGAAAAGAATACAGTTGGTATTCACTGTTGAACTGGTTGTAGGCAAGCAGGCCGAGCAGAGCAACGACCACGGCGAGCGCACGGTTACGTTGTTGTCTATTCTGCTGTTCGATCTGCTGTTGCAAACGTTGCAGCTGTTCGGATTGAACATTTAGTCCCTGATGAGAGAGTTTTTGCAGGGTACCGTGCAAAAGCCCGGGAATTTCAGGAGCCTGTTCCATCCAGAACGGCAGGTTGTTCTTGATGTTTTTAAGCAGGCCTTTGGGGCCGACCCGATCTTGCATCCAGTTTTCCAGGAAAGGTTTGGCGGTATCCCAGAGATCAAGTTCGTCGTCAAGCTGGCGTCCCAGTCCTTCTATGTTCAGCAGGGTTTTTTGTAGAAGAACCAGTTGAGGCTGTACTTCCATTCCGAAGCGTCGTGCCGTTTGGAACAGACGCATTAGAACCAGTCCGAAGGAAATTTCTTTCAAAGGGCGATCCCAGATCGGTTCGCATACCGAACGAATCGCTGATTCGAGTTCATTGACCCGGGTGTCTTTCGGCACCCATTCCGATTCGATGTGCAGCTCGGAAACCCGCAGATAATCACGGTTGAAGAAGGCTAGAAAGTTTTCGGCCAGATAGCGCTGGTCTTCCGGAGTCAGAGTGCCCATGATACCGAAATCGATGGCGGCGTAGCGCCCGTCAGGGAGAACAAAAATATTTCCGGGGTGCATATCAGCGTGGAAAAAGTTGTGTTTGAATACCTGGGTGAAAAAGATGATGACGCCTTTTGCCGACAGGTCGGTCAAATCGATGCCGGCGTCAATCAGTTTATCTGTTTCGCTGATGCGGATGCCGTAGATACGTTCCATCGTCATGATGTTCTCGGCGGTGTGTGACCAGTAGATTTCCGGGACGTACAGGAGATCGGAATCGGCAAAGTTGCGTTTTAACTGGGCGGCATTGGCCGCTTCGCGAATCATATCCAGTTCGTCAAGGATGGTTTTTTCGAATTCGGCGACCACTTCGACCGGATGCAGACGCTTGGCGATTTTGACCGCCTTTTCGAATAGCTTGGCCAGCAAGAACATGATGGCGACGTCTTGTTCGATGACCGGCTTGATGTCCGGGCGGACGACCTTGACCACAACTTCCGTGCCGCTGTGCAGACGGGCGGCGTGTACCTGAGCGATGGATGCGGAAGCCATAGGAACCGGATCAAACTCGGCAAACGCCTCGCCGACCGGTTGTTTCAAAGCGTTTTCAATGAGTTCGACGGAGTGTTTCTCGTCAAACGGCGGACAGTCGTCCTGCAGTTTGGCCAACTCGACGGCAATATCATAGGGAAGCAGGTCTTTGCGGGTCGATAGCGCCTGACCGAGTTTTATGAAAATAGGGCCCAGTTCTTCCAAGGCCAGCCGGATACGCTCGCCGCGTTCGGCGGCAGATGAATGGCGCCAGTTCCACGGGAAAAGGCGATTGAACCAGACCAGCCAGGCAAATTTGCTATCGGTCAGGACCATGCTGTCAATCTGGTAGTAGGTTAAAACCCGGTTGATTTTAATCAGGCGGAGGAATTGCTTGAGTGCTTTCATTCTGGATGGCTTTGTCTGTTCTTATTTGAATTTCCGTCCGGATTTTATTGTCCGGTCGGAGGGGACGATTCGGTAGCGGTCTGCCGGGCATCGATACGCTGTTCCAGAGCCTCAATGCGTTTAGAGGTTTCGTCGACTTTCGCAGACCAGTTGCGAATTTGCGATGCGGTCGGCAGAAGGTTGATTTCAAACTGCAGATACTCTTTGAGTGTCTGTTCGAAATCCTGTCGGCGCTTGCGCTGGCCGTTCTGGAGGCTGCGGATGCCGTGTCCGATTTTAAAGGCAATCAGATCTCCGGTGTAATGCGATAGGTGTTCTTCCCAGTCAAATTCGATTTGAGCGAGCAGGTTCAGGAAGGCTTCGGCGGTTTCACTGTCACCGGATTGACGGCACGTTTCATGCAGACGGGTTGCATCACGTTGCAGGAGGTCTTGCAGTTCGCATTGCACCTCAGCGTCGGCTTCTCCATGGATATGCTGTTGCAAGACCACGGATTGATCGCCAAATAGCAGGTACAGGGGGGATTGAAGCGGGCGAATGTGCAGAGAAACGACTTTGTTCCGCAGGGGCTGCAGGTTGAGGTCGGCGTTTTCTTCCATTGTCAGCAGACGGTTGACCAGGGTTTCAATGGCACCGTTCACGGCACTTCGGAGCATTTCGATTGTCGCCATGTCTGTGTCTCCGTTAATCGGTGGTTCAGTATTTCCAGCCGCGGTGCAATGCAACAATGCCCTGGCTCATATTGAGATATTCCGCTTTGTCGAAACCAGCGTCCAGCATCATTTGCTTCAGGGTTTCCTGATCCGGATGCATACGGATCGATTCGGCCAGATATTGATAACTGTCTTCGTCATCCGCGATGACCTTGCCCATTTTCGGCAGTACATTGAAGGAGTAGAAATCGTAGAGTTTGGAAAGCGCCGGATTTGTGACTTTGGAAAATTCCAGAATCATCAGTTGTCCGCCCGGTTTCAGAACACGATACAGTTCAGCAAGGGCTTTATCCTTATTGGTGACGTTGCGCAGACCGAAGGCAATGGTTGCCAGGTCGAAACTGTTGTCGGGGAAGGCCAGAGCTTCGGCATTGGTGATGGTGTAGTCGATATTGCCGATCAAACCTTCGTTGATCATGCGATCACGTCCAACGCGCACCATGCTTTCGTTGATGTCGGCCAGTACAACCTGACCTTGGCTACCGACACGTTTGGCAAACGCTTTGGTTAAGTCGCCGGTTCCGCCGGCCAGATCCAGCACTTTGTGGCCGGGGCGAACTCCGCTCAGTTCGATGGTATGGCGTTTCCACAGGCGATGGATGCCCATTGACATGACATCGTTCATAATGTCGTAGTTACCGGCGACCGAATCGAATACGCCTTTGACGCGTTTGACCTTCTCTTCCAGCGGGACTTCGGTGAATCCGAAATCAATGGTTTTTTTTGACTGGTTCATGCTTGAGTTCCTATTCGTTGTGGGGCGCCTGTTTGAGCGCATCCAGATCCGGGTGTTTGTGCCCGGCACGCATGACCCGGCGCAGATAGTCCATCCAGTAACTGTGTTGTTTGTCGCCAAGTTCGTATAGACGTTGCCAAGTGTAAATGCCGGTGTCGTGTCCGTCGTCAAAGTGTAATTTTATGCCATAGTTGCCGACAGGGGAAATTTCCGCAATATTGACGTCCTGTTTGTCGAGTTGCAATGTTTCCTGTCCCGGCCCGTGGCCGGTCACTTCTGCCGATTGCGAATAGACTCGAAGGTATTCGCACGGCAGTTGGAAAGTTTTGCCGTCGTCAAAGCCGATTTCCAGTTTGCGCGATTTCTGATGCAGCTTGATCGTCAAAGGGTGAGGCATATCAAGGCTTCCCGGTTCAGGTTACAGAATGTATTGCGACAGATCTTGGTTGACCGCCAGTTCGCCAAGTCGTTCGTTGACGAAGTCTTCGGTGATTTCAACCTGACTTCCCGGGTTTTCGGGAGCATCGAAAGACACTTCTTCCAGCAAACGTTCAAGCACAGTGTGCAAACGGCGGGCGCCGATGTTTTCCGTTCCTTCGTTGACCTGATAAGCGATCTCGGCCAAACGGCGGATACCGGCTTCGGTGAAGCTCAGTTCAATCCCTTCGGTTTTCAGCAGTTCGATTGCCTGTCTGGTCAGAGACGCTTTCGGCTCGGTCAGAATGCGCATGAAGTCCTGAACGTTGAGTGATTGCAGTTCGACGCGAATCGGCAGTCGACCCTGCAATTCCGGAATCAGGTCGGAAGGTTTCGACAGGTGGAAGGCTCCGGAAGCGATAAACAGGATATGATCGGTTTTAATCATGCCGAATTTGGTCGAAACCGTACTACCTTCGATCAACGGCAACAGATCACGCTGAACACCTTCGCGCGAAACGTCGCCGCCGGAAGCTTCCTGACGTTTTGCAACCTTATCAATTTCATCGATGAAGACAATGCCGTGCTGTTCGACGCTTTCGATTGCGCGCGATTTGATTTCTTCTTCGTTGACCAGTCGCTGGGCTTCTTCGTCGGTCAAGGCTTTGAGGGCTTTTTTGATCGGCAGCTTGCGACGCTCTTTGCGTTGCTGGCCAAGGCCTTCAAACATGCTTTGCAGTTGCTGAGTCATCTCCTCCATTCCGGAAGGTCCCATGATTTCGACATTCGGTGCGGCAGCGCTTAAGTCCAGTTCGATTTCTTTGTCGTCCAGCTGGCCTTCTCGCAGGCGCTTGCGGAATTTCTGCCGGGTATCGGCCATCTGTTCGTGGCTTTCTTCTTCTCTGCCGCGAACCGGCGGGAGCAGAATATCCAGTATGCGTTCTTCCGCCTTGTCTTCGGCCTGGCGGCGAACTTGCTGTACCGCTTGCTCACGGGTCATTTTGACGGCGTTCTCCGCCAGATCACGGATGATTGAATCGACATCGCGACCGACATAACCGACTTCGGTAAATTTGGTGGCTTCGATTTTCAGAAAGGGTGCGTTTGCCAATTTGGCCAGGCGACGGGCGATTTCGGTTTTACCGACCCCGGTCGGACCGATCATTAAAATGTTCTTCGGCGTGACTTCGTTTCTCAATTCCGTTGGCAATTGACTGCGGCGCCAGCGGTTACGCAGAGCAATGGCGACCGCACGTTTGGCATCGGCCTGTCCGACAATGTGGGCATCTAAACTATGCACGATCTCTTTAGGTGTCATCATCGAGAAAAAATCCTTATCTGTTTTCGCAAAACTTGTTGTGCATTATAAAGGAAGTCAGTCGTTAAAGTGATTTATTCCACGGAAGAGGCTTACTTTGAGCGGGCTGTAGAATAGTTGCCAGGTCATCATGGTCGTGATAAATTTCACTGAATCGAAGAAAGATTGATCCCTTCACCGATCGCTTCGCGGCGAGAGGTGATTTACGGCAGAAAATACACAAAGATGACATTGAAATTTACCAAAATGCATGGCTTGGGAAACGATTTTATGGTCGTGGACGCAACCGATAAACCATTTGCTTTCGAGGCGGAGCAGATTCAGCGCTGGGCCGACCGTAATTTCGGAATCGGTTTTGACCAGTTGCTGGTGGTTGAATCCCCAACACGGGATGGCGTCGAGTTTCGCTATCGTATTTTCAATGCCGACGGTTCGGAAGTGCAGCAATGCGGAAACGGCGCGCGTTGTTTTGCGCGTTTTGTGTTCGATAAGGGGCTGACCGACAATAAAGAAATTGTGGTCGAAACGGCTTCCGGAATCATTGTTCTGTATATAGAAGATAACGGCTGGGTTAGAGTCAATATGGGGGAACCGAACTTTGAGCCTGATTCTTTGCCGTTCACGCAGTTGCAGCAGGAGAAATATCCGCTGCAAACACCGCTCGGCGAAATTGAAATCGGCGCGGTTTCCATGGGAAATCCGCATGCGGTTCTGTTGGTGGAAGACGTGGATCAGGCTCCGGTTGAGACAATCGGCCCGTTTCTGGAATCGCATCCGCTGTTCCCGGAGAGAGTGAATGTCGGTTTCGCCGAAAAAGTTGATCGTCGGCATGTACGTCTGCGTGTTTACGAACGTGGAGCTGCAGAGACCTTGGCGTGTGGCACCGGAGCTTGTGCTGCCATGGCGGTGCTTCATCGCTGGCAGCTGGTTGACGACGATGTACTGATTTCTCTGCCTGGCGGAGAGCTGCAGATTCGCTGGAGCGGGTCTGGAGAACCTTTATGGATGAGCGGCCCGGCAGAAACAGTATTCGAAGGTGAAGTGAATCTATGAGCGAAGCGGTTTTGAGTGAACGACAAATTGCCGATTACCTGAGCCGTAATCCGCAGTTTTTCCATACGTATCCTGAATTGTTAAATGATTTGAGTATTCCGCACCCACAGAGTGGCAATCAGATTTCACTGGTGGAACGGCAGATCACTCAGCTGCGCCATCAACGCGATTCGTTGAAGGGTGAGGTTGACAGTATGATGAGCATTGCCGGCGAGAACAGCGCGCTGTTCCAGAAGGTTTTGCTGTTTACCAACCGTTTGATGGCCGCGCAGAGCGAGTCGGAAGCGGTAGAAGTCATTTATCGGGAAATGAAAGCCTTGTTTGAAGTGGATTCGATTCATCTGGTTTCCTGGGAGCTGCCGCAAAAAAGCATTGACGGCCTCTCTCAACTGGGGGTGAGCCAAACCTGGGTCAAGGCTCTGAAAAGTACCTTGGAAGTCGGTCAACCGGTATGCGGTTTGCTGGAAGATGAGTGGCGCAAGGGCTTGTTTCGCGAAGATGTGCCTATCGATTCCATCTGTTTGTTGCCCTTGGGACAAAAGCGCGTCTGGGGTGCTCTGGCGCTGGGTAGCGTGACCGATCGGTTCAATCCGGAACTGGGGACCTATTTTCTTGGTGTGATGGCGGAGTTGATCACTTCCCGTTTCCGTCATCTCTTTGAAAGGTAATTTTTATGTTACTGCGGGAAGCGTTTTTGCGGGAACTGAAGTTACAGAATCGCTCGCAACATACGATCGACAGTTATCAGCGGGACTTGATCGCGTTTGCTGGATTTTATCTGCAACGCGGTGGCGATGAGCGGGGAAATGCTGAAGCGTTCGATCAATGGAGTGATGTCGACGCCGCCGCGATTCGCGATTTTGTCGCCGAGAGGATGACGCAGGGAATCAGCGCGCGTACTTTGAGCAGACAGCTTTCCGCCCTGCGCAGTTTGTTTGATTTTTTGCTGGAAATGGAACGTATTTCTCTCAATCCGGCTCGGGGTATTCGTGCGCCGAAGCAGCCGAAGCCATTGCCGAAAAGTCTGGATGTGGATTGGACGCAGCAGTTGCTTGATCAGCCGTTACGCGGCTGGATGGATGTTCGCGATCAGGCGATTTTTGAACTGTTGTATTCGGCGGGTTTACGTGTTGCAGAGTGTGCCGAACTGGATTTGAAACCGGGGTTGGCCGAATTGGGTGACGGTTGGGTGCGCGTTCTTGGAAAAGGGCAGAAGGTGCGATTGGCACCTGTTGGCAGTAAGGCTTTGCTGGCGTTGAAAAACTGGCTCGATATCCGCCAGGAGCATGCGGCTGAAAATGAAGCGGCAGTGTTTGTCGGGCGGGGCGGTAAACGTTTGGGAATTCGCTCAATTCAGCAACGTCTGGATCGTCGGGCGTTGATGGCCGGTCTGCCGACGAAGATGTCGCCGCACCGTTTTCGTCATGCGTGCGCAACGCATGTGCTGGAATCGAGCGGCGATTTGAGAGGGGTTCAGGAGATGCTGGGGCATGCCAATTTGTCGACCACACAGATTTACACGAAATTGGATATGCAGCATCTGGCAAAGGTATACGATCAGGCGCATCCACGCGCCAAGAAACCACGTTGAAAATACAAAAAGAGTGAGCAAGAGACTTGTCTGTGCTGGTCAAAAATTCGTTGTCGGCATGCAAATCCTATAGAATAGCGGGCAATTCAACTTAACGAAGTTCGCTGTCAAAGCGATGTAGAAGATATTTAAAGGAAGAGGGATGTCGTTTCACGGAACTACTATTTTATGTGCCAAACGTAACGGGCAAATGGTCATTGGCGGCGATGGTCAGGTGACTTTGGGGCATGTTGTTATGAAAGGCAATGCCCGCAAGGTTCGACGTCTTTATAACGGCCAGGTCATCTCCGGTTTTGCCGGGGCGACTGCGGATGCTTTTACTTTATTCGAGCGTTTTGAAGGGCGTTTGCAGACTCATAATGGTCAGTTAATGCGCGCGGCTGTCGAAATGGCCAAAGACTGGCGCACGGATCGTGCCTTGCGTAAGCTGGAAGCGATGATGCTGGTGGCGGATCAGGATAATATGCTGCTGATTTCCGGAACCGGTGATGTCATCGAACCTCAGGACGATTTCATTGCGATTGGCTCCGGAGGCAATTATGCGCACGCTGCGGCACAGGCTCTGATGAGCAATACCGAACTCAGTGCCAGAGAGGTGGTGGAAAAGTCATTGAATATTGCTGCCGATCTGTGTATCTATACAAATCACAATTTAACCATCGAAGTGTTGGGGGATGAAAATGAGTGAGCCGAAAACCGAACCGGGAAAAGAGATTGTGGAAGCCGGTTCCCAAAGCATGACCGAACGGTCGTTTGAATTTTTTTTGTGGAACAGCCGTTTCGTTGTTCTGGTCGCGGTTGTTGCCAGCCTGGTCACGGCGTTTGCGATTTTCTATACCACCTCAGTGGACGTTTTCTATACGATTTCGCACTTGAGTCATTATCACGAGCTGGATGATGAGGGGCGTGCGTTATTGAAGGCGCAAACGGTGGCGCATGTTGTCGGCTCGGTAGACGGTTTTCTGCTGGGAGCGATTCTGTTGATTTTCTCTTTGGGTCTGTATGAGTTGTTTATCTCTAAAATCGACATTGCCGGCACTAAGCACGGAGCGAGTAATATCTTGTTTATTAACTCGCTGGACGATTTGAAAGATCGTTTGGCTAAGGTAATCGTATTAATTCTGATCGTAATGTTTTTTGAGCAGGCGATTTTCCTGAAACCGAGCCAACCGTTGGAGCTGCTGTATTACGCTCTGGCGATTATGATGGTCTCTCTAGCGCTTTATCTATCTCATAAAGCGTATCAGCATTAAAAGTAAATTCTGGAATCCAGAGAATAAAAAACCGGGCAATTGCCCGGTTTTTTTGTACTTGAATCTTCGGTTAGAAGTTCATGCGTAGCGAGATGCTGTAACCAACTTGAGAGTGGGTGACTTTTTCGCTTGTTGCAGTCGGATTGGCTTGCCCGGATAGAAAACCGGTATTAACCGTTTTGGTGACTTCCGGCGCATAAACAACGGCTCCGTCCAGAGCAATGGTTTTGGTCAGATTATAACCGCCGCCAAGTGTGAAATGGCTTTCAACAATCCCAGGGAAGAAGTGGTTGTTAAAGAAGTTGATACCCTGGTTTGCTGGAGAGGTGTCCGCTAAAACATCAATTGGATCATCTGCTTTGTTGTAACCGACACCGAACCAATAGCCTTGGCCACTGTATTTTGCACCGACGGCAAAGACGTTCTGATCTTTCCAGTTAAAGTCTTTATAGCCTTTTGCATCGCTCCATTTAATGTTTTTGTAATCGAATGTGTACAGCATTGACCCTTTTTCATAGGCAGCACCCAGCTTAATTTCTGCTGGCTGTTCCAGGCTATCGCCAAAAGGAGAGGAGAATACGCCCATTGATACAAATGGCTGAGAAGCTACGGACATCTGGTTTTTGTATTTCATATCAATTGCTGATTGATATGCCATTGCCAGCGTTAATTCAGGCGTTACGTCAATATAACCGCCAAGGTTAAAGCCGAAACCAAGATCGGTTGACATACCGTTTCCAACATTTGTCTCAGTTGTGCCATTCTGGTCCATATCCAGTCGGTAGTTGATGTCCAGCGCGCCGTACTGAATGACTGGGGCAAAACCGATACCGAAGTTGTCCTGATTAATTGCGATACTTGGTACGAATTTCATAATCTGCAGATTACTGTAGCCATTGATCAAGCCATTGGTGTCACGGTAATCGACCCCCATACCAGCCGAACCGAAAATTCCCAGACCAAACGTTAGGGTATCGCTTAAACGAGTGGACAAAGATACTTCAGGGATGATGTTCAGGTCGTTGTCGCTGGTTTGACTTGCTACTCCGAAGGTCGTTGCTTCGGCCTTGACGTTCGGTTTGAAAATCGTGCCGCCGATGGCGAATTCGCTACCTTGCGATTTTGCCAGCAACGCCGGGTTGGTCAGTGCATTTTCCGAACCGAAGAAGGCTGCCGTACCGGTTCCGCCAAGCGCGCGCGACTGGCTTCCCAGGCCGATTAAAACGTCACCATTGGTTGCCAGTACCGGGGTGGATGCGAAAGTCGCGGCGGTTAATGCCAAAGCCAAACGGGTTTTTTTCATGTTATATGCTCTCTCTTTTTTGAATTTATCTTGTCAAAAAGCAGCGCCGGGCTGCTTTGCAAGGCTGTTACTATGCCTGATTTTCCAGACTTAAGATAATCAAAAAAATTTGATCAACGATTTGAGAGATTAATCTTTGAAAGTGTTTGAAGTGCAGGCTTGTCTTGTTGCCGACAGGCGGAACCGCGGATGGAAATCTTCAACGGTTCGATTCTGAGGAGAGGTAAGGTTTGATTGCCTGCATGAGTCGTTGCAATGCTCCGCTGTGGCTTTCAAAAGCACAGTAAGCCTGTTCGCCTGCTTCGATTTGTTTGTCGGGATGATCGGCGAAACGGGTCAGCTGTTCTGCCAGGATTTTCGGTGAGTCGCTGATTGAGAGAGAATCGGTTTTCAGGAAAGTGTTGAACAAGGCTTTCAGGTTGGCATAATGCGGGCCGGAGATAACGGGTTTGTGCAGCGAAGCGGGTTCCAGAATATTATGTCCGCCGAAAGGCACCATGCTACCGCCGACAAAGGCAACATTGCAGGCTGCGAACCAGAGCATCATTTCGCCGACGCTGTCAGCCAGATAAATCTGGACGGGCTGTTCAAGGTTCCGGGTTTGACTGCGTCGAGTCCAGCGGAGACCGCTTTTCTCCACTAAACGGGCAACTTCGTCAAATCGATCGGCATGTCTCGGTACCAGAATGAGCAGCGCATCGGGGTGTGTCTGTAACAGAGCGGCATGCGCCTCAAGCATTAATTCTTCTTCGCTTTTGCCCTGTTCCGGATCGGCATGTGTGCTGGCGGCCACCCAGATAAAAGATTGCTGTAAATGCGCCCTTTGCTTCCATTGAAGCGCGTTCTGGCGCAGCATTTTGTCGTGTTGCAGGTCAAATTTCAGGTTGCCGAGAATGCGGATTTTTTGCGGATCGGCTCCGAGTTGCTCGAAATGACGGGCATCCTCGGGGAATTGTGCGGCAATGAGGCGCGTCTGGTTTAGAGCGTCGGCAAGCATTTTACCGCCCCATTTCCGATAAGCGTGAAATGAACGTTCTTTCAAGCGGGCGTTAGCAAGAACCAGCGGAATATTTTTTGCCGCGCAGGCGTGGTACAGATTTGGCCAGATTTCCGTTTCAATCATAATGACTAATCGTGGCTGGAGGCGTTTTAAAAAGCGATTTACCGCAAAGTCGAAGTCATAGGGAATCATGTAGTGCTGAACCGGCACCGGTGCGAATTTTAACGCTTGGATCGCCCCTTGAGTTGAACCGCTGGTCAGTGTGATCGGCAGATCCGGGTAGGTTTGGTTGAGTTGTTCGAGCAGAGGAAAAATGGAGCGGGTTTCGCCGACGGAAACGGCATGAATCCAGATGCCGTCGGTTTGCAGAGGTGGTTGAGCGAAGCCGAAACGGGATCGAAAACAATGTTTGATGTCGGGGAGTGATTGCAGTTGCTGCAATTGCCGATAGCGGCGGCATCGTTTCCAGGCGGAGTAAGCGAACAGCGGCAAAGCCAAGCCGTTCAGAAACTGATATAACGTGCGCCGCACCCTTCGCTCCGACCGTTTTTTCAGGCGTTCAAGTCGTAAATCTGGATGACGCCGACCAGCTGGTCATTGTCCTTGACCAGTAGTGAGGTGATTTTGTATTGATTCATCAACTCTTCGGCCTCGCTCAGTCGGGCTTCTGCGGAAACGGTTTTCGGGTTGCTCATCATAATGTCGGCTGCGGTTTTGCTCATCAGGCCGGCCGGGTCTTTTTCCATATGTCGGCGCAGATCGCCATCGGTAATGATGCCTTTGCCCTGATCGACAATACACAGTCCGAGGCGGCCCTCGTTCATGCTGTGAATGACTTTGGTCATACTGGCGTCGGCAGAAATCATCGGCAGATTGCTGGCTTTCATTTCGTGCTTGACACGTGTCAGCAATTTTCGGCCAAGGCTTCCGCCCGGGTGGAAACGGGCAAATTGATGCGGTTGAAAGTTGCGTGCTTCCATCAGAGCGACAGCCAGCGCATCGCCCATAACGAGTGTTGCAGTGGTTGATGAGGTCGGGGCCAGTTGATGCGGGCAGGCTTCTTGCGGGACGGCAATGTTTAAGTGGTAATCCGAGTTTTTAGCCAAGGTGGATTCCGGACGCCCGGTCATGGAAATGACCACATTGCCATTGTCTTTGAGAAACGGCAGCAGGCGAATCACTTCTTCGGTTTCCCCTGAATTGGACAGTGCCAGAAATACATCTTTCGGAGAAACCATTCCCAAGTCGCCGTGGAAGGCTTCGCCGGGGTGCATGAAGAAACAGGGGGTTCCGGTGCTGGCGAAGGTCGCCATGATTTTTTTGCCGATCAGGCCGGATTTTCCCATACCGCAGATAACGACACGCCCCTGCGTGTTTAGAATGGCTTCGACACTGCCGTCAAATTGCGCATCAAGCAGGTTTTTGAGGTGGAGAATCGCTTCGGCTTCGATGTCGAAAACGCGTTTTGCAATACTTTGATATTCGGATGTCATAGCTCTGGAAACTTTGAAAAATTTGAATGGCGTTATCTTAAAACTTTCTGCTTAAAAACGGTAGGCAAAATGCAGATTGTGGAAATCCGTGCCGGGGTTTGGGAGTTCGATGTTGGCGTTGGAAATATGAATGTAGCGATAGCCTACTTCAACCGGCCCGGCGTTAAAGCCGATTCCCAGATGGTCGCCGAACTGCAGCTGCGTTGATTTGTCTTCGTCTTCGATGTAAATATTATCCAGCAGGTGTGGTCCGGCGCCCATCTCGATATAGGGTGAAATCTCATCGCTGTTTAAACGGTATTGGAAAATCGGGGTCAGGCCGATGATATAGCCGCTGTCGTTACGGACGCCCTGGCTATCACTGTGCCAATGGTGGACGCTTAAATCCCAGCGGCCTTTCAAACTCCAGTATTGCCCTTGGTAAATGGCTTCTTTCCAATCCATCCCGATGGAAACGCGTTCTTGATACAGTTTATTGTCCTGTCCACGGTCAACGCTGAAAGTCAGTTTGTCGGCATCCATTTCCGGTGTCAGTGTGCAAGGTGTTTTGCCTTGATAGCAGGCAAAGACCAAAGAGGCGACTGAGCCGATAATGGCATAAGGCATAAGCTCATTCGGCGACTTCTGGGCTTGAGCGGAAGAGAATGTGAACAGGGCGATGAACAATGAGAATAATTGGAGTGATCTTTTCGCCTGGGGGAATGGATTTGGGCTATGCATTCGCGGGTTTCCTGCTAAACTATCCGCACATTCTAAAGCAATTTCCCGTCTCGGGCGGGAGTTTAATTCAGAAGAAAGGCTTTTTGTCGTTATGCACGACTTTTCAAATACCAAGATTCTTGTGGTCGGTGATGTCATGCTCGACCAATACTGGACCGGCAGAGCCGGTCGGATTTCTCCGGAAGCCCCGGTTCCCGTCGTCAAGGTCGCCTCGGAAGAGTGCCGCGCCGGCGGTGCTGCTAACGTGGCGTTGAATATTGCCGCTTTGGGCGCCGAAGTTCGTTTACTCGGCGTAGTTGGCGACGACGGTCACGGCGGGGTCGATGTTCACGGTCGTCAGTTAAGTGAATTGCTGGCTGCAGCTCAGGTTGATTACGACTGGGTTTTATCGGAGTCGGGGACCATCTGCAAGCTACGGATTTTGAGTCATCACCAGCAGTTGATTCGCATGGATTTCGAAGAAGCCGTGCCGGCTGAACCGGCGCGGGTACTGGCTGAGAAAGTTGAACAATGGATCGCTGATTACGACGCACTGGTCGTTTCCGATTATGCGAAAGGTGCGCTTCAGGCGGTAGAGAGCATGATTGCTGCAGCAAAATCCGCCGGCGTTCCGGTGCTGATTGATCCTAAGGGTGACGATTTCAGTCGTTACCGAGGGGCAACGCTGGTGAAGCCGAATCAGTCTGAATTCGAAACGATCGTTGGTTCAGCTGCCAACGAGGCGGTTTTGCTGAATAAAGCGGAAGCCCTGGTGGAAACGCTGGATTTGGATGCGCTTCTGGTGACGCGCAGTGAACATGGAATGGCGTTGATTTCGAAGGGGGCCGATCCTTATTTGCTGCAGTCTCAGGCTCAGGAAGTATTTGATGTTACTGGTGCCGGAGATACGGTGATGGCGACTTTGGCTACGGCGTTTGCGTCCGGGATGAGTTTGCAGGCTTCGGTGAATCTGGCCAATCAGGCAGCGAGTATTGTGGTTCGTAAGGTGGGCACTTCGACGGTTTCCAAAGCGGAACTGGATGAAGTCATCAAGGCATCGATGCGCCATCAGGGGTATGTTGCCCTGAACGAAGATGAATTGCTGGAACTGGTCGGTATTGCGCAGTCGAACGGCGAGCGCGTTGTGATTACCAATGGCTGTTTCGATCTGTTGCACAGCGGTCACGTGCGTTATTTGAATGAAGCCGCCCGTTTGGGTGATCGTCTGATTGTCGCGGTGAATTCCGACGAATCGGTTCAGGAACTGAAAGGGCCGACTCGTCCGATCGTGCCGCTGGAAGGCCGCATGGAACTTTTATCGGCATTGAGTTGTGTTGACTGGGTTGTGCCTTTCAATGAAGAAACTCCAGAGCGTCTGATTTGTAAATTGAAGCCGGATGTTCTGGTGAAGGGTGGTGATTACCGTCCCGAAGAAATTGCCGGGGCGCAGTGCGTCTGGGAAAATGGCGGATCGGTTGAGGTCCTGTCGTTCTGGCAAGGTTTTTCAACGACCAATCTGGTCGAAAAAATTAATAACCGCGACTGATGTTCGTTTACCGTCGACCTTGGCGGGTTTTAAAGTTAGATAGCGTGATGAAATGGTACAGATAGGGTTTGAGCGAGCGTTACAATCGCATCAGGAAGCGATCGAATCGATTATGCAGCAGCGTGAGAAAGTGGTGACGGTGGTTGAAAAAATCGCTGAGTCGCTGGATCGCGGTGGTAAGGTTTTATGGCTGGGAAATGGCGGCAGTGCTGCGGATGCCCAGCATATGGCGGCTGAATTGATGGTGCGTTATGTCAAAGACCGACAGCCATTGGCTTCGATTGCGTTGACGACAGACAGTTCGATTCTGACCGCACACAGCAACGATTACGAGTTTGGCAGTGTGTTTGCCCGTCAGATCGAAGCTTTGGCCGGTTCGAATGATGTTTTGATTGCGATGTCGACTTCGGGCAATAGTCAGAATGTGATCGAAGCGGTCGATAAAGCTCGGCAGCTCGGTTGTTATTCGGTCGGCATGACCGGTGGCCCGGAGAGTCGTTTGAGTGCGTTGGCGGATATCTGTTTTCGAGTGGATTGTTTAGAAACCGCCAGAATTCAAGAAGCGCATACTTTTCTGAATCACTTGATCTGCGAAGGGTTGGATGCGATCTACGCCGCTTGATTGACGCCAGTCTTTGATCGCCCGGGCTATCCGGGCGCATGTGTTCATTTTTCTTTCTTAGCTTTCTTTTCTTTCTGTTCTTTCCTGTTTTAGTGTTCCTCGTATTTGCCGGTTGCAATGTAAAATCCCTGTGTTTATACGGCGGGAGAATGTTATTTGTTTTCGGGTGTTTTGAGGTAGGGTGAAGAAGCTGTCCGACTTTGAGATACTTGATCGCATTGCTCGGATATGCGTCACAAATAGTTCAAAAAAATCGCCTTTCCAGTTGGCAAAATGAAGTCGTTCTTGGTGCAGAATTATTTCCTTTTTCGGTGATTTGCTTGTTGTTCGAAAATGAATGCAGTATGCCTGTAAAACGGTCGTGATTCGGCTTATTTTTGGTGTGGAATTTACGTGCAAAGATGTGGTTTTGTCTTCCGTATTGGTGCGTGCGCACTTTTATGGAAGATTGGCAATGCACTTCGCAAGCCGGAATCGCCGCAGTAAAAATGTAACTTTGCTTGAAAGATCACCGTTTCAGGCGTATGTTCAGTAAGGTCGTTCTGAAAATGGCCGTGTTCGCACCGATTATCGAAGCTTGCTGTGGAGATATTAGTGAAAGGTGATCATCTTGGTGTAAAAGGTGCTATGCACTATTTGATCTCTGTCAAGGTTCGAAAGCCTGGAAGGCGGTAAGATTAGCGTGGTGGAGTATGGTTGCTGTTGAGACTGCCGGTTTTGAAAACTTGGCGGAAACCGATTGACAGCTTGCAAGCCGTATCGGGAATGTCGTTCGATTGTTTTTGAACGCTTTCAGGAGGATTGAGCGGCTCGGAAAAGACATCAAGCAATCAAGAATAATCAGGAATTTTAATTTTTTTAGAAAAAAGAACCGCATGAATGCGGTCATAGCGGGTGCTGAAACCTAATTTCCGTATAGAGGATTACCGTGGATGAAATATTATAGCGAAACGAAAACGTCGACTCATTTAACTCGAAAAACCTTAGCATTAATTTTGGCCGGCGGCGAAGGCAGTCGCTTGAAAGAACTGACGCGCTGGCGTGCCAAACCGGCGGTTCCGTTTGGCGGTAAGTATCGTATTATCGACTTCGTTCTTTCCAATTGTGTCAATTCCGGGATTCGTAAAATCGGCGTTTTGACGCAGTATAAATCTCACTCTTTGATCCGCCATATTCAACGCGCCTGGAGTTTCATGCGTTACGAGGTGGGTGAATTTGTCGAATTGTTGCCAGCACAGCAGCGTGTCGATAAGGATTGGTATAAAGGAACCGCCGACGCCTTGTATCAAAACCTTGATATCATGCGTCGACATACGCCGGAGTACGTACTGGTGCTGGGTGGCGATCATATCTATTCAATGGATTACAGCAAAATGTTGCTGGATCATTCCCGCTCCGGAGCGGATGTTACCATCGGTTGTATCGAAGTGCCGCGTGAAGAAGCCAAAGGTTTTGGGGTTATGTCGGTGAATGAAGATTTTCAAATTACCAAATTCACTGAAAAACCGGCCGAGCCCGATTCGATGCCGGGCAAACCGGATATGGCGCTTGCTTCGATGGGAATTTACATTTTTTCTACCGAATTCCTGTATCAAAAGCTGATTGAAGACAGCGATAATCCGGATTCGTCGCGCGATTTCGGTAAGGATATCATTCCTTCGATTATCAAGGATCAGGTTGTTCGTGCTTATCCGTTCGTCGACGAAAAAGGCGATCCGATGTATTGGCGCGATGTAGGGACGATTGAGTCTTTCTGGAAAGCCAATCTGGATTTATGTTCGATTGAGCCGGAGCTTAATCTTTACAATCGGGACTGGCCGATTTGGACCTACCAGGCTCAAATGCCTCCGGCGAAGTTCACGTTCGATGATGAAGGGCGCCGCGGTGAAGCAATCGATTCTCTGGTTGCTGGCGGTTGCATCGTATCTGGTGCGCGGATCAAGCGCTCGATGATCGGGAGCGGGTCGCGTGTTCACAGTTACTCGCTGATTAAGGATTCTGTTTTACTGCCGCGTGTCGAAGTGGGTCGACACTGTCGGATTCAAAATGCGGTAATCGACAAGGGATCGTCGATTCCGCCGGGAACGGTTATCGGGGAAGATCCGGTTGCCGACGCGGAGCGCTTTTACGTTGAAGAGTCTTCCGGCATTGTGCTGGTTACACCGGATATGCTGGGCCAGAAAATTCATATGTTGAGATAAGCGACCTGATGCCCGAGAGCCCCAGGGAAGATTCGGATAAAGTGGCCCCGTTTCGAAAAGCCTCGTATTCTGAGGTTTGATCAAGTTCGTTCCGGTTTCGTCGAGCAGATTGACTCTCCTGCAGGGAGAGTCGGCTTCTGTTCGCCGTTACGGTACCTGATCAATGGCGGGCCGATTTAACTGACAATTCCTTAATGAAATTTAGGAGAAAAGGATGGAGAAAAAACGCATTAAGGTAGTTGTGTGCTGGCACATGCATCAGCCGCATTATCGAGATGGTTTGGACGGCGTCTATCGTTTGCCTTGGGTTTATTTACACGCGATTAAGGATTACACCGATATGGCCTGGCACTTGGAAGAGTGCCCGGCGGCGAAGGTGGTTGTCAACTTTGCACCGGTTTTGCTGGAGCAGCTCGACGATTACACACAACAGATGACGGCTTGGCTGGAACGTTCGGCTCCGATGAGTGATCCTCTGTTGAACTGGCTGGCAGGAGCGGAAGCAATTCCACAGGATCTTGCTGCGCGTGAGGATATTATTGCTGCGTGTTTGCGAGCGAACGGGCCGACGATGATTGATACCTTGCCAAAGTTCAAATCTTTGACGGATATGGTGAGTTGTCATAAGCAGGGCGAACATCTTGATCCGCAGTGTTTGAACTATCTGTCCGATCAGTTTTTTGTCGATCTGTTGATGTGGTATCACCTTGCCTGGATGGGAATGGGGTTGCGGCAGGCTGATCCGCGGATTCAGTCGATGATGGACAAGGGCGCCAATTTTGACTCTGCTGACCGAAGAACTATGATCGAAATCGTTAAGGATGCGGTTGCCAGTGTTATTCCGCGCTATAAGCGCCTGCAGGAAAACGGTCAGATTGAGATTTCAATGACGCCTTACGGGCATCCGATTGTGCCTTTGCTGATCGATTTCAAAACAACGTGCGATGCCATGCCGCATGCCCCTCTTCCCGAATCGCCGGCATATCCGGACGGCTATGAACGCGCGAAATGGCATATTGAAAAAGGTTTGAATGTGTTTAATCAGTATTTCGAACACAAACCAAAGGGCGTTTGGCTTTCCGAGGGAGCCTTGAGCAGCGCGGCGGTTGGGTTGTTGGATGAATACTGCTTCAAATGGACCGCTTCGGGTGAAGGGGTCTGGCGTCATTCCTGCGAGGCATCACACATTGATCAGCACGATCTCAATAGTAAAAAAGCGCTTTATCAGCCGTTGCAGCATGCATCGCAGAATTGCGCGCTGTTTTTCCGTGATGACGGTTTGTCGGATCTGATCGGCTTTCAATATAAAGACTGGAATCCGCAGGATGCGGCTGGTGATTTTGTTCATCACCTGCAGAATATCGGTACGTTTCTTGGTGAAAGCGTTGAACAGCATGTTGTCACCGTTATTCTGGATGGTGAAAATGCTTGGGAATATTATCCCGATAATGCGCAGCACTTCCTGTCGGCACTGTACGATAAACTCAGCAGCCACCCGAGAATCGAAATGACTACTTTTAGCGAAGCTTTGGAATCCGGTGCGAAATTGCGTCATCTGCCAACCTTGAAGGCCGGAAGCTGGGTGTACGGTTCTTTCTCTACCTGGATTGGAGAAAAAGACAAAAACCTTGGCTGGGATCTGCTGGTGGCGGCGAAAGAGTGTTTCGATCAGGTGATCGCATCGGGAGAGCTGTCTCCGAGCGAGGTTGAAGCTGCAACCAACCAGCTTGCGATTTGTGAAGGTTCTGACTGGTTCTGGTGGTTTGGTGATTATAACCCATCGGACAGTGTGAGAAATTTCGACCGTTTGTACCGGCGTCAACTGACTCGCTTGTATCGTCTGCTCAATATGGAACCACCGGAAGACCTTGAGATGGCGATTTCCAGCGGCGGCGGTGAGATGGAAAATTCCGGAACCATGCGTCGGAACTAAAGGCGGGTCGGAGTGTTGGTGTCGCCTCAGGTCGGCCTGCTAATAAAAAAGATTATGCTTTAAGGTGCGTATTTGATGTAGAAGGAGAAGGATTTGGTGAATCCTAGACAAGCCGGAGTGCTATTGCATCCAACCTCTTTGCCCAACGAACCGGGTAAACTCGGTGTTTTAAACCAGCAAGCCTGGAAGTTTTTGGATTGGATGCACAGCGCCGGTTTGAAAATATGGCAGTGTTTGCCATTGACGGAACCTCACGACGATCTTTCTCCTTATAATGCGGTTTCGGCTTTTGCTTTGAATCCGGCATTGTTGCCTGACGATTGGGAAGCTTTGATCGATCCTGTTGCATTCAAGGCATACAAAAAAACGCCGCCGCACTGGTTGGAAGATTACGCTTTGTTTATGGCGATTCGTCATGTGCAGTCGCATCGCAGCTGGCGGGATTGGCCGCGTGATTTGAGAATGCGCGATCGCCAGGCTTTACTCGAATTTGCCGACCACCACGCTGATTTGATTGATCATTTAAAAAAACAGCAGTTTGCTCTGCAAACACTGTGGATGAAATTGAAAGCGGACGCCAATAAACTCGGTATTCGTCTGTTTGGCGACATGCCGATTTTCGTTGCTTTCGACAGCGCCGATGTGTGGGCTAATCCCCAGTTGTTCAAGCTGGATAAGAATTTAAATCCGCAAGTGGTGGCGGGTGTTCCTCCGGATTATTTTTCGGCGACCGGTCAACGCTGGGGTAATCCGCATTACGACTGGGAAGTGATGAAACAGGATCGGTTTGCGTGGTGGCGCCATCGGGTTTCTGCCGCACTGGAACAGTTTGATCTGATTCGAATTGATCACTTCCGAGGTTTGCAGGCATGCTGGGAGATCGCCGCCGATGCGGAAACCGCCATTGATGGTCGCTGGGTGGAAACGCCTGGCGATGAGTTGCTGGCGGAATTGCAGGAATGTTTCCCTGATCTGCCGCTGGTTGCGGAAGATCTTGGCCTGATTACGCCGGAAGTTGTGGCTTTGAAAGAGCATTTCGAATTACCGGGCATGTCGATTTTGCAGTTTGGCTTTAACGGTTTGCCGGATAATCCGCATGCGTTGGACGAGCAGGTGCCAAATTCGGTTGTGTACACTGGTACCCATGACAATGATACGACTCTTGGATGGTATCGCGGACTGGATGCCGGAACTAAAACCTGGGTTGACGAACAACTGATGGCGGTTAGCCGAAACTCTTTGCTGGCCGCCAAGCTTCCTCTGAAAATGCCTTGGCCGCTGATAGCTGCCGGGTTCGATTCAGTGGCGGATACGCTGATTGTGCCAATGCAGGACTGGCTGGCCTTAGGTTCGGAAGATCGGATGAATGTTCCGGGAACAACGGATAAAAACTGGCGTTGGCAGTTTAAATGGGATCAGCTTGATCCGAAGTTGGCGGATGGAATTCGTATTTTGGTCGAGCTGAATCACCGCTAGAAGCTCTTAAGTGTGGAATAAGAAGAATATTATGTCAAAAGAAACCTCGTCTCAAACCTCGCAAGCCGCCGCTAAGGCGATTTTTAACGGTCATCTGGAGAAGTTGCAAAACGGTAGACATTACGATCCGTTCGAATTTCTGGGGTGCCATTCGCTGAGTGATGATCGTTGGGTTTTCCGTGCCTGGAAACCGGTCGCCAATGGCTGTGATCTGGTGCTGGATAACGGAGAGCGTTTAGCGCTGGAATCCTATTACGATACCGGCTTATTTCAGGTCGAGCTGGATGAAGCGATGCTGGAAGTTTTGCCGGCGCATCCGTTGCTTGAATGGCATGAAGAAGGTGAACAGGTTTATTCTCGAGTATCGCCATACAGCTTTGCTCCGCAGATGGGTGAGTTGGATTGCCATCTGTTTGCCGAAGGCCAGCATTGGCAGATTTATGATAAGTTGGGGGCGCATCCATGCGAAATAGACACGGTTGGAGGTGTCGTTTTCCGAGTTTGGGCGCCTTCGGCGGAAAGAGTTTCGGTGATTGGAGACTTTAATGGCTGGAATGGTTTACGCCATCCCATGCGCGTCTTAGGCGGCAGTGGAATATGGGAGCTGTTTATTCCCGGATTGCAGGCCGGGGATCTTTATAAATTTGAAATCCGTAACCGCGATACCGGCCACTGTCTCGTTAAGATCGACCCTTATGCGTTTGCGATGGAAAAGCGTCCGAGTACCGGCTGTCTGGTGTATGAATCGCAGTATGAGTGGCAGGACGAGGACTGGTTGCGCGCCAGAGCGGAGTTTGACTGGCAAGGGCAGCCGATCAATATTTATGAGGTTCATCTCGGTTCCTGGCAGCGAGATGCCGAAGGCGAGTTTCTGAGTTATCGCGAAGCGGCACACCGTCTGGTGGAGTATGTGAAATGGATGGGATATACCCATGTTGAATTCCTGCCGGTTTCGGAGCATCCGCTTGATCAATCCTGGGGGTATCAGGCAACGGGATATTTTGCCCCGACCAGCCGTTTCGGTTCGCCGGATGAATTCCGTTATCTGGTTGACCTTTGTCATCAGAATGAAATCGGCGTTTTCCTGGACTGGGTTCCGGCGCATTTTCCAAAGGATGAATTTGCGCTTGGCCGTTTTGACGGCAGCGCGCTCTACGAACATGAAGATTCCCGGCGTGGCGAGCATCAAGACTGGGGAACTTATATATTCAATTTCGGGCGTAATGAGGTCCGAAATTTCCTGATTGCGAACGCTCTTTACTGGGTCAAGGAACTGCACATCGACGGTTTACGCGTGGATGCGGTGGCGTCCATGCTTTATCTGGATTATTCGCGTGAAGAGGGGCAGTGGCTGCCGAATGAATTCGGCGGGCGTGAGAACCTGGATGCGATTGCGTTTTTGCGAGCCTTGAACGAGCAGGTGCATGTGCAATGTCCGGGTGCAGTTGTGATGGCGGAAGAATCGACTTCCTGGCCGATGGTGTCACGTCCTACCTGGATGGGAGGACTCGGTTTTTCCATGAAATGGAATATGGGATGGATGCACGATACGCTGGATTATCTTGAGAAGCCGCCGATTTTCCGTTCTTATCATCATAATGAGCTGACATTCAGTCAGATGTATGCCTACAGCGAAAATTTTGTGCTGCCGCTTTCGCATGATGAAGTGGTGCATCTGAAAGGGTCGCTGATCGGGAAAATGCCAGGCGACGATTGGCAGAAGGCCGCGAACTTGCGATTACTTCTTGGTTATCAGATTTTGCATCCGGGTAAAAAGTTGCTCTTTATGGGGGGCGAATTCGCTCAGTGGGGTGAATGGAGCGAGTCACGCAGCTTGGATTGGCATTTGTGCGAGCAGCCGCTCCATCAGGGGGTTCAGCGTTTTGCTCAGGCGATGAATTATCTTTATCGACAGTCTCCGGCGTTATATCGCCACGATTTTGATTCTGAAGGTTTTGAATGGATCGATTGCCACGATTACAGTCAGTCTGTTTTGAGCTTTATGCGTAAATCGGAAGAGGAAACTCTGATCTGTCTGTTTAACTTCACGCCGGTTCCCCGGGCGCACTATCGCATCGGTCTGCCGGAAGAAGGCGTCTATAAAGAAATTGTCAATTCGGATGCCGCCATGTTTTTCGGTGGCAACATCGGCAACGGAGGCTATATTCAGAGTGAACCTGTGCCGTGGATGAATCAGCCATGTTCGGTTGAACTGACCCTGCCGCCTTTGGGTTTGCTGGTGTTGAAAGTTTAGAAAACAAGATTTAAGAACGAATGAATGCTCTTTTGAGGATTGAAAGGGCTTTTTTAAAACACACTTGGATTTGGATATGAATATTTTATTTGCTGCTTCGGAAGCGCATCCACTGATTAAAACCGGCGGTTTGGCTGATGTTTCTGCAAGTTTACCCAACGCTCTGGCCGCTCTGAAACACTCTGTTCGTTTGGTATTGCCTGCTTACAAAGCTGTAATGGACAAGTTGCCGTCGGAGGCTTACAAAAAAGTTGCCGAACACACTGTTAATGCGTGTGGCAGAGCTTTTCAGGCGAATATTCTGCAGCTTAAGGCTTCGAGCGAGAAAGGGTTGGATTTTCCGGTCTGGCTGGTTGATATTCCCGAA
The DNA here is from genome assembly GCF_963677875.1 of Thiomicrorhabdus sp. Lineage (NCBI taxonomy): Bacteria > Pseudomonadati > Pseudomonadota > Gammaproteobacteria > Thiotrichales > Piscirickettsiaceae > Thiomicrorhabdus > Thiomicrorhabdus sp. Next base: position 215,005 of record NZ_OY782564.1, on the reverse strand, counting down.
TTGTTTGATCGAGCAGGCAACCCGTATCTGGCGGAAGATGGATCGGATTGGTGGGATAACGGTGAGCGTTTCGGCGTTTTTTCCAAGGTGGTTGTCGAACTGGCGATGAACCGCTGCGGTCTGAAATGGCAGGCGGAAGTGGTGCATGCTAACGACTGGCAGACCGGTTTGGTTCCAGCGCTTCTGAAACAGGAAGCGGAAGCGCCGAAGAGTATTTTTACGATTCATAATATGGCGTATTCGGGAAATTTCCCTAAATCCCTGTTTGATGGTTTGTATGTCCCGCAGTCCATGTGGCATTCCGAAGGGGTCGAATTTTGGGGGCATTTCTCCATGCTTAAGGCGGGTATTGCCTATGCGGATTGGGTAACTACCGTCAGCCCGACTTATGCGAAGGAAATCTGCTATCAGGAATTTGGTTACGGGTTTGAGGGGATTTTGCAGAAACGCGCCGAAGAAGGTCGTCTGGTTGGTATTCTGAACGGTATCGACACCGAAACCTGGAATCCGCAAACCGATCAGTTTTTGCATGAGAATTATTCGGTGAAAAAAGGACGGGTTGCCGGCAAAAAGCGCAATAAGGCGTTTTTGTTGTCCGAATTGGCCGCCGCCGCGCAAATGAGCGACGAGCAGATTGATGAAGCGATGGATGAATGGTTGGAAGCGCCTTTGATCGGGCTGGTCGGACGTCTGGTCGAACAAAAAGGAATCGATCTGGTGTTGCAGGTATTGCCTGATTTGCTGGCCCAGACCAACGCCAATTTTGTTTTTGTCGGTACCGGCCACAAACATTTTGAACAGGCGTTGCTCGACTTTGCACGTGACTATCCACAACGCGTCTGGGTTTTCATCAGCTATTCGGAAACGCTGGCGCACCATGTGGAAGCCGGTGCAGATATGTTTTTGATGCCGTCTCGTTTCGAACCCTGTGGTTTGAATCAGATGTACAGTCTGGCTTACGGAACTCCGCCGATTGTGCATCATACCGGCGGTTTGGCGGATACCGTTGTGAATGCGACTCAGGAAAATCTTAAAAAAGGGATGGCCACCGGCTTTGTTTTCTATGATCCGAGCTACCACGCCTTGAAATCAACCATGTTGCATGCGATTTATCTATTTTCCAAGAAACGTTCCTGGCAGGCGTTGCAAAAGACGGCAATGGAACAGGATTTTGCCTGGAAGACCAGTGTTAAACACTATTTGAAACTGTATGTTCGGGAGAGTTGAAAATGGCCAGTGTAAAAGAAGCGGTCCGTCTGGAATGCATTGCCGATATGTTGCAATACGCCGGATTGGATAAGGAGTCTATCGAAACCGATTTTCTAAGATATCTGTGCCATTTCATGGGGCGGAATCCTCGGTCGGAAGACTACTACCTTTTTAAGGCGCTTTCTTACGCGACCCGCGATCGTCTGATGGCTTACTGGAAAGAAACCTGGCATGCCTATAATAATCAGAATCTCAAAAAGGCTTACTATCTTTCGATGGAGTTTCTGATCGGACGATCCTTGAGCAACAATCTTTTGAATCTCGGTATTGAGCATGAAGCGGCCGAGGCGATGCATGATCTCGGTCTTGGTCTTGAAGAAATTGAGGACAGTGAGCGTGACGCCGGGTTAGGAAACGGCGGTCTGGGACGATTGGCTGCCTGTTTTATGGACAGTTGCGCCACCTTACAGTTGCCTGTTATGGGTTACGGCCTGCGTTATGAATACGGCATGTTCCGGCAGCGAATCAAAAACGGTTTCCAGGTTGAGGAGCCGGATCATTGGCTTGGAACCGGGCAGTATCCGTGGGAAGTTATGCGTAGCGAATACACCCGCATTGTCAAGTTTGGCGGCGAATCCCGCCAATATACCGATCCGCATACCGGGCAACTGACCGTTCACTGGGAAAATGCCGAAGAGATTGAAGCCGTTCCGTTCGATGTGCCGATCCCGGGTTATAAGAATCAGACGGTGAACACTTTGCGTTTATGGTCGGCTTCTGCTCAGGAAGGGTTTAATCTTTCAGAATTCAATGCCGGTTCTTACCATGAAGCCATCGCGAAAAAATCCGAGGCGGAAAATATCACTATGGTGCTTTACCCGAATGACAGCAGTGAAAACGGTAAAGAGTTGCGCCTTAAACAGCAGTATTTTCTGGTTTCGGCGAGTTTGCAGGATGTGATCGCGCAATGGAAGAAACACAATGAAGGTTTCAGTAAGTTTGCCGATTATCATGCTTTTCAGCTGAATGATACCCATCCAAGCCTGGCTGTTGCCGAATTGATGCGCCTTCTGGTCGATAAGGAAGGGGTGAAATGGGACGAAGCCTGGGCGATCACCACCAAAACCATGTCTTATACCAACCATACGCTGTTACCTGAAGCGTTGGAAAAATGGCAAGTCAGCCTGTTTGAACGCCTGCTGCCAAGACCGTTGGAAATTATTTACGAAATCAACCGGCGTTTTTTGATGCAGGTCGCCATGAAATGGCCGGCCGATATTCAGCGTCAGAGACGTATGTCGATTATTGATGAACACAATAATGTCTGTATGGCGTATCTGGCGATTGTCGGCAGTCATTCCGTTAATGGGGTTGCCGAGCTGCATTCCAATCTTTTGAAGGAAGGTCTGTTCCATGATTTTTATGAAATCTGGCCGGAAAAATTCAATAACAAAACCAATGGCGTGACCCAGCGTCGCTGGCTGGCGATGTGTAATCCGCATCTTCGGGAATTGTTGAACGAGACGATCGGCGAAGAATGGATCACCGATTTGAGTCAGTTGAGCAAGTTAAAACCGCATGCAACCGATGCGGATTTTCAGAAAAAATGGGCTGCGGTCAAACGTGGCAACAAGCAGCGTCTGGCCGAATTGGTGAAAAAACAGACTGGAGTCGAGTTGAACGCCGATTCGATGTTCGATGTTCAGGTAAAACGTATTCACGAATATAAGCGTCAGTTGTTGAATATTTTGCATGTGATTCATCTTTATTCGCGCATTAAGCGTGGAGATACCGCTGAGTGGACCAATCGCAGTGTGATTTTTGGCGGCAAGGCGGCTCCGGGTTATGCGATGGCGAAACAGATCATTAAGTTGATTAATAATGTTGCCGAAGTGGTGAATTCTGATCCGGATGTCGGCGATAAGTTGAAAGTAGTGTTCTTTCCAAATTATCGGGTTTCCGCGATGGAAGTGATCTGTCCTGGAACCGATCTGTCCGAGCAGATTTCCACCGCCGGTAAAGAAGCCTCCGGTACCGGGAATATGAAATTTATGATGAACGGTGCTTTGACGATCGGGACTCTGGACGGCGCCAATGTTGAAATTCGCGAAGCGGTTGGGCCGGAAAACTTTTTCCTTTTCGGTTTGCATACCCCTGAGGTGGAATCTTTGCGTCCGCATTACAATCCTCAGGTATTCATCGACCAGAGTTATGAGTTGCAGGCGGTTCTGGGGCTTTTGGAGAGCGGGCATTTCAATCAGTTTGAACCGGGGATTTTTAACGACATCATCCAGTCGATGCGCAGTCCGAACGATCCGTGGATGACTCTGGCGGATTTCCATAGCTATATTACCGAGCAGCAGATTGCCGCATCAGCGTATTTGAATCAGTCTGAGTGGATTAAGATGAGCATTCTGAATACTGCCAGCAGCGGTATTTTCTCAACTGATCGTACAATGCAGGAATACAACCACGATATCTGGAAATTAACTCCGGTCAGCATTTCGTCTGAAGTGTGAGGGTGGAGGCTGTTTTTGTTAAATAGTCTTCCAGGTTGCGTTTAAGTTGTTTCAGGTTACGTTTGCTTGATTTTCAAAGTCTTACAATCTTTGCGGAACCCTAATGGGGTGTTTTTGATCGGGAAAGCAATATTCCGGTTTCGCTGCGCAAGATTCCTCCCTCTTGAAGCCGGTGTCTATCGGCTTTTCTGCTATAATCCCCAATTATTTTATGCTTATTTTGGATGTCGATAAATTATGTGCGGAATTGTAGGTGGCATTGCGGAACGAAACGTTACTCCGATTTTACTGGAGGGACTCAAGCGTCTGGAATATCGAGGGTACGATTCTTCCGGCGTCGCGGTCATTGACGATAACGTGAAGCTGCAGCGTATCCGCTCTCTCGGTAAGATTCAGGATCTGAAAGATAAGGTGAAATCCTCGGAAACCAATCTGGCCGGTTGTATCGGGATTGCTCACACTCGTTGGGCAACGCATGGTGTGCCTGCGGAAAATAATGCGCATCCGCATATTTGCAACAACGAAGTTGCGGTGGTTCATAACGGTATTATCGAAAATTATCAGGAGCTGAAAAGCGAACAGCTTGCGCTGGGCTATCGTTTTACGTCGCAAACCGATACCGAAGTGGTTGCCCACAGTATTCATAAATATCTGCAGGCTATGAAAGAAAAAGGCCTGTCCAAGGATCAGCTGCTCTTCTCTGCGGTGCAAAACGCTTTAAATGAGTTTAAAGGCGCTTATGCGCTGGGAGTGATGGCGGTTGACGATCCGGATACGCTGGTGGCGGCTCGTAAAGGCAGTCCACTGGTGATCGGTGTTGGTCTGGGCGAGTATTTCATCGCTTCGGACGTTTCTGCTCTTTTGCCGGTGACACAGAATTTTATTTTTCTGGAAGAGGGGGATCTTGCCCGTATTCGGCGTGATGAGTTGGAGATTATCGATGCGAAAGGCGAAGTCGTCGAACGCGAAATCAAACAATCCAGCCTGTCTTCGACATCGGTAGAGCTGGGCGAACACCGCCATTACATGCATAAAGAAATTTTCGATCAGTCGCAAGCGGTAGTCGATACTTTGGAAGGTCGCATTACTCAGGAAAACGTCCTGACCAGTGCATTCGGTCATCAGGCGGAGAGCTTATTTGCGTCGGTGTCCCAGATTCAGATTATTGCCTGCGGTACCAGTTATCACGCCGGTCTGGTGTCGAAATACTGGTTTGAAGATATCATCGGCGTTCCCTGTCTGGTCGAAGTGGCCAGCGAGTTCCGTTATCGAAACCCGGTTCTGTTGAATAATACGCTTTTTGTGACCATCAGTCAGTCGGGAGAGACGGCGGATACGCTGGCTGCCTTACAGCAGATCAAGCAGAAACGCGATGCGCTTCGCTTGAATTGCCCGACTTTGACGATCTGTAATGTACCGGAATCCAGTCTGACCCGTGAGTCTGATCTGGTTTTTCTGACCCATGCCGGGCCAGAAATCGGGGTGGCTTCGACCAAAGCCTTTACCACTCAGTTGGTTGCGCTGTCCCTGTTGTTGATGACCCTTGGAAAAGTCCAAGGGCGGATGACTGCAAAACGCGAGCGAATCATTGTCCAGGGGTTGCAGAAGTTACCTGGATTGATCAGTAAAGCCTTGGCGCACGAAGCGGAGATCAAAGAAATTGCCAAGCAGTTCGCCGATAAAAGCAGCGCTTTGTTTTTAGGGCGCGGAACCATGTATCCGATTGCTTTGGAAGCCGCGCTCAAGTTGAAGGAAATCAGTTACATTCATGCCGAAGCTTATCCGGCCGGCGAGCTTAAACATGGCCCTCTGGCTTTGATCGACGAAAATATGCCGGTTATTGCAATCGCCCCACATGACGATCTCCTTGAGAAGCTGAAATCGAATTTGCAGGAAGTCCGCGCGCGCGGCGGGCAGATGGTGGTATTTGAGGACGAAAATGCCAATACCAATTCGGAAGGCGGTATGAAAGTGGTCAAAGCCACTAGCAATGTCGGGCGAATCACGGCGCCGATTACCTTTAATATCCCTCTGCAATTGCTTGCTTACCATGTTGCCTTGATCAAGGGAACCGATGTCGATCAGCCGAGAAACCTGGCCAAGTCGGTCACGGTGGAGTAATGATTCAATATCGCCGGTTGCCTGCTTTAAAGTTTTATGAAACTTCTGGCCGGGCGTTTGCGGCCAGCGGTTTTAATCTCTATTCTAGATCGGTTTGCCGGAATGTTTGCGCGGGTGTTGATTGCCCATCCGAAACTCGGTAAAGGCTAATGAGCTAATGTAGATCAGTGTGGAAGAGGTTCGCTAAATTATGAAAATTGCGGTAGCTGGAACGGGATATGTCGGACTTTCGTTGGCGGTTTTGCTGGCCAGGCACCATGAGGTGGTGGCGGTCGATATTGTTGCCGAAAAAGTCGATTTATTGAATCAGCGAAAATCGCCGATCATTGACGCGGAAATCAGCGATTTTTTAGAGAATAAAACGCTTGATCTGACTGCGACACTGGATAAAGAACAAGCCTATCGCGGTGCGGATTTTGTTATCATAGCAACGCCTACAGACTATGACGTAGAAACTAACGCTTTTAATACGGTAAGTGTTGAATCGGTAATCGAGGACGTTCTCGCGATTAATCCTGACGCGGTAATGGTGATTAAATCGACGGTCCCGGTAGGTTATACGGAAAACATCAAAAAGCGGTATGGCTGTGATCATATTCTCTTTTCTCCGGAGTTTTTGCGGGAAGGAAGAGCGCTTTACGATAACTTACACCCGTCGAGAATTATCGTTGGAGAAGAGTCGGAGCGTGCGCGAGTATTTGCCGCTATGTTGGTTGAAGGTGCTTTGGAACCGACGGAGAATATTCCGGTACTCTTTACCTGCTCGACCGAAGCTGAAGCCGTCAAGCTGTTTTCCAATACCTATCTGGCAATGCGTATTTCTTACTTTAACGAGTTGGATTCTTATTGCGAAAGTCTTGGGCTGGATAGTCATCAGGTTATTCGGGGCGTTGGTTTGGACCCGAGAATCGGCGATCACTACAACAATCCGAGTTTCGGCTATGGAGGCTATTGTCTGCCGAAAGATACCAAGCAGCTGCTGGCGAATTATAGAAATGTACCGCAAAATTTGATCGCAGCCATTGTACAAACCAATACAACGCGAAAAGATTTTATCGCCGAGCAGATCGTAAAGCGTAATCCAAAGGTGGTTGGCATCTACCGGTTGGTGATGAAGCAAGGATCGGACAACTTTCGCGCCAGTGCGATTCAAGGTATTATGAAACGCGTAAAAGCCAAGGGTATTAAGGTGGTTGTTTACGAACCGGCGCTAAAAGAATCGGAATTCTTTAGATCGGAAGTTATTTCGGATCTCGCAGAATTTAAAAACAAAGCCGACTTGATTGTGGCAAACCGAATGACCGACGAAATTCTCGATGTAAAAGACAAAATTTACACTCGGGATTTGTTTGGGAGTGACTGAATTCTTTTAGAAATTAAAAATAAATTAAGTTTGAAATAGGAAAGACTTGTGAAAGGAATTATTTTAGCAGGCGGAAGTGGAACTCGTTTATACCCCATCACTAAGGGGGTTTCAAAGCAGTTAGTGCCGATTTATGATAAGCCGATGGTGTATTATCCATTGTCGGTTTTAATGCTTGCTGGAATAAAAGATGTGCTAATCATAACAACCCCGGAAGATCAAAGTAGTTTTCAGCGTTTATTGGGGGATGGTTCCGAGCTGGGTATGTGTTTTAAATATGTTGTACAGCCTTCTCCTGATGGCCTGGCGCAGGCGTTTATCCTTGGAAAAGAGTTTGTTGGTGACGATGATGCTTGCTTGATTCTAGGCGATAATATTTATTATGGACATGATTTAACTCATACGTTGGCGTCAGCAGTGCGAAATGCAAAAGATGAGAATAAGGCAACTGTTTTTGGCTATCACGTACACGATCCGGAACGTTATGGCGTTGCCGAATTTGATGAAAGTGGCAATGTTGTCAGCTTGGAGGAAAAACCGGCAAAACCGAAATCGAATTATGCGGTAACCGGGCTGTATTTTTATCCTAATGATGTTTTGAAAAAAGCGGCAGAGGTTAAACCTTCACATCGCGGCGAATTGGAAATTACCACGGTTAATCAAATGTATTTAGCTGAAGGGCGTCTTAAGCTGGAAACTATGGGACGAGGTTATGCGTGGTTAGATACAGGCACACATGAAAGTTTGCTTGAGGCTTCTGCTTTTATTGAAACTATTGAGAAGCGTCAAGGGCTTAAAGTCGCCTGTTTGGAAGAGATAGCATTTGAAATGGGATACATCAGTAAAAATCAGCTGGTTGAATTGGCACAACCCCTTAAGAAAAATCAATACGGTCAGTATCTGTTGAAGCGGGCGGAAGAAGGGCGCGTACAGTAATGGAGTTTATTCACCAAACAATTCCGGAAGTTGTCTTGGTTAAACCGAAGGTTTTCGGCGATGATCGTGGATACTTTTTTGAAACTTTCCGCCAGGATAAGTTTGAAGAGGCCGTTGGTTATAAGGTCAATTTTTGCCAAGATAATGAGTCCAAGTCCATCAAGGGAGTCTTGAGAGGTTTGCATTTTCAATTACCTCCGTTTGCGCAGAGTAAGCTAGTTCGAGTGATTGAAGGCAAGGTATTGGATGTCGCGGTTGATATTCGCCGTGGTAGTCCGACTTTTGGTCAGTATGTGACTGCTGAATTGAGCGCAGAGAACAAGCATCAGCTTTTTGTGCCTCGCGGCTTTGCTCATGGTTTTGTTGTGCTTAGCGAATCAGCTGTTTTTACCTATAAAGTTGATAATTATTACGCTCCAAACCATGACGCAGGTCTCGTTTTTAACGATCCTTCTCTGGCGATTGATTGGATATTGCCTGAAGCTGATTTAATACTTTCCGAGAAGGATTTACATCAGCCTGTCTTGAGGGATTTGGCTGATTGCTTTGATTATGATGTGAATTACTATGAATAAGAAAATCTTGGTGATTGGTAAAAATGGTCAATTGGGGATGTCTTTCCAGAAATTGGCAAGACGTTATCACCGTTGCGAATTCATTTTTACCGATAGGGATGAAATTAATTTACTTGAAAGTAATTCTCTTGATTCTTTTTTTAAAGATAATTCGTTCGATATCGTCATTAATTGTGCTGCCTACACCGCCGTAGATAAAGCAGAAACGGAAGTAAAAATCGCCGATCAAATTAATCACTTAGCAGTGATGCATTTAGCTGAACTTTGTCGGCAGAAGGATGTTGTTTTAATTCATGTAAGCACTGATTATGTTTTTAGTGGGAAAGGGTTTCAGCCTTATGTTGAATCGGATCCCGTGGCCCCTCAGTGCGTTTACGGTGAAACAAAATTAAAGGGTGAGCAAGCTATCGGTAAAATTAAGCCAAAGGGTTGCATTATCCGTACTAGCTGGGTTTATTCTGAATTCGGCAATAATTTCGTAAAAACTATGCTCAAATTGGGGCAAGATCGAGATGAGTTGAGTGTGATTTTCGATCAAATTGGTAGTCCAACTTATGCTGAAGATTTAGCGCGTACCATAATGACTCTTCTACAAGCTTCTGATCGATTTATCGGGGAGCCCGAAATATTCCATTTTTCAAATGAAGGCGTCTGCTCATGGTTTGATTTCGCCAAGGCCATATTTGAATTATCCGAAATTGAGTGCAAGGTCAGCCCAATTGAGACCAGGGATTACCCTACCCCAGCAACTCGTCCGCATTATAGTTTGATGAATAAGGCAAAAATCAAGCAAGCTTTTGGTGTGGAAATTCCTTATTGGCGTGATTCTCTCATGGCCTGTTTAAACGAACTGTCACATTAACGAAAAATAAGATTAAGTACTATGTCCGAGATTAAAAATTCATCACGTAAAATTCTTGTGACCGGCGGAGCCGGTTTTATCGGTTCTGCAGTTGTGCGCCACTTAATTAACGATACTGATCACTCGGTAATCAATGTCGATAAACTCACCTATGCAGGTAATCTAGAGTCTTTGATGAGTGTTAGTGAGAACGCTAGATATGCTTTTGAACAAGTTGATATTTGTGATGCCACAGAACTAAAACGTGTTTTTAATAAGCATCAACCGGATATTGTTATGCATTTGGCGGCTGAGTCCCATGTTGATCGTTCTATTGATGGGCCGGGCGAGTTTATTCAAACTAATATTGTTGGCACCTATACTCTGCTAGAACAAGCACGTGCTTATTGGTCTGAGTTAGAGGGTGATAAAAAAGCGAATTTCCGTTTTCATCATATTTCAACCGATGAAGTTTATGGCGATTTGCCGCATCCGGATGAAGTTAGTGATGCTGAAAAACACAGCCTGCCATTGTTTACTGAAAAAACGGCCTACGAACCCAGCTCACCTTATTCCGCCTCTAAAGCAGGATCGGATCATTTGGTAAGGGCTTGGAAGCGAACCTATGGCCTACCTACCTTAGTGACCAACTGTTCAAATAATTACGGGCCTTTTCACTTTCCAGAAAAACTCATTCCTTTGGTCATTCTAAATGCGCTGGAAGGCAAAGAGTTACCCGTTTATGGCAAAGGCAATCAAATTCGTGATTGGTTATTTGTAGAAGATCATGCGCGCGCTTTGGTGTTGGTCGCAACGACTGGTGAAGTGGGTGAAACCTATAATATTGGCGGACATAACGAAAAACAGAATATTGAGGTAGTAGAAACTATCTGCCAAATTTTAGATGAAGTGCGTCCAAAAGAAACCAAGTATGCAGAACAAATTACCTATGTCGCCGATCGACCAGGGCATGATATGCGCTATGCTATCGATGCCAGCAAAATACAAAAAGAATTAAGCTGGACACCAGAAGAAACTTTCGAATCCGGCATTAAAAAAACCGTGCAATGGTACCTAGATAACCAGACTTGGTGTCAACATGTTCAGGATGGCTCTTACCAACGAGAGCGCTTGGGCGGTGCAAATAAATAGGGCTTTTATGATCTCCAAGCTAAAAAAGCTTTCTCAAAATGAATCTTTTATGAGGTATTTTAAGAATTCCTCGTGGATGATGGCTGAATATGGTTTAAGATTCGTTTCTGCTATTTTTGTTAGTATTTACGTTGCTAGGTACTTAGGTCCTGATTCCTTTGGGATACTCAGTTATGCTCTTGCTATCGTTGCTGTTTTTATGACAATAGCGAGACTTGGCATGGAAAGTATTTTAGTTAGGGATTTAACGCAATATCCTGAAAAGTTCTATGCTTATATGGGAACAGCTTTCGGACTAATGGTAGCTGCTGCCATGGTTGGAAGTGTTCTCCTTGGAGCTTTTATATATTTCTTAGATAGTGATTTTCAAACAAAGTTATATATTCTGATTATATCGACGGGGTTGTTTTTTCAAACTTTTCTTGTGATTGACTATGCTTTTCAGGCGCAAGTCAAGGCAAAATATTCTTCAATATCGAAATCCCTTGCTTTGCTTGTTTCTTCAATAATCAAAATTTACTTGGTTTGGGTTGAAGCCGATTTATTGGCTTTTGCATTAGCTTTTGCATTTGACCATTTATCTATTTCTGTTGGCTTGATACTCACTTATTTGAAACAGAAACAGAAAAATTTTGTGTTTGCTTTCGATCGTGGCCTTGTTCAGAAATTGATAGTCAGTGCATGGCCTATGACTTTGGTTGCTCTTGGTTCAATGTTGTATCTTCGGACTGACCAGCTGATGATTTATTATTATTTGGATAGTTATGACTTAGGGGTTTATTCAGCGATTTCTAAATTTTTTGAAGGCTGGAATATGATTCCTTATGTGCTGTCAATCTCTTTGCTTCCTGTAATTCTTAAGTTATCGAAGAGTGACGAATATCACAAATATTTAAGTTTTATTTACTCTTTATTTATCTATTCAGGTATTTTTGTATTTTTGATTTTCTTATTTCAATCCGAAGCCCTTGTATTGTTTTTCCTTGGTCAGGATTATTTATCCGGTAAAGATGTTTTACCTATTTTATTTTTTGCTGCGATTTTTGCGGCAATAGCCACGTTAAATAACAGGGTTATTTTGGTAGAGGGAAAAGAAACCGATATAACAAAAAGAATCTTAATTGCTGGTGTATTAAATATTCTTTTAAATGCAGTATTGATCCCTCTGTATGAGATAGAGGGCGCTGCAATGTCGACACTTATTAGTTTTTTTTATCTCGCCATTTTAGCTAACTTAAATAAGCATAAAGCTTTATTGAAAGTTATTTTGAACGGTGTGTTTTTCAATTTAAATAGAGTGAGTATGGTGTGGAAAAAATAGAGAAAGTTATTGCTGGAGGGTATTGTATAGGATGCGGTGCTTGCTCTGTTGTAAATCGTCATGTAACTATAAATGAAGATGGATATGGTTTATATAAAGCGGATATTTCGCCACTTGCTAGGAGTAATGTTCCATTCAATGCATTAAGCGAAGTGTGTCCTTTTTCTTCCTCAAGAGATGAGGATGAATTGGGTGAGGTTTTTTTCCAAGAAGCGGACTCTCGTGATCCAAGCTTAGGTTTCTTTGAACAAATATATCTGGGCTATGTTCAAGAAGGGGAGTACAGGTCGAATGCTAGCTCTGGTGGTGTTATAACATGGGTTCTCGCAGAGTTGTTTCAGCAGGGTATGATTGATGGTGTTGTTCATGTTGGTGAAGCTGAGGGGGCTGGAAGTTTATTTACCTATAGGGTTTCAGATACTTTAGAACAAGTTTTGGGAAATTCTAAAACTCGCTATTATCCGGTGGAAATGTCAAAAGTTCTACAAGAGATTAAAGATTTGGATGGTGTCTTCGCTATTGTTGGGGTGCCGTGTTTTATTAAAGCTGTTCGACTTTTGCAAATGGAAGATCGCAAATTTAAAGAGAAAATAAAGTATTGCCTTTCAATTTTTTGTGGGGGATTTAAATCGAAGCAGTTTTCGGAGATGGTAGCAAGTCAGTTTTCAATTCCCATTGATAAGGTAGGTTATATAGACTACAGAAAAAAGAACTCTGAGGAAGATGCGGATAAGTATTTTATTGAGATTGGTGAGAAAACAAGTAGTGGTTTGAGTAATGTCCAAGAATCTATGGCTAGGCGGTTATATGGTATGGACTGGGGAGAAGGTCTTTTTAAACCTAAAGCCTGTGATTGGTGTGATGATATAACTGGAGAATTAGCTGACTTATCAAGTGGGGATGCTTGGTTGCCTGAATATATTTCAGATTCAGGAGGATCAAGTGTTGTTGTGGTTCGAAATAAGCAGATAAATTCTATGATTAGAAAGGCGATTGAATCTAATCGTTTGAAATTTAAAGAAGGGACTGTTGATTTAGTTGTGAAGTCGCAGGATGCTAATTTTCGTCACCGTAGAGAAGGTTTATCATTTCGAATTGAGTCTGCTGATAAAAGTGGGGTTTGGCACCCTGATAAAAGGGTTTCTTCTGCAGATTATTCAATCTCAAGTGATAGAAAAAAAATTTATGAATTAAGGTCAAGGTTATCGGAGCAAAGTCACGAGAAATTTAACATTTCTAAAAAGAGTAAAGGTTATGCAATTTTTAAATTTATGGGGAAAATGTTTCCTACTCAGCTTTACTATGCGTACAAAAATAAAAGAACGGTCAAATTTTTACTAAAAACCGTTTTTTTTGTGGCTACAAATTTAAGAAGAAAGTTTCAATAGAGAAAATATGTGATGTTAAAAACAATTTTAAAGCCTTATGTTCATAAAGTCAGGTTACTAAATTTCTCAAGAAATTTACATGTTGATGGTAGTCTTGGCATTGATTCTCATAAAAGTCTTATTATTCCTGCTGCAGCTCCTGGAGGATTAGGAGATGATGCTATGGTTAAAGCTTCTATTTCTGCAATTCATAGTCTCAATCCTAGAAAAGATATCTCTGTTTTGGTTCCTACAAACTTTCCCGATAGTTTTTCATTTAATAATGAAGTTGATTACGAAAAAAAATTGAATGCATGGAGGCACCCCCAAAAAGAAGTTGCAATGATGGGCCAATATGAGAATGTTTATTTTCTTGGTGCAGATATTTTGGATGGTGCGCTAAATCTGCCTGACTCGGTTAAAAGGATTAAAATGGCCGGATTGTTTCGGGAACAAGGGCAAAATTCAAGAATTATTGGTTTTAGTCTAAATAAGTCTCCACTGCCTGAAGTAATTAGAGAATTTAATAATCTAAAAGATGTTCCCCTTTTTCTTAGAGATCCGGTTTCTTATCAAAGAGCCAAATCCTTAATTAAGGGGGATGTCGTACTTTCTGCTGATGTAGCTTTTTTATTAGAGCCTAAACTTTCAGAAGTTAGTGAAATAGTTGAGAAGTTTACTTTTAAAGAAAAACAGCGCGGTAATATTACCATCGGTATTAATGTCCATTCAATGTTGGCGAATTTTTCTAAAGAAGGAACGATGGAAAAACTGCTTAAAAGTATCGCAAACTTAATCGAAACTACACCTGGTTGCTCTTTCGTCTTCATTCCACATGATTATCGTGATATATCGGATGATAGAGTTCCTTTAACTGTAATTGAAAACTTATTATCGGATCGGGCTAAAAAAAGAATTTTGAATTTAACCAAGCCAATGAGAGCAGATGAAATTAAAAAAGTATGTAGTTATTTAGACGGGGTTTTAACTGCGAGAATGCATATTGCAATAGCTTCGTTGGGCATGGGAGTCCCGGTTTTAGGTATTGTTTATCAGGGCAAGTTTGAAGGTACTTTTTCTCATTTTGGCTTTGAAAAAGGGTTTACATTTGAACCTGAAGAAGCGGCGAATGAAGATATTTTGAAAAAAAGGTTTGATGAATGGCTGCTTCGGCTTGATATGCATAAAATTTCGGTAATAGAAAGATTGCCGTTTGTAAAAGAATTAGCCTTGAAGAACTTCGAGTAGAGCAATAGGTTTATTTATATGAAAAGATGCCTGTTTATTAGTGCTCACTACCCAAATAAAATGGCGAAATATGCAGGGCATAAGAGCGCTTTTAAAATTTTGAATGATTATCTTGAAAGGGGTTATTTTGTCGATATTGCGATTATTTCTAATGCGGATGAGTTTGATAATAATTCTTTGAACGAGTTAGAAAATGTTGATGTTGTTTTTACTGAAAAGTTAAGTGTTTGGAGTAAGGTTAAAAACATCCTTTTTTCGAGAAGGTTCTTCCCTCTAAAAGTAAATACTCGATTTTCAAAAAAACTGTTGAGTTTTATTTCTTCAAATACGTTGGATTACGACGTTATCCACTTTGAGTTTACCCACTCGGCTTCAATTTTTAGTGCTCTGAAGGCAAAGATTTCTCCATCAACAAAAATCGTTGTTAGTAGCCATGATATTTTGACGCAAGCATCCTTGCGTTCGGCTAGTAATTTTTTAAATTACATTGATAGTGTGAAAACTTATCAGTTTGAGAGAGAAATTTATTCTCAAATTGATAAGCTTATTGTTCATAATGCGAAAGATAAGGCTTTAGCATCATCTTTATTTTCAATGGATGAGGGAAAAGTCGAAGTCCGTTTACCGCCTCTATCTGATTTTGTATATTCTGTTAAGAAGCAACGAACTTCAGATAAAATTGAAAATGCGTTGCTGTTCTGGGGGGCGATGAATAGAAAAGAGAACGAAGACGCTGTTATTAAGTTTTGGGATTTATATAAAGACTTGGTTACCCAAAAAGGCTATAAGTTGTATGTTGTGGGTGCTAACCCCGGTAGGAAGTTACTGGACCTCCAAAGTGATCAATTTATCGTTACAGGTTTCTTGGAAGACCCATCAGAATATTTTATTAAGGCAAAAATCGGCATTGTACCCCTTCTGACTGGAGCAGGGATAAAGGTTAAAACTCTTGAAATGCTAGAGGCCGGCTTACCGGTTGTATCAACATCAATTGGCGCCGAAGGTGTTTCACATCCAGAATTATATGTTGAACAAGTTGAAAATTTCTTTAAATTTTTTAAATAGATGTAGAATTCATGTTAGCTTTTATTGGTTTAGTCGCATTTTTCTGGCTTGTTTTGTATTTTTATGCATCACGGTTTGAGGGAAGTTATTTAAACGCTGTAACTCCATTTTTTGTGGTCTTTTTTCCTGCAAACTTTATTATTCCTATTCTATATCTGTATGTTTTTGATTATAGTGACGAACTTACTTCTGGTGTCATCTATGTCTATACTGGTTATTTAATTTATTTTTTTGCGTTTATTTTTGCTTTTACTCATTATTACAAACTGAGTATTGAGCCTAGACCAATCATTCAAAAAACACAAAATCGTACAATGATGTATGTGTTTTTATTGTTATCAATCTTGTTTTTTCTACCTGTTTGGGCTTCTTTTCCTGAATATTTCTCTGAACCTAGAGAGTTTTATAAATTGACAAGAGATGGTTATGGAATTTATTACTATAGTTCCCTTCTTTTTTTATTCTTATATTTAGTTGTAAGCTTTTTTGAAAAAAAGAATAATATATTTTATTTATTAGTTTTTTTATTTCTTGCTTATTTTCATGGGACTAAGACCGCAATGGTATGGGGCGTTTTAGCTTACATGATGTTTAACGTATATATTTTGAATAAAAAGTTTTCTTTTAAAAAATCAGTGATCTCAATTGTAATTTTTTCTCTTTTGATGGTACTAGCATTTTATTTGACTAAAGAGGGTGGTAGAGAACTTGTTTTGGTTTTAGAGGCAATTATCAAATACTCGGATTTTTCCTTTAATGCTATTAAAGTTGTCGATGGATTTGATAAGTATTTTGATCATTTTTTCTATGGGCAATTGTTTATAGAGGATAATGTATATAGTAAGCTTCCGCGGATTTTTTGGGAAGATAAGCCTAGGGTTTATGGTTCTTTTAATTTAGCAAGTGCCGTTTATCCACAATGGTTTGCATTAAACATAGGGGATGCTAATTTCGGTCTTATGGGACGGCCTTATGTTGATTTTGGTTGGTTTGGTATTTTATTTATTGGTTTATATGGGCTGTTTGCCGGTGTTGTTCTAAGAATGTCATTGCAGGTTTTCGAAAAGAAGAGAACTCCATTTGTTTTTGTTCTTGTTCTATTTTTTTCAAGTTTAACATTCCTTCCTCTGGGGCCGGTTTATCCAATAATTGAACACTTGTTCATAGCGTTTTTTGTTTATTTTATGTATAGGTTAAGGTTAAAGCTTTGAAGTATAAAGTATCAATATTAGTTCCAATCTATAATGCTTCAAAATATTTAGATGGGATGATTCAACAATTGAAGTTTTTTATAGGAAATGACAACGTTGATGTTCTTTGGATTGACTCATCTTCAACTGATGACTCAATTTCTCTTATACAAGATTCTGGCGTTGGCCAAGTTGTGGGGATTCGATCAACTGACTTTGACCATGGTGGTACGCGTTCTAAAGCCCGGGAATTGTGTAATGGAGAAGTTATAGTGTTTTTGACTCAAGATGCTTTGCCATTATCTACTGATGATGTTATGAAGCTTGTTTCGGTGTTTGATGATGAATCCATTGGCGCAGCCTATGGACGACAAATAGCGTATGAACATACAAGCCTTTTTGGTAAACATTTACGTGAGTTTAATTACTCTAAGAATTCATATATTCGTGAATTACATGATAAAGAGAAATTTGGTATTAAGACAGCTTTTTTATCGAATTCATTTGCTGCTTACCGACGTTCGGCAATGGATCAAATAGGTTGGTTTAAAGACGGTTTGATTTTAGGAGAGGATACTTATGCTGGCGCAAAACTGCTTAAATTTGGCTATAAGCTGGCGTATGTAGCAGAGGCTCAGGTTTATCATTCTCACAGTTACACTGTTTGGGAAGAGTTTAAGCGTTATTTTGATATAGGAGTCTTTCACCAAATGGAGCACTGGATTTTAGATGAATTTGGTACGCCGGAAGGTGAAGGTGGTCGTTATATAAAGTCAGAGTTTAAATATTTGCTTGATCGCAATGCATATCACTTAATTCCGCAGTTCTTTGTGAGAAATGCAATGAAATTAATTGGTTATAAATTTGGAAAAATTTATAGTAAGTTGCCGAATAATTTGGTGAAAAAATTTAGCATGCACCGCCGCTGGTGGGATAAACAGGAATTGAAATGATTATTAGATCTAAAGCGCCACTTAGAATAGGCCTTGCAGGTGGAGGAACGGATGTTTCTCCGTATTGTGATTTGCATACAGGGTTCATTCTGAACAGCACGATCGACATGTTCGCTTATTGTACTTTAGAGGTGACAGATAATGATGAAATCGAATTTGTTTCTGAAAATCTTGATGAATCTGTTAAGTACATTTCAGAGCTGAACCTTTCATTTGATGGTCATTTTGATTTATACAAGGCAATTTATAATCGTCTAGTTTCGGATTTCGTCAAGAAGCCACTTTCTTTTAAGCTTTATACTTATTCAGAGGCTCCTCCGGGAAGTGGCTTGGGTGGAAGTTCAACGTTGATTGTGGCAATTATCAAAGCCTTTTCAGAGTGGTTGGACCTTGCACTGGGTGTGTATGATATTGCGCGTTTAGCATATAAAATTGAGCGCGAAGATTTAGGCTGGAGCGGAGGCAAGCAGGATCAGTATGCTGCGACATTCGGAGGGTTCAATTTTATGGAATTCTCTAATCATAATCATGTGGTTGTAAATCCTCTGGGGGTGAAAAACTGGATTGTGAATGAGCTTGAATCTTCTTGTTTTATGGGGTTTACCGGGATTTCTCGAGAGAGTGCTAAAATCATTGACTCTCAGACAACTGGGGTGTCTGGTAAAAAAGTCGATGTTATTGACTCTATGCACCAATTAAAGCAAGACGCATTCCTAATGAAGAAATGTTTGCTGAATGGTGATATTCGAGAAATGGCTTCCATTCTGGATCATAGTTGGACAGCTAAAAAAAATACTTCCTCTGCGGTCAGTAATTCATTTATTGATGAAATTGTGGAAACGGCGAAATCGGCTGGTGCTTGGGCGTGTAAAGTCAGTGGCGCTGGTGGAGGTGGTTTTATGTTTTTTATGGTTGAGCCAACCTTAAAAAAATACGTTATGGATCAAGTACAAGAAAAAGGCGTTTCTGTGAGAAACGTATCGTTTAGCAGTAAAGGTACGCAAGCCTGGAAGGTTGAATAAAATTATGAAATTAACCGTCAATACTATTGAGCGACATATTCAAACTTCAATTGAGGTGAAAAACAAAATATTAAATGACAAGGTTTTTTTGGAGAAGCTGCTTCAAATTTGCCAGCTTTGCATTAATGCCTATGAGTCAGGAAATAAGGTTATTTTAGCTGGTAATGGTGGTAGTGCTGCGGATGCCCAGCATATTGCCGCGGAGTTTGTCAGTCGCTTCCGCTTTGACCGTCCAGGATTGCCTTCTCTGTCTTTATCTACGGATACCTCAATGTTGACCGCAATCGGTAATGATTACGGGTATGAAAAATTGTTTGCGCGTCAGTTACAAGCAAATGGACGTGAAGGTGATGTATTCATCGGAATCAGTACTTCCGGTACATCAAAGAATGTTGTTGAAGCCATGAAAGTCTGTCCTGAGCTTGGAATTACTTCTGTCGGGTTTACCGGCCAGGGAGGAGGGCTTTTAGTTGAGTTGGCTGATCATTGTTTATGTGTTCCAAGTAATTCAACGGCATTTATTCAGGAATCACATATTATGCTAGGCCATATTATTTGTGGTTTTGTTGAAGATACCCTCTTTGGAAAATAGAGCGTTGTTATGGAAGCGATTGTTTTAGTTGGAGGATTGGGAACGCGCTTGGGAGCGTTGACGAAAGAAACGCCTAAGCCCATGTTGCCGATTCGAGGGACTCCTTTTCTTGAGCGTTTGTTGGTCTTTTTAAAAGAGCAGGGTGTTAAGAATGTTGTTTTGGCTGTTGGTTATAAACGGGAAGTTGTTGAGTCTTACTTTTCTCAAAAAAATAACGATTTGCCAGAGATTCGCTATTCAGTCGAAAATTCTCCTTTGGGAACCGGCGGCGCTATAGCTCAAGCGATTCAGAAAACGGATTCTGAGAAAGTTTTTGTGCTAAATGGTGACTCCTATCTTGACTTGAATTTTCAAGAGATGGCTGATTTTCACGATCGATGTCAAGCTGAAATTACGATCGCCAGTTATTTCATCAAGCCTGCCGATCGATACGGTGTTATGGAGGTTTCAGATAGTTGTGAAGTCCTGAATTTTAGTGAAAAAGGTGTTTTCCAGGAAGGTTTGATTAATGGTGGGGTTTATTTGTTGAACACTGCTGCGCTTGCAGAGATATTTACAAATTTGTCGAAAGAAGTCTTTTCTTTTGAGGAAGAAGTGCTTTCGAACAGCTCTCTGAGTTTGAGGAAATATCATTTTCAAACACAAGGCTATTTTCTGGATATTGGTATACCGGCAGATTATGCTAGAGCTCAGGATGAACTGTTTGTATGATTCCTGCGCTGTTTTTAGACCGTGATGGTGTAATCAATGTTGAAAAGAATTATTTATACCGTATTGAAGATTTTGAATTCATTGACGGGGTTTTTGAAGTTTGCAGAGCCTTTCAGTCGGAAGGTTATCTGATTGTCGTTGTCACAAATCAAGCCGGTATCGACAGGGGATACTATAGTGAGGCTGATTTTGAAACGCTGACAAAGTGGATGCTTCAGCGGTTTTCTGATGAAGGAATCGCTATATCCAAAGTTTATCATTGCCCTCACCATCCTGATTTTTCGGGTGATTGTTCTTGCCGCAAACCAATGCCGGGTATGTTATTGCGCGCGGCTCAGGAATTGAATATCGATTTGGGTAAATCGATCATGGTTGGTGATAAAGGCTCTGATATGCTGGCGGCAAAGAATGCTGGAATTGAAAAACGGGTTCTAGTGCGTTCGGGGCATAATATTCATTTGAGTGATGAAGAATTGGCCACTTCTGTAATTGATTCCATCGCCGATTTACGAGTTGAATCGCCACTAATCCTTTAGACGCTTTCTAGCCTCATCTCGTAGCGCTTCTCGTATTCAGCAGGAGAGAGTTGCTGATTATTCGAATGGCGACGTTTGGAGTTGTAAAACATCTCGATGTAATTAAAGATGTCTTGTTTCGCTTCAGCCCGAGTTTTATAGACTCTTCGCTTAATGCGCTCGCGTTTCAGCAGTTGGAAAAAACTCTGCGCAACCGCATTGTCGTGGCAGTTCCCTCGCCGGCTCATGCTGCCTTCTAGTCCATTCACCTTCAGGAAGTGATTCCAGTCGTGACTGGTGTATTGGCTTCCCTGATCTGAATGCACAATCACGTTATCTTTAGGATTACGTTTCCACACCGCCATCAGAATCGCATCCAGCACAAGTTCTTTGGTGATGTTTGGCTGCATTGACCAACCAATCACGCGTCTGGAAAACAGGTCAATCACCACGGCGAGGAATAGCCAACCTTCGTAGGTTTTGATAAAAGTGATATCAGTGACTCATGCTTGATTGAGCGAGCTTTGCTCAAACGTTCGATTTAACGTGTTTGGCACAACGATATGCGCTGTACCGCGTTTCTGTCTTGGCTTACGGTAACCAACTTGCGCTTTTAGCTTATGTTGCTTCATCAACTTGTGAACGCGGTTGATGCCGATGCTTTCGCCCATCTCTTGCATATCAGTAAAGATCTTCCGGTAACCGTAAACGCCATCTGATTCGAGCCAGAACTGTTTGATTAATCTCGACTGTCGCTGGTCGCGCTTTTGTGAAACAGATATCGATTGTTTTAACCAAGCGTAATAACCGCTTGGATGCACATCACATAATCGGCAGAGCTTTCGAACAGAACGTCCTTCTTGGTTGTCCCGGATAAAGGCATACCTCAGTCGGACTCTTTTGCGAAGTATGCCGCCGCTTTTTTTAACAGATCTCGTTCTTCTGTGACACGAGCCAGTTCTTTACGAAGTCGTTTCAGTTCGGCTTGTTCATCTGCTTTCGCTTGATGTTTATCAGCTTCAGGGCCGTACTTTTTCAACCAAGCGTAAAGACTGTGGGTAGTGACATCAAGTCGGCGAGCGACTTCTGCAACAGGATAACCGCGTTCGACAACTTGTCTGACGGCTTCAATTTTGAATTCTTCTGGATACGTTTACTGCTCATATAGCACTTCTTTTGGACTATTATAAAATGGCTAAGAAGTGCCTAGCAGGTTAGTGGCGATTCCAGACGTTTATTGACAACCGTTATTAAGATCGTTTTTACCAAGTAGAAAAGAATTTAGCTCAAATATTGAACTGACGATTATTGATTCAAAACGGGCAACTGTCAGGATCAAGTACTGAGCTAGTACAGGTTAAAAGATAATGTTAGGATACCGGAATTCGTTTTCTTTGTACCAATTAACAATTTTTGGCATATCTTCAATGACTGATCGTTCCGGCTGCCAGCCTAATGAACGAATTTTGTCGTCATTAACAGCGTATCTTGAGTCATTAAAAGGTCTATTGTTGATAAATTCAATATCATTGTTATCTGGACGAACTATTGAGTTGATGAGATTGGCCATCTCTAGGTTGCTAAGTTCAATATCAGACGCAATATTATAAGATTCGCCTAAGTTGCCCTCTAAAGCAACAATCTGTAAGGCTTTGGCAAAGTCTTGTGCTGCTAAGTAGTGGCGAAGGTTTGATCCATTACCATGAATCTGCAGAGGAAGATTGTTCAATGCTCGAAGAGAGAATTTGGGGATGACCTTCTCTGGGAATTGCCTAATTCCGTAAATATTATTTGCTCTAACCGTAGTTACTGGGATTTTAAATGATTTAAAGTAGCTTTTTACAATCATCTCAGCTCCTGCTTTGGAAGCGGAGTAAGGATTGGTTGGATTTAATTCATCATTTTCTTTGAAGGAATCATTGATGTTTTCACCATACACTTCATCTGTGCTTATGTGAACAATTCTTTTTACCCCATTACGTTTACAGGCTTCCATTAATGTATGGGTTCCAAGGGTGTTTGAAGTTGTAAAAATAATTGAGTTATTAAATGAATTATCAACATGACTTTCTGCGGCAAGATTCAAAACAAGATCTGCATTTTCAGTTGCATCTAGGCATATTTTTAGATCGATTAAATCTCCGACCATAAGTTTGTGTTTAGGATTTGTTAGAACGTCAGGGATATTTCTAATATCAGCCGCGTAAGTCATTTTATCAACAATAATTATTTCGGCGTTGGGGTATTCATTTCTAAAGTGGTCGTATACATGGGAGCCAATAAAGCCGGCTGCACCAGTGATAACTATTTTATTGAAGTTCATTTTTTACCTTTTTAAGTTGATTACCAAGATTTTTGCAATATTCCAAAATATCCTTTTCGGATGTGCTGAATGAAATTGAATTTTTAAGTTTTATTGTATCTAGAACAAATTGGTCTTTAATTTCTACATCCTTCATTTCGAGGAGAGTGCCGCGCCCATAACCATTTATTATATTAGTACAAATCTCTTCTAGACTGGTTGCATGCCCGGAGCCGACATTGAATAGTCCTGTTTTATCTTTTAGTATCAGCTCGAGTAAGGCTGAACAATAAGTAGTAACAGGGATGAAATCTCGTTTTGTTTTTTTTGATATATCCAGGAGTATTTCGGAGCGTTCAACGAGGCGTTTTTGGGCAATACCCATAAATGTATGGCGCCCTATTTCCAAGCCAAAGATATTTGAAGCTCTTGTTACCAAAAGCCGGTCATCGCCCAAGATTTCTCGGCAGCGGTTTTCTGAAATTAGTTTATTTTCTCCGTATTTCCTTGGGTTATTTTTATCGCAAACAAATGTTTCTGGTATTGGTTCCAAAACATTTGGGATACCATATACGGTTCGAGAGCTTATGAAGGCAAACTTTGTTGTTGAAGTAGTTCGTGCAACTTTTTGGGATATCAAAAAATCTTGGTCTATGGATTCTGAATAAATTTCATTAAATAGTTTTGGATTTAAGCTGAAGTTTACTACCCAATCATACTTATCAAGCATTGCTGGTACATTGTTGTGATTGCACGCTGTGAATGGTATGTTATTTTTTTCGCACTCGGAGATAAATTGTTTTGCAATGAAGCTATTCATTCCAATAATGAGTAATGTCATTTTGAATGATTATCCTGTTTTGTTTATAAAACCCTTGATGGCTGTTAAGAAAATGATTTTGATGTCTAACCATAAGGACCAGTTTTGGATGTAGTGAAGGTCAAACTCAATTCTCTTTTCCAGTGAAGTATCGCCCCTCCATCCATTGATTTGTGCCCATCCTGAAATACCTGCCTTAACCATATGTTTTTGCATGTAGCGGGGGATTTTGGTTCTTAGCTCTGATACATAGTTACTTCGCTCGGGACGGGGTCCTACGATTGACATATCTCCCTTTAAAACATTAATAAACTGCGGCAATTCGTCAAGGCTGTATTTTCTTATAAAAGCTCCGAATTTTGTATTAACTTTAGCGTTAGGGTTGTCTGCCAATGAATTGGTTTCTTTGATGTTTACATTTTTATCTGATCCGACAGGCATGGATCTGAACTTTAACATATTGAAATTTTTGCCATTCCAACCGACTCTGACTTGTTTGTAAAAGATTGGGCCAGGGGAGGTTGCTTTGACGCCGATGGCAATAAGGAGCATTATTGGACTAATTAATGTGAGTATTATCACTGAAAATGTAATGTCTTCCACTCTTTTTATAAGAGAAGAGAAATTTGAGCTTAATGGGGTGTCAAAGACACTGATGACGGGTATTCCATTAATATCTATCCATTTTGAATGCATAAGATCAAAATTAAATAAGTCTGGAACAAATTTAACGATAACGGTTGAATCCGTTAGGGCTGTTAGAATTTGCTTGATTTTGTCTTCTTCGCGCAGGGGTAAACAAATAAAAACTTCATCAAATTCATGTGATTTTGCGGCATTAATAGCGGTGGTGCAGCTGCCTAAAACTTTTGTATTGGAAAGAAGTTGTGAAACTTTTTCTGGGTCGTCGTCGTAGAAGGCAACGACTTTGTATCCCAGCCAAGGGTGTTTATGGAAAGTATTTGCAATGCTTTGACCAATTTTCCCTGCACCGATAATTGCCACTTTTAAGTGATTCTTTCCTGAGGCTCTAATGTTGCTAAGAAATAGTCGTAGAATAAACCGGTACCCCATGAGTAACGTCGGAGTAATTAATGCCCATTCAACAATAATAATTCTGGAAAAGTTCTGGGAATCCTTTACTAAGAATGCTATGGCAATCAAGCTCACCCAGGTTAATAGCCAAGCTACGGCAATCATCTTGAAGCTGGAAAATATTGATCGTCCACGCCAGTTTATATATATACCGACGAGTTGGGCTGCGAAAATGAATAGTAACCCGCCTAGTACTCCCATGACTAAGTAACGATCTTGCCATGAATCGCCACCTGATAAAAAAACGATGAGATACAAGGAGATGAGCGGTATTAAAACGTCGGTAAAGCGATGGAGCCAAACTATGTTGGAGCGGTCAGTATAGATTTTGGGCTGAGTCATTGTTGTTCCTGAAAGGGCATAATCGGTTTTGCAATTTTGTAACTAATAAAATAAACATTACCTATTGTAATGTTTATTTTAGCAAAGTAAGGATGAAAAGTTATCCACCTGATTAGGGGAGATGCGGACACTATTTTCAAGTTGTGTTTAACTTTTAGGGTGATGGTATTACATGAAAGCCTTTGCTTGCAATGAATGTCAAAAAAATTACTTATTTGAGGGTTATCTTGTTTTTTTTTATCTATATAATTAAACGAATATTGAAATAGTGTCCTTATTTCAATGATTACTATAAAAATAGTTTATTGATAATTTGTAAAAAGTATAAATGTGGTTGATTGGATTATGGTGAGAAAAACTTCTTGGCAGCAGTTGGCGGTGATGTTAAGCATAGGCTTGTTTGTATCATCTTGTTCGATGAATGAATATGTTTTATTTCAACCGTCCGCTCCTACCGAGAATCAAAATAGAGATATGGTGGAGGAGCGCCAGGAAGTCGTTGCTGATCCAATGAATCCTGGGCAGCCGATCGTTCTTTTGCATAAAGAAGAGCTTAAAGAAACTGTAACGGTGATCCCGGACGAGCAATATGAAGATGAAATAAAGTTGGACAATAAAATTCTGCCGGGTGAGCGAGTAACGATTATGGTCTATAACCAGTCTTCCACTGAAACCCAGCAATTGACATCCATGATCACGACTCGAGGCGGGTCGGTAAATAATTCGACGATTACCAGTTCGGATAATTTGGGGATTTTGGTTGCCAAGGATGGGAGTGTCCGTTTGCCTTTGGTTGGAAAAGTGAAAATTTCCGGTATGACTGAAGACGATGCGTCTCAATATTTGAATACTCTTTACCAGCAGTATTTGAGGGAGCCTTATGTAACCGTGCAGCTGACCAATCAGCGTATTTTTGTCCTGGGGGAAGTGGAAAAACAGGGGGTGGTGCAGATCACCAATGGCACGATGAGTCTGATTGAGGCGATTGCTCGCAGTAATGGTCTGACGGATTATGCACAACGTACTAATATTAAAATTCTTCGCGGCGATTTGCGACATCCGGAAGTTCGAGTGGTTGATTTGACTAAAATGGATTCGATTCGCTTGACCAGTTTGGTTTTGCAGCCTAATGATATTGTTTATATCCAGCCTCGTCCGATGAAGGGCTATAATATGGCGTTTGATGAATTATCGCCGCCATTTAAATTGTTGGCATCCATTCTTCAACCATTTGTGAATATTACTTATTTGAAAGAGAATCTATGAACAGCCAAATAGAGCTGTTTCAGGGGATAGAGTTTAATAATTTAGGCCTTTTATTTTTATGACCTTAGATAACTACAATGCAAAATCACCATCCATGCATGATGATGAAATCGATCTTAAAGAGTTGTTTTTTTCACTGAAAAAACAAAAATGGCTTATTTTAATCATTGCTTTTTCGATTACTTTTTTGGCGGCTTTATTTGCATACCTTTCCAGTAATGTCTATAAAACGTCCAGTACCATTGAAGTAGTTACAGAGGCAACGTCTCCAGCAAAAGTGGATGTAATGGCGTTAGCTATGGGGATGGAAGATCAGGGGAACTTGGATAATGAAATTGAAATATTGAAGTCACGCTTTATTGCGCAGAATGTTTTACAAACTTTATCCTTGGGGACTCGCTACTTTACCACTGAAAAGCTTAAGAAAATTGAGCTGTACAAAGATTCTCCTTTTATCGTCAAAGTTGATTATATGCTTGACGATTTGTATAAGCTGCCAATAAAAATACGACCGCTGGATGAAAACTCCTATGAAATGGTTGTTGCCCCTTCTTCTATTAAGCAAAAAGTGCTGTTATTGTTGAGTGAATGGTCTTGGTATGAAATGGACAGGGATGATGTCTTGCCGGATTACGATCAAGTTCATCAATATGGTGAAACGGTCATTACGCCATGGTTCAAATTAACGGTTGAAAAGCTTCTGCCGCTCACTAACCGTGAGTATAGTTTCAGCTATGTCCCAAATAACTTAATGTATGAATTTATTGCTGATTCTTTAAGTGTTTCTGCGAGTAGCAAGGACAGTACGGTTTTAAAAGTATCCTTTGAAGATAATGTAGCTTTGCGAGCTTCAGATATTGTTAATGGGGTTGCTGAAGCTTATCTTCGGCAGGAAATTAAGCGTAATAATGAGGAAGCTGATCAGGTTCTTGCGTTTATCGATGAGCAGCTTAGTTCTATTAATCAGAATTTACAGACTTCCGCCAGCAAGTTGGAGAGTTTTAAGGCAAAAAATAACCTGATTGATCTGGGAACCAAGGCAGAAATGACTGCGGAGTCCTTGAGTGATCTGGAGCAGAAATTATATGCTTTGGATATGGAGCAGAGTGTTCTTGAAAATGTTCAAGAATATATTAAATCTAATCAAGATCTAAGTGGTTTGGTGTTCGGTTCCGCGGTTGAAAACCCCTCTATTGAACGTTTGGTTTCCGCTTTGCAGGAGCGAACCACCAGTAAGCAGTCGTTATTGACTGAGTATACTGAAATGCATCCAGAAGTCTTAAAGTTGACTCAGGAAATTCGCGAGCTTAAAAAAGCAATTATGCAAGCGATTAATAATTCCCTGTCAACCCTTCTAAGTCGTAAGGCATCTTTAAACAGTATTATTTTTGACCAGAAAAAGCAGTTGGAGTCGTTGCCTAATACCGAGAAGCGCTTGGCAGGCCTGACGCGTCAATACATGGTGAACGAGAAAATTTATCTCTATCTTTTGGAAAAGCGTGCGGAAACAGCGATTCAAAGAGCTTCAACCGTGTCGAAAACTCGAGTAATCGATAATGCTTTGGTTATGGATGAAGACGATAAAATTAAACCGAAGAGGGGATTGATTGTTGTTGTTGGTTTTATTCTCGGCTTGATGCTCGGTGTGTTTGTTGCATTGATCAGGAATGCTTTGCGCCATAAAGTAACTTCTACAGAAGAGTTAGAGAAACTAACGAGATTGCCGGTATTTGGTGTGGTTCCGGAGCAGAGCAAAAAATATCCTCAAGCTTTTTATGAAGCGTTGCGAGTACTACGCACCAATCTGGAGTTTGTTGTCAGTAAGCAGTCAAGTAAAGTGTTAGCGATTACTTCATCGATTTCAGGAGAGGGTAAAACCTATTTAACGGCGGAGTTGGCGAAAATTATTTCTCAGTCGGGTAAAAAAGTCATCGTTTTGGATGTGGATATGCGCCGTTCTCGTTTGCATGAACGTTTGATGCTCTCTAATCAGGCTGGAATGTCGACATTATTGTCAGGAAAAGATGATTTGAATGCAATTATCCAAAGTTATAAAGATGACAAGAGTGGCTTCGATGTTATTACTGCAGGGCCGATGCCGCCTAATCCGTCTGAACTGTTAATGAATTCTTCTCTGGATGCGGCGATTAAGGCGCTTTCTGAAGAATATGATTATGTGATTATCGATACGGCGCCGGTTGGTTTGGTGACTGATGCAATGATGCCGATTCAGTTGGCGGATATTACGCTGTTTATGTTTAAGGCGGATTATTCGCATAAGAACTTCTTGAAATCGATCCAGAAAATGCATCACGAACATCAGATTGAGAATATCGGTTTGATTTTTAATGGTGTAAAAATGGCCGATTCGTCTGGTTACGGCTACGGTTACGGCTATGGGTATGGTTATGGGTATGGTGAAGCAAAGTAGTGTCCACTGTGCTCGACCTGCTATCTTGACGATCGGTGCTTAGATGTTTTCTTCAATCAAAAACCTGTTTGGTGTTAAGCGTTCGCCAGAGGTTTTCGAAAATCCGTTTAAGGTAGATCTGCATTCTCATCTGATTCCAGGGATTGATGACGGAGTGGAGGATTTACAGGAAGCGTTGGAAGTGGTTCGCCGCTTTGTCGATATGGGGTATCAAAAATTGATTACCACCCCACACAGCATGAGCCACCGCTTTCCAAACGACTCGAAAACGATTTTGGAAGGCTGTAAGGCTCTGCAGCGAGCTGTCATTGCGGAAGGTTTACCGATCGAGATCGAGGCAGCGTCTGAGTATTATTTGGATGAGACGGTTATGGACGCGATTTCCAAGAGAGATGTACTCACTTTTGGCGATAACTATTTTCTATTTGAACTGTCTCACCATGCTCCGATGCCGCATTTGCATGAATGGTTACATGAAATGAAGTTGGGCGGTTATCAACTGTTATTGGCACATCCGGAGCGTTATCCGTATTTCTTCACTGATTTTTCAAAAATAGAGGCTTTAAAAGAGCGGGGGGTACTGTTTCAGTTAAACCTGATCTCTTTAAGCGAATTTTACTCGCCGATGGTGAAGAAAAACGCTTTGAAATTGCTTGAGGCTGGGATGGTTGATTTTGTTGGTAGCGATGCGCACAGCATGCATTATCTGGATGCTTTGGATTCGGTACTGAAAGATAAACGTTTGTTAAAGCGCCTGGTATCCAATCCTCTGCGAAATTTAGAATTATTGTCTTGAAAACTTTGAGTTATCAGTGAGTTTATATGCGTAAAGAGGGTGGAGTTGCCTTGTCTGCGCGATGATTTTATTGAGTACTTAATTTTGATTAATTTTGTTGTTTTTTAATGGTTTACTTTTGTTCAAAATAATGAATAATGAAGTAGTGCAATTCGATTATTAAATTGGAGACTATCCTCATGAAAAAATTAGTTGGTTTATTTTCTGTTCTAGCGGTTTCTATGGCAGTATCTGCTCCTTCCTTCGCTCAGGCTGAAGGTGCAGCAGCGGGTGCTGGCGGAGCGGGTGCCGGTGCGGCAGCCGGTGGTGCTGCGGCAGCCGGTGGTGCTGCGGCCGGTATCGGTGGTTTGGCAACAATGGGTGTTATTGTTGCCGGAACGGCGGCTGTTGGTGTTGATAACGCTGATGACACTTCCGGAACAACTGGAACTGTTGACTAAGTTTTTGGTCGTTTAAAAAAAGCCGCTGATTGCGGCTTTTTTTTTGTATAAGTGGTTCTTCAATGATGCGTGTTTTGTGGTTTTTTTGCAGTGCAATTCTGCTTAGTAGCTGTACTTCCTATAATACGGAAGAAAGTGCAACCTCCTCTTTTGTTAAATCGGTCGGTTCTCTGATTGGTGGTGTTGAATTTACCGAAGAAGAAGCTCTGGCCCTGAAATATGCCACTTTAGTGGTATCAATTGATGGTGACTCGAATATTTCCATGCCTCTTGGGTATTTGGAAGAGGATCAGCAGAAATGGTTTAGTAAAGATTTATTCAGTCTGCAAACTCAGAATGGCAGAATCATTCGTTTGCTGAACACTCCGCATGATGCCGATTTGGAAATCGTTGATAACGATGCATTGCGTCATTGGTCATGGAAGCGTTTTCTACAATCCCCGAATGGAGATGAACAGGTTCTACGATCGTTGCAGATCAATATCGACTATTTGAATCGGCGTCATTTCGGGGTGCCAGCTACTTTAAATCTGATTTCCGAAGGTTTGGAAGAGCGTCGCCATCTGGGACGAAATGTCAGGTTGATGCGCGTCAGAGAAAGTTTAAATGTCCCTGCATTGAATTATTTTCATAACAATTTTTACTGGATTGACCCTGAGAGCGGCTTTGTCTGGCAATCGATGCAGAAATGGGGGCCGGATTCACCGGAATTTTATTACGAGGTGGTGAAACCCTGGATGATTGTGAAGGAACCAGCTGTATGACGAAGTTGTATGCAATATCGGTTTTTCTTATTTTCTCTTTCGTGTCAATGTCGGCTTCATCGGCGGTTCATGTTCGCTATACCGGTTGTGTTGCTCCCGCACAAGAATTAGTTTTTTCTCAAGAACCGACTTTGTTGCAAGCAGTTAATCAGGCAAAGCTCCAGTCCTGTGCTTATCTATTCGGAGCCGCTTTGATTCGTGCGGATTTAAGAGAGAAGCAGAGTCAACAAAAGGCGTATTTGCTTGAATCTCTTCGATCACTGTTAAGCCGAGAATCGCTCCCTCTGGAAGTCACTGCTTACACTGAATCTTTAATTGCGCAAATTGAATCTCAGCTGGTGACAGGTCGAGACACGCGCTTCAGCTTATTCCCAACATTGATTGAAACTCGCAAAAACGCTAATCCGCTGATCGATCAAATGATTATGTTGCATTATCCTTCAAGACCGGATTGGATTCATTTGCTTGGCTTTGCAGAAAACCGAGTGGATTACGATCCGGGGTTAAGTATTGAGCAGCGTGTGAATTCACTCTCACTGCTGCCTTTTCTGAAGGCCGGTTACGTCGGTAT
This sequence comes from Thiomicrorhabdus sp., assembly GCF_963677875.1. Classification (NCBI taxonomy): domain Bacteria; kingdom Pseudomonadati; phylum Pseudomonadota; class Gammaproteobacteria; order Thiotrichales; family Piscirickettsiaceae; genus Thiomicrorhabdus; species Thiomicrorhabdus sp. The sequence goes on along the minus strand of NZ_OY782564.1, from coordinate 183,478 downwards.
TGTTCAAGCAAATGGCGAAACCAGCACGGTGAGAGTGGGCTATTGGTCCAACCGGAAGAGCTATGTTTCCCCTGGTGGCTGGATTGTTGGTTTATTCCCGGAAAAAATTCTGGGAGACGATCATAAGAATTTGAATCAATTGATATTAAATTGGTTGGCGACTCAGGTGATTGAAAAATGAAGAAAAGAGCATTATTGATCGGGCTTTTGTCTGCCTGCGGTTTTGAGGCTTATGCCCAGGATATCGGTCTGCCTGCTTCTCATACCGTTGCCGGTGATGTAGGGTTGGTCGCCATGCCGACAGCGCGTATGGAGAAAACCGGTAATTTTGGCGTGCATTTTTCGAATACTTCGCCTTACAGTCGCTTTGTGGTGTTTGCGCAGCCCTTATCTTGGCTTGAAGTTCTGTTTAAATATACGGATATTTCAAATAGAATTTATGGCGCAGGTAGTACTCAGGGATATAAAGATAAATCGGTGGATGTGAAGATCCGCTTATTGGATGAAGGATTCTATCGACCGGAAATCGCTTTGGGGATGCGTGATGTTGGTGGAACCGGATTGTTTTCAGGCGAATATCTTGTTGCTTCCAAACAGTGGGGTAACTTCGATTTTTCTGCCGGGATCGGTTGGGGCTATCTCGGCACGCGAGGTCATGTTGATAATCCTTTTGGCTGGTTGTCGGATTCTATGAAAGAGAGGGAGGAGGCAACCAGTAATGTCAATCAGGCTGGAAGCTTGGATTCTTGGCAACCGTTTCACGGTAAAAAGGCGGCATTTTTTGCCGGGGTAAGCTATTCTCTGGAATCCCTGCCGTTGACGTTGAAAGTTGAATACGACGCTAATGATTATCAACATGAACCCTTGGGGAATAAATTCAAGGTTTCCACTCCGGTTAATGCTGCTGTTGTTTATCAGCCAAATGCAAATTTTGATCTGCAGGCAGGGGTTGTTCGCGGCGATACTCTGATGGTCGGGATAAGCTTGAAAACGAATTTTATCGATCCCGGAAATGTAAAGTACCTGGATCCAAATCCGGAAGCGATTCTGGTTAAGAAACCTGATGAGCTAGCCGAAGGCTGGCCTCAGCTGGCCAAGACGTTGAGGAAAAAGGCGGGTTACGATGTCGATTCAATTTATGTTTCCGAAAATCAGGTAACGGTGCTGGCGGCACAGAAATCCTATACCGATGATGCCAAGGGGATCGGACGGGCTGCCAGAGTCTTGAGTAACCGTCTGCCGGAAAAGCTCTCTGAATTTCATTTTGTGGAAACGGCAAACGGCATGCCTCTTTCGGAAGTTTCAATGAATCGAAATGAATTTGATGATGCGGCCAGGCTAAAGTTGAGTTCCGAACCGGTGGAAGCGATTTCAGAATTTTCTTCCGATCCTTTGCTGGATCATCAGAAGAAAGTGTATCAACAAGAAGCGGATTTCAGTTATAAGCTCAGTCCGAGTTTTTCGGGGAGTTACGGTGGGCCGGATGCCTTTTTGCTGTATCAGTTAGCGTTGAACGCCGACGCGACTTATCGCTTTCGGCCAAACACCTGGCTGGCTGGTGGCTTGGAGCTGGGGGTGCTGGATAACTATAACGAATTTGATTATGTTGCGCCCTCTAATTTGCCAAGAGTGCGAACCAATATCAAAGAGTATTTAAAAACCTCCAAACTTCGGATGAGCAATCTGCAACTGGTGAACACGGCGAAGATTGCGCCGGATTGGTTTGCCATGGGGTATATCGGTTATCTGGAATCCATGTATGGCGGTGCCGGTGCGGAAGTGTTATATCGACCCTTCGGCAGAGAGTGGTCCATTGGTCTGGATGCGAACTATGTGAAGCAACGGGATTTCGATCAGCGTTTTGGCTTCAGAGATTATTCGGTCTTTACCGGGCACGTCACCGGTTATTATGAAGGATTTGAGGATGTCACCGTTAAGTTAAGTGCCGGGCGCTATCTGGCCAAAGACACGGGGGCTACATTGGATTTGAGCAGAAAATTCCGTAATGGAGCCAAAATGGGGGTTTGGGCGACCAAAACCGATGTAACTGCTGAACAGTTTGGCGAAGGAAGTTTCGATAAGGGCTTCTATATCACGCTACCGTTTGATTTATTTACCTTTAAATCAACTAAGCAATCGTCGAATTTAAGATGGCAGTTCCTGACTCGCGACGGTGGGCAAAAACTGAAACGCCAATACAATCTTTATGATATGACGGAAGGCCGGGATCTGCAGAATCTGAAACAGAGTTTTGATCAGGTTTTGGATTGATCATTCTCTGGATGATTTATCCAGAAAGCCGCCTTGTGCGGCTTTTTTATTGTATGTTTTTTATGGCATGTTTTATTACGGACAAATTGATTCCGAATGCGTTTAACTGTTCAGTTTTGGGAATCAGCAGTCTGATATAAAAGAAATTTATTTGCATTCTCTTTTTTTCTTGTTAAATTTTAATACGATTATTTACGTATTTTGTTTGATTTTTTGAGGAGAAACGAAAATGAAAGTCATACGATTTTTCTGTTTACTTCCTGCTCTCTGGCTGACGACTTCTTCGGTCTATGCCCAAGCTGTGAATGTAAATAAGGCTTCGGTAGAAGAAATTGCCCAAGCATTGAGCGGTATTGGACAGGCTAAAGCACAAGCCATTGCCGATCATTGTCAAAAAGTGATCTGTAAAAGCCCGCAAGACTTGTTGGTGGTGAAGGGGATCGGCAGTAAAACGCTGAAAAAAATCGAGGCCGATCTGCGTTTCTCTGATGAATAGAGCTGATGATGTTGAAGTTTAGTGCTATTTGCCTGATGGTTGCATCAGGCTTTTTTCTTTCAGGAGCGCTGGCTGCGGAAAAAGAAATTTCACCGATGTCCGCATCTAAAGAGAAAAACTCTCTCGAGACATCACAATCCTTGATGCTGCTGGAAACTTATCGTTCTGGTCAATCCCTCGTCGGTTGGTTTATGAGTGAAAAGCTGGATGGCGTCAGAGCTTACTGGAACGGACGCAAGTTAGTGAGTCGAAATGGCAACGTTTTTTCCGCGCCAAAGTGGTTTACGGAAAACTTTCCGGACTTTCCTTTGGATGGCGAATTGTGGATTGATCGCGGCCGATTCTCGGAAACGCTGTCGGTGGTAACTCAGAAAAAACCGCATATGGGCTGGGTTAAAATCGGCTATTACGTTTTTGATGCACCTGATCGGAAGGGAGATTTGATTCAGCGTTTATCACAGGTACATCGCTTTCTTGGTGGGCATTACAGCTCGTATTTGCACGTTATACCGCAAACTCAGATTCGCACTGAAGGGCATTTTAAAGGTCGGTTGAATCTGGTTCTGGCTCAGGGTGGCGAAGGTTTGGTTGTGCGGCGCGGTGACTTACCTTATCAAGGCGGGCGTAATGCTTTTGCCTTAAAAGTCAAAGCCAAGCAAGATGCCGAATGCATTGTTCGGGGGTACAGGCCGGGAGAAGGGCGTTTCAAAGGCATGGTTGGCAGTTTGCGTTGTGAGTTGCTGCCGGAACAGCAGAAGCGGCTGTTTCCTCGTTTAAGCGGATCGCTAACGCAGATTTACATTGGTAGCGGTCTGAGTGATGAACAAAGGAAGGCGCCTCCTCCGATTGGCAGAACGATCACTTTTCAGTATTCTGGGACTACCCGTAATGGTTTGCCGCGTTTTCCCGTGTTTTTGAGAGAGAGACCCGATTACAGCCAAGCCCGAGAGTGATGAACTTCTTTTGGTTTCAATGTTTTGGGAAGGCGATGGATCGATCCGATGCTGAGTGAGTGTGAGCAAAGTTTCTATATTGTCATCTTCTTTTGCTAATCCGGATTCGGTTTTTTGCTTTTCGCTAACCGATTCAGGTCATTTTGCCGTCAATAAAAAAGCCCCTGAAGCGGGGTCTTTTCAAATGTATGCTTATTTGCGGGGTTACTTCATAAACTCTTCGACGCGATCCAGGGCTTCAACCAAGGCTTCCATGCTGGTTGCAAAAGAGAATCTCAGGTGGTTGTCGCTTCCAAAGCCGGAGCCGGGAACCGCAGCAACCAGTTTTTCTTCTAAAAGTGCGCCGGCAAATTCGGTATCGGTAGTATAGCCTTTTATTTTTATAGCTTCTTCAATGTTCATAAAGGCGTAGAAAGCACCATCGGCGTGCAGGCATTTGAATCCAGGAATCTGATTAATGCGTTCAACGACATACTCGTGACGTTTTTTGAATTCGACCAGCATGGTTTGAATGCACGCTTGAGAGCCGTTTAAGGCTTCTGTCGCCGCAACTTGCGAAATCGAGCAGGGATTGGAGGTACTTTGTGACTGCACTTTGCGCATACCGGTGATGATTTCTGCCGGGCCGCCTGCATAGCCGATGCGCCATCCTGTCATGGAATAGGCCTTGGAGACGCCGTTCAGCACAATGGTGCGTTCGTAAAGATCCGGGCAGACTTCCAGAATATTGGTAAATTTGGCTTCGCCGAGCATAATGTGTTCATACATGTCGTCCGAAGCGATCAAGACGCGCGGGTGCTTGCGTAACACGGCTCCCAACGCTTCCAGTTCTTGTGCGGAATAAACCGCGCCGGTCGGGTTGGACGGGCTGTTCAAAACCAGCATTTTTGTATTGGCGGTAATCGCGTCTTCAAGCTGTTGCGGTGTGATTTTAAAGCCTTGATCGATACCGGCTTCGATGATGACTGGTTGGCCGCCGGCCAGTAACGCCATATCCGGATAGGAAACCCAGTAAGGTGCCGGGATGATCACTTCGTCGCCATCGTTCAACACGGCTTGGCAAAGGTTGTAGAAACTCTGCTTTCCACCGGAAGAAACCAGAATCTGATCCATCCCGTATTCCAGATGGTTGTCACGCTTGAATTTAGCAATGATGGCTTCTTTCAGTTCCGGAATGCCGTCTACGGCGGTGTAACGGGTCTGTCCGCTGCGGATGGCGTTGATACCGGCATTTTTAATATGCTCAGGCGTGTCAAAATCCGGCTCGCCGGCACCGAGACTAATAATGTCTTTTCCCGCGCGTTTCAGCTCGGCGGCTTTGGCTGTGATGACAAGAGTGAGTGACGGCTTTACTCGGTTGACACGGTCTGATAAGGGGCTCATCGATAGTTTTTCTCCGCATGTAAATGAGCTTGTATAATACGCTATGGCCTGATTACGAGGCCACGGTGGACGCAAATTTTGCTCTGAAATTTGAGAAGACGCTGAAGACGATTCAGCATTGATATAGATAACATATATCAATAAAAGGCTTTTATTGCATTTTACTGGATTTTAGCTGTTGATTTAAAGGAATTATTCAAGGAATTATTGTGTCGGTTAATGCAAAGAAATTTGATCTGGTTTCCCAATATGCCCCGAATGGCGATCAGCCGGTTGCCATTCGGGAGCTGGTCGAAGGGCTTGAAGACGGAGAGGCTTTTCAGACTTTATTAGGGGTGACCGGCTCCGGGAAAACTTTCACCATTGCGAACGTGGTTCAAGAAGTTCAGCGTCCAACGATTATTCTGGCGCATAATAAAACCCTTGCGGCTCAGTTATACGGTGAAATGAAAGGGTTCTTTCCGAATAATGCCGTTGAATATTTTGTCTCCTACTATGACTATTACCAGCCGGAGGCTTATGTTCCGGCATCGGATACCTATATCGCCAAGGATTCCTCCGTCAACGAGCAGATTGAACAGCTGCGGCTTTCGGCGACCAAGGCCTTGATGGAACGTGATGATGTGATTTTGATTGCGACCGTTTCCGCCATTTACGGTCTGGGGGATCCGGAAATGTATCTTAAAATGATTCTACAGGTACGTTTGGGTGACCGAATTTCACAACGGGATATTCTGACTCGTCTGACTTCGATGCAATATACGCGAAATGATATCGAACTTTGGCGCGGGACTTTCCGCGTCCGAGGAGACGTGATCGATATTTTTCCGGCGGAAGCGGAAGAATATGCCGTACGCATCGAACTGTTTGATGATGAGGTTGATTCGATTGCCTGGTTCGATCCTTTAAGCGGCGAAGTGCTAAGTCGCCCGACGCGGGTAACCGTGTACCCGAAATCCCACTATGTGACTCCGCGAGAACGGATTCTCGAAATGATCGAACAGGTTAAGGTTGAGCTTAAGCAGCGCCTGGATGAATTGCGTTCCATGAATAAACTGGTTGAAGCCCAGCGCCTTGAAGAGCGGACCAAACTGGATATCGAGATGATGATGGAGTTGGGGTATTGTCAGGGGATTGAAAATTACTCGCGCTACCTTTCCGGCAGAGACGCCGGGCAACCGCCTCCGACTTTGATGGATTACTTCCCGAAAAATGCCTTGCTGGTCATTGATGAAAGCCATGTCACTATTCCGCAGATTGGCGGTATGTATAAGGGAGATCGTTCAAGAAAAGAAAATCTCGTGTCCTATGGTTTTCGTTTGCCATCGGCTTTGGACAACCGCCCTTTAATGTTCAATGAATTCGAGCATTTGATCCCCCAGACGATTTTTGTCTCCGCGACCCCGGGGAATTACGAAGCCGATCACGCTTCCAAGATCGTGGAACAGGTCGTGCGCCCGACCGGCTTGGTCGACCCGGAACTGGAAGTGCGTCCGGCTCTGACTCAGGTGGATGATCTGCTGGGTGAGATCAAATGGCGTGCCGAAGAAGGTCAGAGGATTCTGGTGACGACTTTGACTAAACGCATGGCGGAGAACCTGACCGAATATCTGGAGGATCATCAAGTTCGGGTGCGTTATATGCATTCCGATATCGATACCGTCGAGCGGATTGAAATTATCCGCGATTTACGTTTGGGTGAATTTGATGTCTTGGTCGGGATCAACCTGTTGCGGGAGGGGCTGGATATTCCGGAAGTGGCTTTGGTTGCTATTCTGGATGCGGATAAAGAAGGTTTTCTGCGTTCCGAGCGCTCCCTGATCCAGACAATTGGCCGTGCCGCCCGTAATGTCCACGGTAAGGCGATTCTGTATGCGGATAAGATCACCCGTTCCATGCAGGCGGCAATCGACGAGACGGAAAGGCGTCGCGCCAAGCAGGTCGCTTACAATGAGGCTAAAGGTATCGTTCCGCAGCCGTTGAATAAAAAAGTCAGCGATATTCTCGATGATTCGCCGTATGCTTCCAAAGGAAGAAAAGGTGTGGGCAATGTCAAAGCTGCCGAAGAACGCGGTGACTATCAACCGATAGACGCTTTGAGTCCGGCGGAATTAGCGCAAAAAATGAAGCAGGTTGAGAAACAGATGTATCAGGCGGCGAAGGAGCTGGATTTCGAGCGCGCCGCGCAGCTTCGAGATCATTTAAAAACTCTGAAAAGCGGCATGGTTGGCATCGGTGATTTACGTTAGAATAAGATACTTATAATATTTACGGTTTTTACTTATCGCTTTTACGAGATTAGATCAGACTTATGCAGGCGCATTCTTCATTCAACTTACGCAAATTCATGTTTTTCAGATTTTCCCCGGTTTCGCTTCCTTACGCAGGATGTTTGGCGTTGTGCCTTGTTTTGAGTTCTCCTCTCGCTGTCGCTGAAGGTCTATCTCCTCAGAAACAGCAGCAGCAGTTTCAGTACGGCTTAGATGCCGCCAAACGCGGTGCGCTGGATAAAGCGTACAAAATCTGGATGGATCTGAAACGCAATCCGACAAACACGATCGAGTTACAGAGAGCTTTGCAGAATAATCTCGCGGTTATTCTTATGAAACAGCGTAAATATGATGAAGCGGAAAGGGTGCTTGACCAGTCTCTCCAGTCTGACAAACAAATTGCGACGACTTTGGATAACCTGAACCAGATTTACGCCTACCAGGCACAGAAAGCCTATAAAAATGTTTTCAGTAAAAGCAAGCTGGTAGAACCTAAGGGCGAATGGCTGGGTTATGAAGTTGCCGAAAGCGCTGCGCCTGTGCAGATTGCAGAAGCCAAGCCGGTGCCTGCGAAAAAAGAGAACAGTCGCGAAGAGAAGCAAAAACCGAAAGAAGAGCTGGTTATTGCAATCAATAGCCATCAGGAACCGAAATCCGAGCCTGAAATCAGCAAGCCTAAGTTCAATTTGGCGGATTCGATTAATGCTCTGGAAATGACCGGTTTGGTTGAGTCGTGGCGTCAGGCTTGGGCTTCTCAGGATGTTGATCGCTATCTCAGCTTCTATGATCGAGAGGAATTTGTGCCGAAGAACGGTATGGCGTATTCTGAATGGGAGCGGTCACGGCAGCGAATTCTGAAGCGTCCGAAATTTATCCGGATTTATCTGGATGATATTCGAGTTGAAGAGGTTTCTTCGGACGAACGCAAAGTAACGTTCTCGCAGCGCTACCAGTCGGATCGTTTTAAGGACAGTATGCATAAAACTCTGGTCTGGAAGGCGAAGCAGGGTGATTGGAAAATTGTAAGTGAGAGGGCCACTAGCGATGAAGACTAAGTTTGCTCAAGGTTCACCGGTTGTTCGAAACCTGTTGATGCCTTTAGCGCTTTCGAGCATGTTGAGTGTACCGGCTCTGGCGGACGAAGTCGCCGAGGCGGAACAGAATCTGTTGTCCGGTCTGGAATCGATTCAGGGTCTGGCTCTGGATCGTGCTTTATCGCATTTTGAAGATTTAAGTAGCCAATATCCGAAATATAAGCTGGCGCAATTGATGAAAGCGGATTTGATGGCATTGAAAGCCGGTGATACTGAGTTGATGGCGGAGATTCGCAAGCGTTACGGTAAAGAAGTGGCCAAGCTGGAAGATGAGGCGCGGGTCCGTTGGGATTTTGCGCAGTCGGCGATGCGTCAGGCTCCGGGATTGGATAAATATGTCTTGAAAACAGCGGATCAACCTCATCTGTTGGTTGTCAGCCTGAATGAAAGCCGTCTGTATCTGTATGAGCGCAATCCGAAAACCGGCCAGATGCAGAAAGTGGCGGATTATTATGTAACCATTGGCCGTAAAGGCAGTGGCAAGCAGAAAGAAGGTGATCTGCGCACGCCACTTGGCGTTTACCATGTGGTCGATCTCCTGCCGGGAGCCATGTTGCCTGATTTGTATGGTGTTGGTGCCTTGCCGCTTAATTACCCGAACAAATGGGATCGAAATCAGGGAAAAACCGGTTCGGGAATCTGGTTGCACGGCGTGCCGAGCGACACCTATACGCGTGCCCCGCGTGCCAGTCGCGGCTGTGTCGTTCTGAACAACAACGCGATGCAGAAGCTGTTAAGTGACTATAAGCTTTCTTATTCGACCCCTGTTGTCATTGTCGACGAAGAGAAGCAGGCGTTTACCTTCAGTGATGATAAAAAAGTCGTTCTCAAAGAAGTGAAAGCCTGGTTGGGAGACCACTATGCTAAAGTGCCCTGGAAGAACGTGAGCGTGTATCGTTATCCGAACGAAAAAAATCTGTTTTATGTCACTTTCCCATCGCATAAGAAAAATGAGTTGGTTCATCAATTCTGGCAGAGAGATCCGGAGGGGGATTGGAGAATGGTTTTGCAATCCGAAGAGCCTGTGAAGGTAAATACTCGGGTATAGCCTTCTTTAATCTAGCACTAGCCAGTGCGATTGGGTAACGTTTTGTTTTTAACGTTTTCAATTATTGCTTTCTATTTTGTCACCGAGATGGATTTCCCGTGCAGGTAAGCGCTTGGAAATCCCAGCCCATTTTTTGCAGTGTGCCGTTTTAATACTTTTAATGCTGTCTGGTGTTACTTTCGGTTTGCTGGAGAGCGGTGGTTCCCGTTGATGAACGTTTCGCACGTAAAGTCGGAACCTGTTCTTGAACCCAGTCTTCGATATCCTGCCACATCTGTATGATTTCCGCTTCACCGGGCATGGTGTTTGCGGCTCTTAACTCCAAAGTTAAGACCGGAATTTCCAAGTATTCTCCTGCATAGCGTCCCAAAGAACCCGGAAAGGTTCCCAGTTCCCGATGTTTTAAAATACCGATTTTATTCGGTGTTGCGTATTCCGGCCCATCGTAATCCAACAGACCGTATGGCGCATGCACCGAAATAATCGCGTCCGGCTGAAATTCCTCGATGACTTGAACCATCCATTTGGTTTCATTTTCCGATGCGGCGGCCGGCCCCGGGTAGCGGCGCGGGTTTTTGGCATAGCGGTGTTTCCAGTATTTCAGTGCCCAGCGATCCCAGTCTGGGGAAGGGAAGTTGCGATTCAGATCAACGCCGTTGGCATTCATTCGCGTAGCCGGGTTTTTGCCAAGCAAGCCGTCCGGATTGGCGAGCGGCATGAACAGCCAGTGCTGAGTGCTTTTGTATTGGTGTTTCAGCATTGCCTGCATCCACAGGTAAGTAATGCTGATGGCGGTGTATTCATCACCGTGAATTCCGCTGATGAACAGAATTTTACCGTTATGGGCCGGATTGGTTGGATCGTCAGGGGTGAATTCCCGATAGGTTAGCGGCCGGTTTTCTTTGCTTTTCAGGCCAGCAACCTGCAGGTCAAAATCCATGCATCCTTGATATTTTACGGTTCTCAGTTTCGTGGAAAACTCTTTGCAGAAAGATTGAACGACAGATTTAGAGCTTTCTGCCGCCGAAGAGCAGGGGGACAGAAGCAGGCTGAATCCGAAGACGGATAAGGTAAGTAGAACACGATTAGACAGTTTCATGGATTCGAGTCGGCAAGCCATTCGAGTTGAAAGGTTACATTATCTCAGAAAAGCAGGCGAGTTCGTTAATGAAGTTTGCAAAGGCTGTGCATATTTTGTTCGACGTCTGGAAAAGGTCGTTTAAAAGCCGATTTTATGCACGGTTGGCTCGATGTTTCGCTGTTTGTAGGCCTTCCATCGTTCCCGTCCCATTTGGATCAGATACTCGGATTGATCGAGTACTTCGATGGTGCGCCGGTAATCTTTGAAATGCTCGAAAAATTCCGGGTGAAGATTGATCAGAACATCACCGCACGGATCAGCGATATTGTCGTTGTATAGCCGGATTGGGGCGGGATGTTTGCCGAGGCCATGCGGGATGAAACTCTGTGGTTTGGCGTCCCACAAAGCCAGATCATAGCGTCGAGCATCGTCGACAGATTCGAAGCGAACATCGCAATGGCGCCGTTCCTGCCAGATTTTGTTAATCAGCCGATGCAGAAACGCCTCGCGTTCCTGCGGTAAGTGACTGTTCAAAACATAGAAAAGAACGTCTTGTTGTTCGCTCATTGATCCGTGGCCGCTGCTTCAGATTTGAGTCATCAGGAAATCAACCAGTGCGGGAACCGGACGTCCGGTAGCGCCTTTGTTATCGCCGCTGACCCAGGCGGTTCCTGCGATATCCAGGTGGGCCCATGGAACGTCTTTGGTGTAGCGCGCCAGAAATTGGCCTGCGGTAATTGTGCCGGCCGAACGCCCGCCGATATTGGCCATGTCCGCAAAGTTGGATTTCAATTGCTCATCCCATTCTTCGCCCAATGGAAGCTGCCAGAAGCGGTCATAGGTGTTTTGACCTGATTTGAGAATGGCTTCCGCCAGTTCCTGATTGTTGGCCATTAAACCGGAAACGTGATGGCCGAGGGCAATAATACAGGCACCGGTCAAAGTGGCCATATTGATCACTTTTTCTGGTTGGTATTTCTGCTGGGCGTAAGTCAGAGCGTCACACAGAATCAAACGGCCTTCGGCATCGGTGTTCAGGATTTCGATGGTTTGTCCTGACAGAGAAGTGACGACATCACCCGGTTTGATTGCGTTTCCGGAAGGCATGTTCTCCGTCGCGGGAATGACGCCGACGACATTGATGGCGGGCTTAAGTTCACCGAGAGCTTTGAATACTCCCAGAACGGTTGCCGCGCCGCTCATGTCGTATTTCATTTCGTCCATTGCCGCTCCCGGTTTCAAAGAGATGCCTCCGGTGTCGAAAGTCACTCCTTTTCCGACCAGAGCGACTGGGGCGGAATCTCCGGCTCCCTGGTAGCGGAGAGAGATCATTTTTGGTGGGGTTTTGGTTCCTTGCGCGACCGCCATAAAAGAGCCCATTCCCATGGCTGTCATTTCATCGCGTTCCAGCACTTCAATGCCAAAACCGTATTCATCGGCAAGCTGCTGCGCCGTTTCTGCCAGATAGCTGGGGGTGCAGAAGTTGCTTGGCATGTTGGCCAGGTCTTGTGTCAGGGCCATACCGAATGCTGTGGCTTGCCCCTGTTGCACCGAGGCATTGTCTGCATCGCAAGGAAAACTCATACTTGAAAGGGTCGGTTCTTTCGGAGTATGTTCGCCGCGGCTTTCATGGCTGTAGTCGTAGAAGCTGCGTTGGAAAGCCTGGGCGTTTTGCATTAAAGCCCAGCTCTGATCTCGCTCTGCCGGATAGACGAGAGCCAAAGCATTCAGTACGGACAGGGCGCCGCAGTGATCCAGCGTGGTTGCGGCGGATTTCAGGCAGCTTAGATAGTTTTTGGTTGTCAAAGTGTCGCCGATCCCGATCAGAATCAAACGACGCACCGCGATGTCCGACGGGGTGATCAGTAATTGTGCTTTGGCGGTTTTGCCTGAAAAATCCCCGTTTTCAAACAGTTCTGTCGTCAGCTTTTGGAGAGCGGAAAAAAACGGCAGTGAAGAGAGTGCCTCGGAAACCTGCCCTTCCTGATTGACTGGAACTAATAAGGTGTCGATGTTTGGTAAATCGGTTTGAAATTGAAATTGAATGGGTTTCATGCGCTGTGTACCTGAACTCTACGGTTGTGTCATAATTTCGTCTTGAGTGAGTGCTCGGAGTTTATTGAAGCGATCGGGCTGCTTTAACGGCAAGGAAGAACGGCTTTATTTGTATAATGGGCGTTTTAGAACTTTTCGGGAAAGTGTCAGCGCCTTTTTCCGATGCACAAGGTTCGACGGTTTGAGCTATTAAAAAAATTTACCCTATTCTAACGCGGAGAGAGCCGATTTGCGAATTCTCGATAAGACTTTGATCAAAGAATTGAGTGCAACGTTTTTTGCGGTCTTGATCGTACTGCTGTTGATCGCTTTTGGTACTGAGGCGACCAAATTACTGGCAATGGCGGTAGAGGGCAAGTTGCCTGCATCAGTGGTCGTGCAGGTGCTGTTCTTGAAGATTCCCGCCGCTTTGGAAATTCTTTTACCTCTGGTGGCTTTGATCAGTGTGTTGCTGGCTTTCGGAAGAATGTATCAGGATCAGGAAATGGTGGTTCTGCAAAGTTGCGGTATTTCCGGAGGCTATTTTAAAAAACTGGTTACGTGGTTTTTTCTGCCACTGGTCATTTTCGCCGCTTGGATTACGCTGTATGTAACGCCCTGGAGCTATCAGACGGAGCGAGAGTTGATTCGCGAGGCTCAGGAAATTTCGCCGGTCGCCGGGCTGATTCCCGGGAAATTCAACGTTCTGCCGAACGGCGCCGGCGTGCTGTATGCAAAAGACATTGATGCCCGAGGTCGGATGAAGGATGTGTGGATTCAGTACGGAGAGCGGGAAACGCCCTGGGTGTTGGTTGCGGAAAAAGGTCGTTTCATTCAGCAACAGAGCCAGATTGTTTTGCGGCTGGAGTCCGGTTGGAGTTATCGAGGGCTTGGCAGCGAGCAGGCAGGTTTGCAAGTGCAAACTTTCAAGCGTTTTGAAGGCGCTCTGCCTGCTTTGAGCGTTGCAGCAGGAAAGCCGGGAAAATTCGAAGCGAGTACGGCGGAATTGTGGCAATCGGATCGTCCGGAAGATCAGGCGATCTTACAGTGGCGGCTGGTGACGCCTTTCGGTTTGCTGGTTTTCGGTTTGCTGGGTTTGAAGTTAAGCAAAACCAATCCGCGTGAAGGGCGTTTTGCCAAATTATTTATTGCTCTGGTTGCTTACATTGTCTATAACCAGTTGTTGGTTTACGGTCAGGATTTGATAAAAGAAGGCATCTGGCCCGGCTGGGTCGGATTATGGCCGATTCCGATCCTGTATCTGCTTTGGGCTTTGTGGCAGAAGACGATTCCAATGCCGGAGCGGACTTCCGTTAATGGCTCTTTGAGTCTGCAAGGGAGCGAAAAGTAATGAATCGCATCGAACGTTATCTCGGGCAGACGGTTTTGCTGCATACTTTTCTGGTCATGCTGGTTTTGTTGGTGATTCTTTCCTTTTTCGAGTTTATGAATCAGCTGGGTAAGCTTTCCGATGGCTATACTCTGTCGAAAGGTGTTTTGTATACCTTGCTTAAAGTGCCTGTATACGGCTATGAAATTTTTCCGATCGCGCTTTTGATTGGCACCTTAATGGGGCTTGGTGGGCTGGCAAATCGTTCTGAATTGACTGTTTTGCGAGTGACGGGGTGGTCTGTTAAGCGAATTCTGGGTGCTGTTTTGAAAACGGCGTTGCTGATGTGGCTGGTGATTGCTTCGCTTGGAGAATGGATTGCTCCAGAGAGTGAAGCCTATGCGGTCAAGATGCGTGCCGAAGCCTTGAATAAGAATATTGCCGTCGGTAGTGAGCAGGGGTTCTGGGTTCGCCAGGATAACGAATATATCCATATTGGTCAGGTATTGTCTCAGAACGAGTTGCGCGATCTGACCTTTTATCGTCTGGAAGGTAACCAAATTCGTGAATTCGAAAAAGTCGATTCAGCCCGCTATCGGGAAGGTAGTTGGTTATTTTATGATTCGAGCAGAAGCGAGCTGAGATGGGAATTGCCGCTTTTGGAAGGTTTTCCTGCGCAATTGAGCTTGCGCGATACCTTGACCGATCAGGTCCAGGGGCATCTCCCTCTGGCTCCGGAAGATTTCGTCAAACTGGATTTGGAAACCCGGTATCTGGGCATCTGGGATTTGTATCAGTACATCGCTTTCCTGAAAGGCAACGGATTGGATGCAGGGGATTATGAGTTGGCGTTTTGGAAAAAGGTTTCGATGCCGTTAGTGGTGATTGCCATGATTGCAATTGTGTTTCCGCTGATTTTCGGCTCTTTGAGACAGGTTAGCATGGGACAAAGAATCTTCTTCGGCGTTCTGATTGGAATGGGATTCCATCTATTGAATCAGCTGCTTGGTAATTTAAGCGTGGTGTATCATTGGCCGGTTATTCTTGGCGCTCTCTCTCCGGCGGCGGTACTGTTGTTGATTGCCATCCTTTGGATGCAGAGAATTCGCTAGCGGAAGAATTTGAACTCAGATCAAAGAGAAAGCGAAACAGAAAAAGTCGGTAAAGAAAAAACGGCAGACACCCTGTCGAGTGCTGCTGCTGTTTTGCTGAAGAAGCTTGAGCGTTGACGTTTTTAGGTGACGCTTAAGCTTTAATCATGGTTTCGATTTCCGCAACCTTGCTCCAGACCAGATCCTTATCCCCTCTGGACTCGACGTTCAGGCGAAGCAAAGGTTCGGTATTCGATAAGCGGATATTCATTCTCCAGTTCGGAAACTCCATGCTCAATCCATCTGTACGATCAATCACAGGATTGTGCGCAGTGTAAAATTCTTCGACACTGGCGATGATTGAAGCGCTGTCTTTTACGCGGTAATTCAGCTCCCCGCTGCACGGAAAGGCGGCTTCGCGTTCGACAATCAGTTCATTCAAGGTTTTACCGCTTTTACTCATCAATTCGGCAATCAGCAACCACGGAATCATTCCACTGTCGCAATAGGCAAAATCCCGGAAATAGTGATGAGCCGACATTTCACCGCCGTAAACGGCATCTTCTTTGCGCATGCGTTCTTTGATAAAAGCGTGCCCGGTTTTAGAAAGAATTGGCTCTCCTCCAGCTTGTTTGACCTGTTCAATGGTGTTCCAGGTCAGGCGCGGATCGTGAACGATTTTCCCTCCAGGGTGTTTGGCCAGCAGCGTTTCGGCGAGCAGGCCGACAAGGTAATAACCTTCGATGAAATTCCCTTGATTGTCAAACAGGAAACAACGATCGAAATCGCCGTCCCAGGCGATTCCCATGTCGGCGTGTTCTTTGATGACGGCTTCAGAAGTTGCCGTTCGATTTTCGACAATCATCGGATTTGGGATGCCATTCGGGAAATTGCCGTCGGCCTGATGGTGGAGTTTGACGATTTGGAAAGGCAGGTGTTTTTCGATCTGGTCAAAGGTCGGGCCGGCGGCGCCGTTTCCGGCATTGACGACAAACTTAAACGGTTTTAATGTGTTTAAATCGACATAACTCATGAGATGTTCGATGTAAGCGGTTTTGTCGTGTTTTTCGAAAAATTGTCCTTTGCTTTGAGCAGGGGCTTCAAAGGTATCGTTAAGAATACGCTGTTCCATTTCCCGCAAGCCGGAATCGCTGCTGATCGGCGCCGATCCTTTGCTTACCAGCTTCATTCCGTTATTGCCCTTGGGGTTATGGCTGGCGGTAATCATAATCCCGCCGTCGGTTTGGTAATGGCTGGTTGCGAAATAGACTTCCTCGGTTCCGCACAGCCCAAGGTGGAAAATGTCGACACCACTGTCCATAAGGCCCTGGCATAATGCGGAGGAGAGCCCGGGACTTTCCAAGCGGATATCGTGTCCGACGACGACGGTTTTTGGGGAAAAATCACTGGCGAACGCCCGCCCGATTTTATAGGCGAGTTCTTCGTTCAAATCTTTCGGCACTTCGCCGCGGATATCGTAAGCCTTAAAAGCGGCAAGTTTTTTTTCTGACATTGTAAAAAGTCATCCTGAAAATAAAAATTTTGAAGTGCTATTGATTCAGCGGCCGACGCCGTAGTAGATCATGCCTTCTTCTTTCATCCAGTCTTTGTCGTAAATGTTACGGCCATCAAGGATCAGCGGAATCTTCATATCCTGTTTCAAACGTTTCAGGTCTGGGGACCAGAATTGCTTGGCTTCCGTAGTAACGCAAAGACCGTCAGTGTTTCGAACGGCTTCGTACATATCCAGGTGAATATGAATTCTCGGTTGTTGAGAAGCGTCGAAAGTTTTGCTGACCCAGTTATGGAAGTTGCTGCCGAGGTTCGGGTCGTATAGGTGAACATGGCAGCCTTGATGAATAAAGGCTTCAATCAGGGCAAGACTCGGAGCTTCTTTGATCACGCTGGAGTTTGGTTTGTAGGTAACCCCCCACATGGCGATATGACGACCTTCCATCTCGCAACGATAATGTTGCCAGGCTTTACGGAACAGCAACTCTTTTTGCTGCTGGTTAATCTCGTAGACAGTTTTCAGCAGACCTTGTTGAGAACCGGATTTATCCAGTAATTTCTGCATTCTCTGCAAGTCGCGGGTCAGGTGAGTTCCGCCGAAGCCGATTCCGGGATAGAGGTAGGTAAAACCAATGCGTTTATCGCTTCCCATTCCTTGACGGATTTCTTCAATGTCGGCACCGGTACTTTCTGCAACTCGAGCCAGCTCGTTCATCAAACTGATACGGGTTGCAATTAAAACGTTAGTGGCGTATTTGGTCAGTACCGCCGCTTCCGGAGACATCTGAATAAAGATATCTCGGTTACGGTTAAATGGGGCAAACAGCAGTTTGAAGCGTTTGTAGGCGTAGTCGTCACTGCAACCGACGATCAGGCGGTCGGGTTTCTGAAAACCACTGATTGCCTGACCTTCTGCTGTAAAATCGGGGTTGACGATCACTGGCATGTTCGCCTTACGTCCGATTTCCTGAATGACTTTCAGATCCAGGTTAGAACGAATGATCAGGCAATGATCCGGATTGGATGACTGCGATAGCAATTCGGCGATTTCCATCGCTTTTTTACTGTTATCGGCCCGCAGAGACAGGATGTGTACATCTGCTTCAAGGTCGTAATCTGAGGAAATATTCAAACGGCCGCTGGCTGTTTGTTCGCCGATGAGTTTTGACAGGCCCGGTTCCGGACTGCCGGTTTTAGGCTGGCCGACCAGGGTAACCTGATTACCGGTTTCGGCCAGACAGGCCGCACAGACCATAGCGCTGATATTGGAGCCGAATACATTAACATTCATTATTGTCTTTCCAGATGGTTTTTAGGATGCCGACGGTGGAGCTGTCCAGCCCGTTGGAATCGCAGGTTTGAATACGGTTAAGGATGTCGAGAGCGATTTTCTTGCCGAGTTCAACGCCCCATTGGTCGAATGGGTTAATGTCCCACATGACCGACTGTACGAAAACTTTGTGTTCGTACAGGGAAACGAGCATCCCAAGCTGATATGCATTGACTTCGTTCATCAAAATCGTGTTGGAAACCTGATCTCCGGGATAGACCTTGTTCGGATCTTCGCTGTCCTGACCGATCATCATTGCCCGGCTTTGTGCCAGACAGTTGGCAATGTTCAAATTGTGATGGAACTGGCCACGCTCGTTCTTGGTCTGGCCGTGGATGAACAAGATAAAGTCAGCCATGACTTTTTCCGTTCCCTGGTGAAGGAGCTGGTAGAAGGCGTGTTGGGCATTCGGCCCGACTTCACCCCATAGAATCGGACAGGTTCGATAGCTGGTTTTCTCTCCGTTGCGGCGGACATGTTTACCGTTACTTTCCATCTCCAGCTGCTCAAGGTAACTGGCAAAATATTTCAGACGCGAATCGTAAGGCAGAATCGCTTGTCCGGCAAGGTCGAGGAAATTGGTATTCCAGACGCCAATGAGTCCAACCATTACCGGAATGTTTTCCTTGAAAGGGGCTGTCCGGAAATGGGTATCCATTGCGTGGGCACCGGCAAGTAAGTCTTTGAAGCCTTCCATTCCGAGTTCAAGGGCGATGGTCAGGCCGATTGCCGACCACATTGAGTAACGACCGCCGACCCAGTCCCAGAAATTGAGCTGGAAGTTTTCGGCAATTCCCCATTCAGTCATTTTTGGCGGGTTTGCCGATATGCCGATGAAGTGATGTTGAATCGCCCGCGGGCAATCGGTGCTTTGCTGTATCCAGAACTTGGCAGTATCCGCCAGAGAAAGGGTGTCGATGGTCGTGAAAGATTTGGAGGCTACGACAAACAGTGTGGTTGCCGGATTAAGTTCAGCCAAAAGCTGTTCAAGTTGGCGGGCATCCAAGGTTGAGACAAAGTGAATGTGCGGCGCTTTAGGATGCTTCTGCATTTCCAGAGCATGAGTAATCATCAGAGGGCCGAGATCGCTTCCACCGACCCCGATATTGACGACGTCGGTAATCGGGCTGCCCTCATAGCCGCGCAACTGCTTATTGTGCAGTTCATGGACGATGGTTTCCATCTTGCGCCACTGTTCGGATACTTCAGGCAGAGGTGTTTCAATATCGCGCAGCGCGGTATGCCAGGCGGCGCGCCCTTCGGAGGCATTGATTTTTTCTCCAGAGAACAGTTTCTCAATCCAGTCGGAAAGATGCATCTCTTCTGCCATTTGCAGGAGATTGTCGACAATCTGATGGTCAACCTTCTGCTTGGAAAAATCGTACAACATTCCCGGGATATGGATGTGGAATTCCTCAAAACGCTCATTGCCTTCAGTAAAGAAGGTTTTTAAATGCGTTTTTTTATACTCTGGCGCCAGTTGCGTTAAAACTTGGAATGCGTTGGTATTGATCATATCTCAAAACTTTTTAACCATTGAGTGAACTCTTCACCCAGTTCTGGATGCTTGAGTGCGAATTGAACGGTTGCCTTCAGATAGCCGAGTTTGTCTCCGCAGTCGAAACTCGTGCCTCCGAGACAATAGGCTTCTGCGCCTTTTTCATCCATGAGTTGAGCGATGGCGTCGGTCAACTGGATTTCGTTACCCGCTCCGCGCGGAGTGGTTTTTAGTATTTCCAAAACTCTGTTATCAAGAATATAGCGCCCGGTCACCGACAGGTTAGATGGCGCTTCTTCCGTTTTCGGTTTTTCGACGATGCTGACCATCTTGCAAGACTGATGTCCGCACAGGTAGACGCCGAGACAGTCAACGATGCCGTATTTATGGACTTCACTTTCCGGTACCGGCTCAACCATGATTTGGCTTTTACCGCTTTTCTTGAAAGCGGCGACCATATTCTTCAAATCGTCGGATTCTTCGTTAAGGATCACGTCTGGCAGTAGTACGGCAAAATCATCATCTCCGATTGCCGAAGCGGCGCACAGTACAGCATGCCCCAACCCCAAGGCGGTCGGTTGGCGAACCGCAACGATATTGATGTCTTCCGGGATGATGTCGGCTAGTTTTTGCAGCTGGGCGGTTTTGTTGGCTTGGGTGAGGAGTGTTTCTAATTCGAAGTTTTTGTCGAAGTGGTTTTCGATGGCTTGTTTGTATGAGTGGGTGACGAAAATGATGTCGGTAAAACCTGCTTTGACTGCTTCGGTGACAACATATTGAATCAGCGGTTGGTCAACCAGGGTGATCATCTCTTTGGGAATCGCTTTGGTCGCAGGGAGAAAACGTGAGCCGAGGCCGGCAACGGGGATAACAATTTTTTTCATAATATTCTAAGAATGTTTCTTGGTTGCTTTACTTAATTACGCTTTCATTTTAACCATATTTTCTAAAGAAATGTGAAGCTATTGTTTCGATTTTGTTCACCTTGATCTGGAACAAGTTTTGATGGGCACAGTGAAAAAAAGATTTAGGAATCGGAAAGCATGCCGTAAACAAAAGTAGATTGAACACATATGCAATCATCCGGCTTTATCAGGTTGTAGCGGAAGAGTTGGACGGCTTTATTTATAGGGTATGGGAGATAGAACATGTCGAAACCAGTCACAGGGAAAATTGCCAACAAGTATTTTTACAGTTATTTGCTGGCGTCTATTTTAGTCGGTGTCATTGGAGTCTTGCTTGTCGGTGCGACGGGAAGTTCGCAACTGATCGGCGTTGCGGTTCTGATTGGCGTTTTAGCGCTTTTTCACTGGCTGTCAATTGAGTTATTCATTAAACCGAAAATCGTCGAGCCGTTTGATCGGGCACTGAGTGTTTCCGAAAGCAGCTCCGAAGATCTGCAGAAAGAGATGGCTTTTGTCGAAAGCATTAAAACGGTGGTTGACCAGGATGAATCCAATATCATGCTGGCGGATGAAGATTTGAACATTACTTATATGAACCCTTCGATTGTTAAGACGTTGAAGAAAGTCGAAGCGGATATTCAAAAAATGTTGCCGCACTTTGTGGCAGATGAGCTGATCGGCAAAAATATCGATATTTTCCATGTCCATCCGGCTCATCAGCGTAAGTTGCTGGCCAATCTGACCGAAACTTACACGGCTAATCTGACTTTGGGTGAATTGCATCTGGAAATCATTGTGAATCCTCGATGGGGGAAAGACGGTAAGCGCGACGGTTTTGTTACCGAGTGGAGAGATGTCACCGAGCAGGTGAAGCTGGAAAAAATGCAGCGTGATGTCGAAGGCAAGTTGAAAGTGATGGTTGAACGGGCGGCAATCGGGCATTTGGGTGAACAGATCGATGTTTCCGCGCTGGATGGTTTTATTCACGATCTGGGACAGCAAATCAACAATATGTCTTCGGCGATTCAAGCCGCCAACGAAAATATTTCCGATGTCGTTATGCGTTTGTCGGCGGGGGATTTGACCAAGCGGGTTGACGGGGATTACGAAGGCGGCCTTGGCGAGATGAAAGACGCAATTAATACTTCGATGGATAATCTGTCGAGCATTTTGGCTCAAGTGAATGTTGCGATTGAGGATGTCGCTAAAGATACGCAAGCCACTGCACAGCGCAATAGCGATCTATCCAGCCGAATTCAGCAACAGGCGGCGTCGATTGAAGAAACTGCGGCTACAATGGAAGAAATGACTGCTGCCGTGCGAAACAATGCTTCGAATGCCCAGCAGGCGAATGATTTGACGATCAGTGCATCTCAGAAAACCCAGCAGGGTGCCGAAGTCATGACTCAAACTATCGAGGCGATGGAACAGATTAAAGACTCTTCGGCGCAAATTGAACAGATTATCGGTTTGATTGATTCAATCGCATTCCAGACCAATCTGTTGGCATTGAATGCTGCAGTCGAAGCGGCAAGAGCTGGTGAGCATGGTCGCGGGTTCGCTGTCGTAGCCGGTGAAGTTCGTGCTTTGGCCGGGAAATCTGCTGAAGCGGCCAAGGACATTAAGTCTCTGATTGATCAATCGGTCGATAAAATCCAACTGGGAACCAAGCTGGCACAGAATTCCGGCGAGTCACTGAATGAAATCAATCATGCCATTCAGCAGGTAACGGAAATTGTCTCCGAGATTGCGGCGTCCTCAAACGAACAGGCGCAAGGAGTTGAGCAACTGAATCAGGCGATCGCTTCTCTGGATCAGAATACTCAGGAAAATGCGATTCTGGTAGAAGAATCTGCTCACAGTGCCGCCGGTATTGAGCAGCAATCGCTTGAGCTGGTGGATCAGATGAAAAATTTCGAAATCTCCGACAGCTTCGTTGACGCGGTGCAAAAACGCAGAACTCAAGATAAATCGGCTGCGGATGTGCCTCAGATAAAACGTGTTGAAGTGGAGGAGATTCCTCGGATTCGTACAGCCAAACCGGCAGCGGTCTCGCGCAATGAATTAAGCGACGAGTGGGAGGAATTCTAACCTTCTATCCGTTCGGAACGCTTATTAACCCCGAATCCGGTAATCGGCTTCGGGGTTTTGTTTTTATGGGATGATCAAAAACTCTTCATAAATTTTTCAAACAGGCCTCTAGACCTGTTTCTACTTTTTAGGCTACAGTGGTGCCTAAGCCTATTGAGCGCGAGACTTGGATCAATTTGCCATGTCATTCCCTGTGCTTCTGGCGTTTTGCTTTCTGCAGAAAACCGCCCTTCATCACGGTTTTTCAAAGGTAAAACGGAGCGATTTCTGCCAGACAGGCTCAATTGGAAATTAGATAAAAGGAAAAAATTATGAAAAAGTCTATCGGCGTTTTTTTGCCTGTTGCTGCGTTGTCCGCGCTGTTTTTAAACACACCGGTTCATGCTGCGGCAAGTGAATCCGGCTATGTGGTGGATTCAAACGGTGAAATTGTTCGTGATCAGTTTGGCGGGTGCGTTCGTAATAGTAATTGGGTGAAAGACAATGAAGCCTGTGGTGGCGAGGCCGAGGCAAAGCCGGTCGCAAAGGTTGAACCTGAGCCTGTGGTAGCGCCGGCTCCAGAACCGGAACCGGTTATTGTCGAAACCATCGTGGTTGAAGATGTGCCTGCGGCCTTTGTCGGCTTTTTTGCTTTGGATAAGGCTGAATTGACTGCAGAAGCGAAAGTTAAATTGGATGCTTATGCCGAATATATGCAGAAACATCCTAAGAAAAGTCTGGCAATTCAAGGGTATACCGATAGTCAGGGTAGCGAAGCCTATAATATGGAACTGTCTCAGAAACGCGCCGATGCCGTAAAAGGTTATCTGGTGTCAAAAGGCGTTGCAGCGGAACGCATGGCGGCTGTTGGTGAGGGTGAATCTAATCCGGTTGCCGACAATGCAACAGCAGAGGGGCGTGCGCAAAACCGCCGAGTCGAGTTGACCTTGTTGGATTGATCGGTTCTTCGCCGATTTTCGACTGATAGTCTGGTTGGCGACAAAGTCCAATTGGGAAGAGCTGAAAGCAGGATTGAGTATACTTAATCCTGCTTTTTTATTTTTAAAGGGACGTGCGTTTTCAATCTTGGCGAATGTGATCTTATGATGATTCGTCGGTTGTGGGAAGCGCTTGCTTGCTCAAAGTCGACTTAATTCTGAAGTTTGATGCCTTGTCGTATCCAGGTTGGAATGTCCAACAGGCTCTCTGTTTGCATGCTGGCATCGCAGCGGTCGTCAAAATTGACGCCGAAGACGGAAAAATGGGCTTCGTTAATGATGTGCTTTAGTTCTTTGCTGGTAACGAGAGAAGAAGCAAGACCAGCCTCCATGTAACCTTCGATTCTTTCATTCTTACTAAGGGATCGACTGCTCGATTGCTGAACTTCGACATATTGCTTTTCAAGCAATTTTCTCAGGTGTGCCAGATAATTTTTCTTTTCCATTATCGTCTCGAGTGCTGAATTTTGATGGATGCTTTGGGATTAAAGCATATGAAGGCAGTATTATGTGGTCGAAATCGGGAAGATGCAATGCGCAGAGAGGAACCGAAGATTAAGAGCGGAAATAAAAAAACCGCCATGAAGGCGGTTTTTTTGAATTTGGCTCCCCAACCTGGACTCGAACCAGGGACATACGGATTAACAGTCCGGTGTTCTACCAACTGAACTATTGGGGAATAGTTCGTTCAAGCTGTCGCTTGATGTGTGCGTATTATAGGGAGAAATTTAGGCTTTGCAACAGTTTTTTATAAAAAATTTCATTTTTGTGACGCTTGTTTTCGGCGTGTGCGTTTTTAGAGAATGGCGGTGATTTGAAAGGGGTGCCCGGATAGATTTTCAGATGAGGTGAGGGGCTGGCAGGCCTGCCTTCTGTCGGCTGGTTACCAGGTTTTTACTTTTGTTGCCAAATAAGCAATAATTAGAACTGCTATCTTGGCAATGATTGGAGGATCAGATGAAGAAAATTGTGAGTTTAAGTTTGGTTTTATTGGCTTTTGGAGTGCAGAATGCATTTGCGCAGTCATCGTACACCCCTGGCACAGCAACACAGGCCGCGGCCGCGGCTGGAAGCGCGGGGCTGGGGACGGCAGGAGCGACACTTGTCGGAGTGGTGTTGGCTGCCGGAGCTGTCGTGGCGATTGAAGCGATCAATGACGAAGAAAACGGGACGACGGGGACGACGGACTGATTTTATGCGTCTTACTTCGTTGGTTTTGATTGTTTAAAAAGTCGCTCAGGCGGCTTTTTTATTACCGATCGGAAAGGTAGCGCTCCTCGAGCTGTAATCTTGTATTGTTGAGAGTAATCTTATGACGGTCGATAAAACCGGGCGAAGTCTCAATGATGAACTGCGTTTTTTCGGCTCTGAAAGCCGGACATGGGTTTTGTGGTTTACAGGGAATCAAATTGCGGAATAAAGCGGTGATTTTCCCGCTTGAGTCGAAGAAAAGCGCATCGATTTTTACCCGCATATTCGGCATCCAGATGCCGCGTTTGTCTTCCGTGGAGTATTCCATGATGACGCCTCTGTCGAGAGGAATCTCTTTTACGCCCATCAGACCCCGTTGTTTTTCCTTGTCGGTTTTCAGTCGAACAAGATTTAGCTCGATGGTTGTAAAATACTTGCCGTTTTGGGCTTGCACGAGTGTGATTTTCTGAGTGTCGGCATGCTTTAAATTTAAGCTGCAACCAAAGAGCGCAAAGCTGGAAAGCAGGGAAAAAACGAGGATAAAGGGCGAAAATTTCAAGAGAGAAAACCAGATTCGAAGTGGTCAGGCATTTACTTTAATTGAATCTGTGCGCTTGCTCAAGCTAAAGGTATCAGGAATTTGCTGTTCTTAGACTTGAAGAACGGAAATTGGTACGACCGAGTGGACTCGAACCACCGACCCCCACCATGTCAAGGTGGAAACACGACATGCACCCAGTGACATCCAGAGACAAGCACATACAAAATAGATATTAGATTTCAATAACTTAAAATCAATCTAGTCATCTACCATTGCACTTAAAAGCACTTGAAAACACTTTTCACCTGTTGACTATTTGTTGACTTTTTCTTTTATACTAAAAAGAACACGCCAACAGGTCAAAAACAATGAAAAAGTCAGATATCACAAAATGGATTAACAACAATTATCCGCACAATCGTTTAGGTGATGATTCTGTCCAAGGACTACATCTAAAAAAGAATTCAAATTCAATCTCTTGGAGGCTTCTATACCGAGACTCTATCGGCAAACAGCGTAATATTGTACTAGGCCGATACCCATCGA
Organism: Thiomicrorhabdus sp.; assembly: GCF_963677875.1. NCBI lineage: Bacteria > Pseudomonadati > Pseudomonadota > Gammaproteobacteria > Thiotrichales > Piscirickettsiaceae > Thiomicrorhabdus > Thiomicrorhabdus sp. The sequence goes on along the minus strand of NZ_OY782564.1, from coordinate 157,836 downwards.
TGACTCTTGAAGAAGCAAGGAAGCGTGGAAGAGAGCTTTATGCTGAAATTATTCGTGGTAACGACCCACTAAGGCAGCGCGATGAGGAAAAAGCTAAGGCTGCTAACACCCTCAAAGGTTATTTAGATGAAATTTACACCAAAATCTTAGATACGAAAAAAAGTGGTCGAGAAACCAGACAAATCTTCGACCGACATTTCAGCCACCTTTTCAAAAAAGCTATGACTGAATTGAATGCGAGGGATATTACCGCCTGGCAAGCCCAAATGATTGATAATGGTAAAGCATTCGCTACTCAAAAGCGTGCCTACGGAGCATTAAAAACATTACTCAATGATGCGGTCAAAAGAGGTGTGCTTACAGACAATCCACTGGCAAAAGTCACTTTAGACAAAATTCATGAATCAGAAGAGGTTCATTTAGAGCGCAAATCAAAGCGCAGTTATTTGACCAAAGAACAAATTCATCAGTTGTTTGCTGGCTTAGATAAATATCAAGAGCAAAAACGTGAAGGTCGCCGAAATAGTCGAGCGCATGGCAGAGCCTATCTGCCCAACTTGGATAACCTAGAGTTTGTTGATTATGTAAAGCCGTTTGTTTTGACCATGTTTTATACAGGATTCAGAAATGGTGATGTTTATGGTCTTCGTTGGGAACATATTCATTTTTACGAAGATTCAGCCACCATTCACAAAACCATTGAAAAAACAGCTCATAAAAAACCAGAAGCCAAAACCTTTCCAATCGCCGATGAATTGGCAACCATTTTACAAATTTGGCGTGTTCAAAATGCAAACCCTAAATCGGGTTACGTTTTTTCCAATCCCGAAGGCGAGAGACTTGGTGATACCGCACTCAAAAAACCTTGGAAGAAAATCAAAGAATTCTCTGAATTACCCGACTCTCTTGATCTTTATACACTTCGTCACAACTTTGCTTCATGGCTTGTCATGAATGGCAGTGATCTTTTAACCGTTGCAAAGTTAATGGGGCACAGTGATATCAGAATGATTATTGACCACTACGGCCACCTTCAACCAGACACTTTAGAAAAAGCAGTCTCTGAAAGCTTTGCAAAAATGTTTGCTTAAGCGAGCTTTCTCACTCTTAACAGGCTGATTATGGAGCGACAGGTAACTCTCAAGCCCAACAATCAGTTTGTATTTCCCTAATAATCAATGTGAAAACCATCAAATTCTAGCTCTACTAATATTGGCAATTCTAATGTCGAAAAATTTATTTTTGGCAATATCAAAACCCCATTTACACAGGCTTTCAGCAACATTTTAGTTATTGGCAACATACTTATTGCCAAATTGCCAATAATGACAAATTTTACAAAAGCGGTAAAGTTTTCACTCATCACAAGTAGCACCCTTACAGGTATTTACATAGACAATAGGAATATAAACATGAGTGAAAAATTAGAAAACAAATCGTTGAACAGCAAGTTGGCCGCAGAATATCTTGGCATTTCAGAATGCTCGATTCGTAACAGCAGAACAACAGGCCTTCTCGGAGGAAGAAAGGCTCCCAAATTTCGTAAGATTGGGCGAAAAGTTATCTATCTAGAAGCCGACTTAGAAGCTTGGCGTGAAAACTTACCGGTTTTTGAAAACACCACTCAGATGAAATTCGAGCAGCAAGCTTAATTTTTACAAGAGTGAGATTTACCATGACCAATTCACCTAGCTTCATTGACGCCAAAGGAAAGTTTCAAAACTCCGTAGCGCCATCTAGAGAAACTGAAGATGAAACGTTGCATCGATTAGCAGCCTTGTCAGAAATCGAGTATGAACGCTGCCGCGAACAAGAAGCTGAAATACTCTGCATGAGGGTAGCCACTCTCGATAGACTCGTAAAACATGAGAAAGCTCAGAACAGCAAGCCAGAAGTTATCGAATCTTTAGAGCCATGGGGTGAACCTGTAAAACTCAATCAAATACTCAATCAGATTGAGGATACTATTAAAAAACACGCCATTATTCCCTTGGGAGGCTCAACGGCTATTAGCCTATGGATTGCCAGCACTTACGTTATTAATTCATTTCGTATTTTTCCTAAACTGATTGTCCACAGTCCTGAAAAACGCTGTGGAAAATCAACCGTTTTGGATCTTGTAGAAGCGTTTTCCTCCAAAGCCCTATTCGCATCTAGTATTTCTAAAGCCGCTATATATCGAACTATTCAGGCCTATCAACCAACACTAATCATTGATGAAGCAGACACCTTTATCGCTAACCGGAATGATGAAATGGTAGGAATCATCAATAGTGGTCATGCAAAAAATCGTGCATTTGTAATTAGATCTGAAGGCGACAACCATACCCCGACAAAATACAGCACCTGGTCGCCAATGGTGCTTGCATCAATCAAACCATTACAAGGCACCATCATGGATCGGGGAATTTGCATTGAACTCAGACGAAAAATGAATCATGAACAGACTCAGCGCATCCCACCAGACCTTTCAAAGCAAATGACACAGCAGCGAAGAAAGCTAATTCGATGGGCAAAAGATAATGCCAATTCAGTTTACTCTCAACAAATAGAGCCGCCGCACCAAGGTAATGATCGGGCAGTCGATAATTGGATACCACTTTTCACTCTGGCAAGCCTAGCAAGTGAAAACTGGCAAACAAAAGTAGTTACCTCTTATCAGTTATTAAATAACCGGCAAGAAGACCCTACTCCTCAGATAATACTATTGGAGGATATCCGAGGCATTCTAACCAACCATAAATCAGACAAAATACCATCCAAGATTCTTATCGCTACTCTTCTTGAATTAGAAGAACGGCCTTGGCAAGAATGGAATAAAGGAAAGCCAATAACAACAAATAACCTTTCTAGAATGCTTAAACCTTTTGGAATTCAATCCAACACGATTCGGTATTACAACCAGCCATGCAAAGGGTATAAAACAAAGCAATTCGACGATGCATTTAAGCGTTATCTACCTCAAAAGTAACTTTCAAAGCGTTACACCGTTACAAGGCTTTAAACATAAGGGATTGAGCGATTTATTAAACGTTACCAATCTTTAACATGTAACGCTTTATCCAACACTGTCGCCCTTATAAACAGAGGATTGTAACGGTGTAACGTTTATTTTCCCTCAGCTCTTCACTATGCGCAGATTATGGCTAACCAGATAATGATCACGAAGCCGATCAACAGCTTCATTAAACAAATTATCTAGGAGAAATCTCATGTCTAAAGCAAATCAATCAGGTCGTCCATCATCTCATTCAGGCAATGGCGGTAACTGGCCTAGCACAACTGGTAATTCATCTGGCGGCGGTCGAGGTAATGCGCCATCACGAGGGAAATAATGTCCTCAAGCTGAAAAGCGATTGAAATTTTCTTGATAGTGAATTTTATAAATAGAAAACGCCTTTACTGACATTTCCTGCTCAACCTTATTCTTGAGCAGGAAATTAAAAAATCGCTGTAGCAGTATCACCGTCTGAAATCGAACAAACTCTTGTCTTATTGACTTATCATCAGGACAAAAGCTTTCTAACCAGTCAAACAGTGATTCTTCTGAGTCAATATCTGGCTCATTTTTACCACTCCTCCAATAATCCAACTTCCTTTCCTTAGACTCGCTATCTAAATCGTCTTTCGCAGGCATAAATTCGGCTAACTTATTTACTGACACAGCAAATGTTTCGGTCCAAAAATCCGTTAGCTTTTTAATCGGCCATACAATGTTTCCATCAACAATACTAGGCAAGAAATCTTCAACTAAGGATTTATTAGCAATCTCGACATCATGCTTCTGCTTTAACGTTATTTCACATGAGCCGATAAAATAAAAAATTAGAGACCAAGCTCCTAACTCCCGTAAAGTTTGATGATGTTCTTCGGCAGGAATCTCTTTCAAACCGTAAGGAGTAAGTAATTGCCTTGCAAGATCTGAACTCCAGAAAAACTGATGGCTTTCAGGCGAATCCTTGTTTTCCATACAGTGCTGAAAAATCTTAATATCTTCATCAAGCAACCGTTCAATTTGATCAAAGAAGAAACTCTTCTCTCGACCATCACTGATATGCCTCACACCAGACAAAAAACCTTTCCATTGTGCATGAGGAAGGATATTCCTCTCGCCTTCGAGCCATATACTATCGGAATCACCTAAATCTACCCCAAAGTTCGTTTGGGCAAAGCCTCTCAATTTATTTTGAGTCCCAGTAGAAACTTTTTGCCCTTTAGATATTTTTCTAAACGTCTTTTTATCAACAGGTAATTCGTCAGCCGCACCAGTCAGGCTCGCAGTTCCCATTACTTCCTTAAAAAGGATATTTGGATCAAAGAAAAACGAATACACCGTACTACTCTCTAAATAATAAATTTCCATCTTATCAGTAAACGTCCGTAAGCCAACAAACACAAGCAGGTACAAAGTAGCTATAATCCGGGTAGGTTTTAAAAATCCATCTTGGAAATGAAAGTTTTCATCAAGCTATAAAGTGACGGTAAATGGCGGCGGCAAAAAAGCATAACGAAGACACTCGCGTAAAAATCCCATCCATTCTGCATCTGACCAGACTGGGATATACCTACCTTTCTTTGAAAGAGCAGTCTTGGGACCTTGAAACCAATATCTTCCCAGAGCTTTTTAAAGCCGCCGTCATAAAAATCAACCCTGAGTTGAACACTGAAGATGCTGATCGTTTATTAAAAGAAACCGCTTTATTGCTGGATAACGAAGATCTTGGAAAAGCCTTTTTTGAGAAATTAACCGGCCGGTCAAATATTAAGCTGATTGATTTCGAGAACTTCAATAACAATAGCTTTCATGTTGTTACTGAATTGCCATGTGTTAATGGTGATGAAGAGTTCCGCCCAGATATTACTTTGCTCATAAACGGCATGCCGCTGGTCTTTATTGAGGTGAAAAAACCGAATAATAGAGATGGCATTATTGCCGAGCGCGAAAGAATTAACCGCCGCTTCCAAAATCCTAAATTCAAGCGTTTTGCCAACATCACTCAGTTGATGATTTTTTCCAACAACATGGAATACGACGATACGGATCCAGAGCCAATACAAGGTGCTTTTTACGCTAGTAGTTCGTATCAAGAGCCAGTGTTTAACTACTTCCGTGAAGAGGAAGTATTAAACTTAACTGCGCTGCTCAAACCTTTATCGGAAGAAACCGAATTATTCGTTCTCAAGGATACCAACTACCAAGTCATTCGCAACAGTCCGGAATTTCAAACCAATAAAGACCCAAACCGCCCTACTAATCGCATCTGCACGTCTTTGTTGAATCGAGAGCGTTTAGCGTTCTTATTGCGCTATGCGCTGGTGTATGTCAATGAGCACACAGGCCTGCAAAAACACATCATGCGTTACCCGCAAATCTTTGCGACCAAAGCCATTGAAAACAAACTGAATGAAGGCGTCAAAAAAGGCATTATTTGGCACACGCAGGGAAGTGGTAAAACCGCGTTGACCTTCTACAACGTGCGTTTTTTAACCGACTTTTTTCAAAAACAGAAAGTTGTTCCCAAGTTTTATTTCATTGTTGACCGTTTAGACCTTTTGCAACAAGCACAACAAGAATTCACTGCCCGGGGCTTGGTAGTTCATACCATCAGTTCTCGTGATGCCTTTACCAAAGACATTAAGGCCACACAGGTAATTCATAATCACTCTGGTAAGCCTGAAATCACCGTGGTCAATATCCAGAAATTCAAAGACGACCCAGATGTCGTGTCTTCCAAAGATTACGATGTCGCGATTCAGCGCGTTTACTTTTTAGATGAAGTCCACCGCAGCTACAACCCCAAAGGCAGTTTTTTGGCTAACCTCATTCAGTCTGACAGCAATGCCATCAAGATTGGTTTAACTGGCACACCATTATTGGGCGATGATTACAACTCGCGCGTGCTATTTGGCGACTACATTCACAAATACTATTACAACGCCTCCATTGCCGATGGCTACACCTTACGCTTGATTCGCGAAGAGATTTCCACCCAATATCAGATAGCGTTACAGAAAGCTTTGGAAGAAGCTGAAGTGCAAGTGGGTGATCTCGACAAGCGCAAAGCCTATGCGCACCCAAACTTTGTTGAACCGATGTTGAACTACATCATCACCGACTTTGAACGTAGCCGAGGTACGCTCGATGATTCAACCATTGGTGGAATGGTGATTTGCGACAGCTCTGAGCAAGCCAAACAGATGTTTGAACTGTTTCAAAGCAAACAAGCAGAAAATCCTCAAGCCACCGAACCGGAAACACTCACTACTCCAACGCTCATGGCAGCAGAACCCGCACCCGTGAGTTACATCGCTAACCTGAAGGATAAAAACAAGGTTAAAAGTGCCGCGCTGATCTTGCATGACATCGGCACTAAGCAAGAGCGTAAAGATTGGGTTGATGATTTTAAAGCTGGCAAAATCGACTTTTTATTTGTCTACAACATGCTGCTCACAGGCTTTGATGCCAAGCGTCTCAAAAAGCTTTACCTCGGGCGTATTATTCGCAAGCACAACCTATTGCAAGCACTGACTCGTGTTAATCGCACCTACAAAAGCTTTCGCTATGGCTATGTGGTCGACTTTGCCGACATTCGCAAAGAGTTCGATGCCACTAATAAAGCCTATTTTGACGAACTCCAAGCGGAACTTGGTGATGAAATGGAGCACTACTCGCACCTGTTTAAATCTCAAGAAGAAATCCATGAGGAAATTGAACAGATTAAAGACGCGCTTTTCCGTTTTGATATTGATAATGCGGAGATTTTTGCTGACCAGATTAGCCAGATTCAAGACCGTGAGACCGTTTTGCAACTGAAAAAAGTCCTTGGCAGCGCCAAAGAGTTATACAACCTAATCCGTCTGCAAGGCGAATACGATTTTCTTGATGATTTGGATTTTGACCAGCTCAATAAGCTATTCCGCGAAACCGAAAATCACTTACATTTGCTAAACCTCAAACAGGATTTAGAAAACGGCCAAGACACCACCGCTTTGCTCAATCGCGCTTTAGAGGATGTTATCTTTAAGTTTGTCAAAATTGGCGAAGAAGAGCTGGTGCTGGCAGATCAACTGAAAAACACCCTGCGTAAAACCCGAGAAGCCCTTGCCAGCAACTTTGACCAGCAAGACCCAGCCTTTGTTACTTTAAAAGAAGAGCTGGAGCGACTGTTTAAGAAAAAGAACCTCAGTGAAGTTTCTCAAGATGAAATGACAGCCAATATTGACGCGCTGAATAAAATTCACGACCGCATTAAAGAGCTAAACCGTCAAAACAATCAACTGCGCCAAAAGTATCAAGGTGATGCCAAATACACGCGAATTCACAAGCGTTTGCAAGAAAGACAGCAAGCTCGTAATGACATTAGCGATTCAGAACGTAAAATAGCCGCGGCCTTGATCAGTGTAAAAGAAGATGCTGATCTACAAGTGCTGAATAACAGCCAAATCCTCGATAACGAGAGTTATTTTGAGCGGCAGATGATGCCGCTTGTGCTCAATCGTTTTTACAAAGAGCAGCAAATTAAACTCAATGCCGACACCTCAAAATACATAAATCATTTGGTGGTCGCAGAATACCTAAAAGAATATAACACCGGAGCCAATGCGTGGTAGAACTCGAGTTTCAAGAAAAAACCAAACAACTGATTGATAGCCTAAAAAGCATTTGTGCCCATTACGGATTGGGCAATGACGGCAATGAATTCAAGATCATTACCCAAGCGTTTCTCTACAAATTCCTAAACGATAAATTCGCCTTTGAAGCCAAGAAACTCGATCCAAATCTTGCCCAAGCTGAAAATTGGGAACAACTTGTAGCACAAATGCCCGAAGACGATTTGGAGATGCTGCAACTGCAAATGGGTGGTGACACAGCGCGTTTAAAGCCGCACCACTTTATTAGCTACCTGTTTAGCCAGCAAAACGAAGCCGACTTTGCAAAATTGTTTGATGACACGCTCTTAGACATTGCCATTAACAATAACGACATCTTTGCGGTTAAAACCGATGGTGGAGCCAAGGTCGTGTTGTTTGATCGCCTGAGCCAATACATTGCCGATGACTCCAAGCGCGATGCGTTTTGCCGTGCCATTATCAATAAGCTGGTGGAGTTCAGTTTTGAGCGCATCTTTACCCAAAAATTCGACTTCTATGCCACGATTTTTGAATACCTGATTAAAGACTACAACAGCAATTCCGGCGGCAAATACGCGGAATATTACACGCCACATGCGGTGGCACGCATTATGGCGGCGATTCTTGTCCCTGAAGAGCAGCGCGGACAGATTCGTAATGTCAGTTGTTATGATCCATCAGCTGGTTCGGGAACGCTGTTAATGAATGTGGCGCACGCCATTGGTGAAAACCGTTGCAGCATCTACACGCAGGATATTTCGCAAAAATCTTCTAACTTGTTACGCCTAAATCTAATTCTGAATAGTCTGGTGCATTCGATACCGAATGTCATTCAAGGCAACACCATGTTGCATCCGTATCACAAAGACGGAAACGAGCTGAAAAAGTTCGATTTTATTGTCAGTAATCCGCCATTTAAAATGGATTTCAGTGATTTTCGTGATGATTTAGAGGGCAAGGAAAATAAAGCGCGATTCTTTGCAGGTATTCCTAAAACCAAAGCCAAAGCCAAGGACAAAATGGAAATTTACCAACTGTTCTTGCAGCACATTATTACCTCTTTAAAACCGGCCGGTAAAGCGGCGGTGGTCGTGCCAACCGGATTTATTACCGCACAAACTGGAATCGACAAGAAAATCCGCCAACATTTGGTCGATAACAAAATGCTCGCCGGCGTGGTGTCTATGCCATCCAATATTTTCGCCACCACTGGAACCAACGTATCTATTCTGTTTATTGATGCCAGCAACCAAGGTGATGTGGTGTTAATTGATGCCTCAAACTTGGGTGAAAAAGTCAAAGACGGCAAAAACCAAAAAACCGTACTGACCCAAGCGGAAGAACAAAAAATTATCGATGTCTTTAATGGCAAACAAGCCATTGAAGATTTATCGGTGGCGGTGAGCTATGAAGATATTGCAGCCAAAAATTACAGCCTCAGTGCCGGTCAATATTTTGACGTGAAAATTGAATACATTGATATAACGCCTGATGAGTTTAAAGCCAAAATGCAAGGCTTTACCGATAATCTGGACAGCCTATTTAGCCAGTCGCACGAGTTTGAAAAGGAAATTAAAAAGCAATTGGCAGGGTTGAAGTATGAGTAACTGGCCAATAACCAAACTTAAAGGGAAGCTTTTCGTAAAACACGGTTTTCCCTTTAAAGGTGAGTTTTTCAGTGATGAAGCAACAGACTATATAGTCCTTACACCAGGGAATTTTTTTGAAGAAGGTGGATTTAAACGCCAACAGGGAAAAGAAAAGTTTTATTTAGGCGAAATTCCTGAAGATTATATTCATGAAAAAGGAGATATTATTGTTGCTATGACCGAGCAAGCAGCTGGTCTGCTCGGTAGTTGCGCACGCATTCCTGAATCAGGAATTTATCTGCACAATCAACGATTAGGTTTAATATCAACTGATTCAGAAAAGCTGATCACTGACTATGTTTATCATCTGTTTAAAACAAAATCTGTTAGGGAACAAATCCGTTTAACTTCATCAGGTTCAAAAGTAAAGCACACTTCGCCCGAAAGAATTTACGAGGTTGAAGCTCCACTACCAAGTGTTGCTGAACAAAAGAAAATAGTAAGTTTACTTAATGCAATTGATGACAAAATCGAACTCAATAACCGCATTAATGCCGAATTGGAAGCCATGGCAAAAACGCTGTATGACTACTGGTTTGTACAATTCGACTTCCCCGACGCCAACGGCCAACCCTACAAAACCACCGGCGGCAAAATGGTCTACAACCCAACCCTAAAACGCGAAATCCCAGAGTCTTGGCAAGACGGAGCTCTATCTCAAATTATCAGAATTCACGATTCAAAAAGAGTTCCTCTTTCAGGAAAGCAAAGGGCTCTAATGCAGGGGAACATCCCATATTATGGTGCTACTTCAGTTATGGATTACATTAATAACTACATTTTTGATGGAGAGTATGTACTTTTAGCTGAAGATGGCTCGGTAATGGATTCTAATGGTTTTCCAGTTCTTCAGTTCATATATGGAAAATCTTGGGTAAATAATCACGCTCATATACTTGAAGCTATTGAAGGTTTTTCCAATCCGTTACTTCATTTAACCCTTAAAAATATTCCTGTAGTTAATATGATGAGCGGTTCGATACAGAAAAAAATTAATCAGGAAAACCTTAAGAACACACCAATTATTATCCCCCCAAATTACATACTTGATAAATTCAATCCAGTTGTAATTGACGTATATTCAACAAAAGTAAATTTAGAGAAAGAAAATAAACATCTATCAACACTCCGCGACTGGCTCCTCCCAATGCTTATGAACGGTCAAGTGACGGTGAAATAATGGCTAACTTGTTTTTTCGACTTTTGCTGACCTTTAATGCCACATCATTACTGGTGATTATTTTTCTGGTTCAGCAAGGTTTTGCTCTGGATTATTTCTTAATGGAAATTTCCTGGCTTAACTGGCTAGTTGAATTACCAAACAGCCTGTCCTATATCCTTTATTTCTTGGTTCCGGTGTTATCAACAGGCATCAGCATTCTTTTAAGTTCAAAACTCGGCAGTGATGAATTTAAGGCAGGCTCAACAGAGAGCATTGAACACGCAAACAATAGCTTTCTCCCGAGTTACTTGGGCTATTTCTTTGTCGCCTTAAGCATTGGCAACTGGGAAACGCTCTGGTTTGTTTACGGCGTACTATTCTTATTTACTTATCTATCGCAGGCACTGTATTTCAATCCGTTGTTTTTACTGTTCGGCTTTGAGTTCTACAACATCAAAACCACTAACGGCACAGCGATATTCCTAATAAGCAAACAGAAATATAAACAACCGGATGAAATCGCTATCGACAAAGCCTTCCGAATTAACAACTACACCTTTATAGAGCGGGATTAAAAAATGGATCATGTACTGGCAAAAGTCAAAAGATTAACCAAAAAACCTTACCGTAAAGTCGTATCAGACCATACTCTATTTGAAGGGCTAGATGTCAGGCTTAATGCATGTGTACCTTATAATCCCGACCATAATCTGGATGAAGATTCATGGTTTAAAGTCGAAGACTTCAGCCAAAAAGATTTTTGCCTGCCAATCTTAACTGCCGAGTTTGATTCAAAGGATTACGATGATTTGGTAAAAAATCAATTTGAAAAAATCGCTTTTATTATTGCTGTCCAAGGTGATGATTTTTACTTTCAAAAAATAACCAAATCACTTTTTATCAGTAAAAAGTTTGTCTCTTTCGGTGAAGCTGCAGAAATAGAGCAATCAGATAACCGCTTGGTCATTAATACCATTCCTGACGCAATCTACCTCAAAGAATCAGACACTTTAGTCTTTAAAAACCTCGCTTCCATTTCCAGCATTTTTAAAGGCATCGACGAACTTTATCGTGAGGCTTCGCAAGAAGAAGTTGAAAACTTTTTGGACGAATCATTCATCGAACTTACCGGTGATTTTGATGCTGATAAAGTTTCTAAGCCAAACCGGAAACGTATTGCAATGGCAATGAATACCCTAAGCGAAATGTCTGAAGAAGCTCGAGAACAAATCCCTGACTATATTGGTGACTATTGCGGGGAAGTTCTTGAATATGATGAAGATAATGAATGCTTCAAGATTGGTAATGATGAACAATTAAAAAACCTCGTTTACGGCATTGAACAACGCTTCTACACCACCCCATTTGGTCAAGAAAAACGTTTGGCGAACTCTGTTCAGGCAATAAATTAAGGGCGAGCTTTAATGATAGATCATGATCTTGTTCTCAAGGAACAACTCAAAGCAATAAATTCTGAATTTAAAGATTTATCAGATATTTCTAGTTTAGCTGAGGTTTCAGCACTTTATGGTTTGTCGAATATAAGTGAATCTGTATTAGCTTCTACATATTTAAAAGAGCCAACCTTATCCGAACAGCTTACGGCTCAACTTGAATCGATTAGTTCTTCTTATTCACATGAAGAATTGGTTAAACAAATTGAGAACCTACATTCACCTGCGATATCGGCGCTTGATGCTGCGCAAGCCCAATGTCAGACATACCTGAATGCACCAGCACTTGAGAGTATCCAAGATTTCCAATCACAACATGAAGAGTTGCTTGCAAAAGCTGCATCCGTAACCTCCATGTTTGGTGACATAAATTTTTCTTCGGCCAACACTTGGCAAAATTTGTATGCGCCAGCTATATCCGAAATTGAAGCAGCACAAGTCCAATACAGTGAATACCTTAATTCGTCAGCAATATCTGCCGCTCAGGCTATCCAATCGCATCATGAAGAATGGTTTTCAAAGACATCATCCATCACTTCCATGCTTGAAAGCATAAATACTTCAGCAGCCAAAGTATGGGAAGGCATCGATCAATCAATGAGTGCCATTGCCAATCCTCTCAAAGCTTTAGGCTTTGATTCAGTCCAAGATCACCTCTCGTTCATTAATAGCCAGCAAAGCACTATTGAAAAATTATCAGATCAATTCAACCTTGCAGTTTTTGGATTGAATACCGAAAACTATCTTGAGCAACTCCTCGGTAATCAAAACGCATCCATACTTGCCTCATTAGAATTCTCAAATTCTACCTATGCAGAAACAATTTCCAGAGCAAACTCTCTTGCAGAGATGTTTTCACCAATAGAAAACCTAGTTGAAAAATACGGGGTTATGACGGAGTCACTTGCTCAAATTGAAATTTCCAATTGGACAAAAACAGATTTCGATTACGCTACAACAGCGACTTCGGATAGCTGGAAAGCATCACCACCGATAGAACTACCAGAGGCAGATGAACAGAAGCGTTTTAGGGAGTGGTTTAACGGCCTACCTGATCCAGTCAAAATATTTACTTACTTCGTTATGCTTCGATTATTGGAGTATGCAATGGGCATTTTCGTTAATGTTACTACTCCTTATTGGCAGGAAAAGTGGCAAGGCATCGAACAAGAAACTCCCAAAAAACAGATTATTGCTACTGCAAGTGAACACCTGAGTCCTGTAATTTTAGTGCACCATCGTTTTGTTGATGTTAAAACAGTTCTATATGTTCGAGCTGATGCAGGTAAAAAATTTGAAGTCATTGACACGCTCAAAAGAGGAAAAATCGTCAAGCTAGTCGATAAACAAAAGGCATGGTCTTTAATTGAGTACTACGATTCCAGCTCAGAAAAAATGATTCAAGGCTGGGTGTTTTCGCGTTATCTAAGTAAACTTGAGCAGTGATTTCTTGAACAGTGAATATATCCTCCTTAGTTAACAAAACATAGTGGCTCAGCTATAATTCGTTGTAAATAACAAAGTGTTGATCAAAACATGCCTAACGCAAATATCAATCCAGAAATCTTAGTATGGGCTCGTGAGCGCCTAGGGTTTTCTGTGCCTGAATTTGCTCGAAAACTAGGTAAAACGGAAGAACGTTTAACAGAGTGGGAAACCGCTGAACGCTCTCTTACATTTAATCAAGCAATGGATTTTGCTAAAAAGGCACACATCCCGTTCGGTTATCTCTTTTTGACTCAACCACCAGTAGAAGAGTTACCTTTACCTGATCTTAGAACCGTTGATGGACAAGGAGTGAATCGCCCTAGTGCTGAATTACTCGACCTCATCAAGCTGATGCTACAACGACAGGACTGGTATAAGGATTATTTAAAACAGCAGTTTGCCGAATCCAATTCTGTTGTTGGTAGCTTCGCTGATATCCGCGATGTAAATCGGATTGTTGCTGATATGCGCCAAAAGCTAAATGTAGCTGCTCATCCAGTGCGCGGCAATTGGGAAGACTATTACCGAAACTTAGTCTCCAAAATAGAAAACATTGGCATTTTGGTTATGCGCCAAAGCAATCTAGGCCACCATACCCGAACACTGAATGTTGGTGAATTTCGTGGCTTTGCCATTACTGATGATTTGGCTCCTATGATTTTTGTCAATCATGCTGATGCTCCCGGTGCACGTTTATTCACACTGATTCATGAACTTTGCCATATCTGGATTGGTCAATCTGGAATTTCCGACGGCAATTCTCAAAACCAACGACAAGAAGAAATTCTATGTAATGCGGTTGCCGCAGAATTCCTTGTACCTGAGACTGAATTCAGACAACACTGGCAGACGGATGTTGATGACTGGCGTGAAAATCTCCCTAATCTGGAATCACACTTCCATGTCAGCAGATGGGTACTCGCTCGCCGAGCGTTGACATGTAACTTTATTTCTCAAGCAACTTACCAAAGTTTTATCGCTGCTGAAAAAGAAGCGCATCAGAACCGTGAATCTAGTGGCAGTGGTCCAAGTTACTACCGTAATAAGAAAGCGCAAATTAGTGAAAGTTTTTCTAGAGCTGTTGTCAGTCAAGCACTCAATGGTCAAGTGCTTTTGCGAGAGGCTGGAGATTTGCTAGGAATGAAACCTACTAATATCGCGAAATTCGCTCAGGAGCTTTCAATTTGAGATATTTGCTCGACTCCAATACTTACATTCAAGCCAAAAACCAATATTACGGAATGGATATCTGTCCTGCTTATTGGGACTGGTTAGATCAACAGTATGAATTAGGTGAGCTGGGCAGTATCGATATGATTGGACGAGAACTCAAAGATGGCGATGACGAACTGGCTGAATGGGCCAAAGACCGCCCAAAGCATTTTGTGGCTAACGATGACGAAGCAACGCAACAAGTCTTTTCAGAAATTGTAACGTCAGTAATGGCTGGTGATTACAATGCCGGCAATAGGGATAGTTTTCTTGCTAAAGCTGACCCATGGATTATCGCAAAAGCTAAATCTATCGGAGCTACTGTTGTTAGCCACGAAGCTCTTCTAACTCAAAGGACAAAGAAGGTTAAAGTTCCCAATATCTGCAAGGAATTTGAGGTTCCTTGCATCAGTACCTTTCAGCTATTAAGAGAACTTAAAGCTAAATTCGTATTGCCGGCATAACTTCTATTCTCTGGTAAGCCATTAAATTCTTCTCTTTGCAGAGATTTATTCAACGTTAATTCACACACTGTGTATTTGTCCACAAAATATCTTCCAACGTCAATTTTCAAAAAATGGAACTAAACACTTTAATCACATTTAGTTCATGAACTTAATTAAATTATATATATTAAGTTACACTCAATGTTATGATGTACTAAAGTTTTAACTTAGGTACATAGCATGGCTTTAATTGGATACGCACGAGTTTCGACCATTGAACAAGATTTGGAGTTGCAACTAGAATCGCTTACCAGAGAGGGGTGTGAAGAAATCTTTTCTGGTAAGCAATCTGGTATCAGCCAACAGAATGAGTCAAAGCTAAACGAAATGCTGAACTACATCCGTAATGGAGATGTAGTCGTTGTCACAAAACTCGACCGACTTGGTCGTTCTCTCAAATCCATTTTGGCAACGGTAGATAGAATTCATCAAAAAGGTGCATCACTCAAAACACTAGATGGCGCTATCGACTCAACCGATAACTCTCCCTTTGCGAAAGCGATGGTCAGTTTGCTTGGCGTTTTTGCTGAACTAGAACGAGATCTGATTGTTCAGAGAACAACCGAGGGACGAGAGCGTGCTCAGAAAGCTGGCAAACACATGGGGCGCCCTCAACAAATTAGCGATAAAGACAGAAAGTTAATTCGACAGTTAGTTGCCTCAAAAGCCAAATCAATGAACTCTTTATCCAAAGAATATGGTGTAAGCCGAACAACTATTAGACGTATTTGTGATGAAGAAAAATGACGCCTCCGTCATTTTTTGTGTTGGCTGAAAAATAACGCCACCGTCATTTTTAAAATCTTTCACAAAACGGTTTCTCTCAAGAAAAGAGACTGTACAAACGCAACTTTTCAAACTGTTTAAGAGCAACTTTCTGACTGTTCAAACGCAACAAATCGTGATTTTGGAGCATTTTCATCGTTTTGGTAAATGCTGCTCCTGTAAAACTAGAAAAAGCTGCTCTTGTAAAACGCTACAAGCCTTATAGAGTCGAGGTTTGAGAAGATTTTTAACAACTGTTCAAGAGCAACAAAAATTGGGGGGAAATTAAAATTTGAGGGCCACAAGGGAAACTACGATTCCCCTATATAATATATATAGATATCTTTTTATAATATTAAGCAGTCCGGAGTAGTTCTAATTTGAACTGTCTCCGGCAACGAATTAATCCTTACAAAAATTGATCATCCATTACCTTCTGGACTGCATTCACAGAAGAATATTTGATTCACTTAGACTTAGTGTAGAAAGTCGGTGGCTCCAATATTCCATCAAAACTCGTTACGACGCCACCTTGATGCTGGCGTGATTTTTCAGCATCCTCCAAATTCAATGCTGTTTCTTTAAAAGCACTCAGCAGCCTCACTTCTTCTTCGGTGAATTCCACTTCTTTGCCCGAAGCCAGATTTTTTAGCTTCTCTTCAAGTGTTGGTTTGTTACTGTCCACATTGATATCCTCTTTTTTCATTACAGAACTTATGATTTGTTATTCAGATGATAAATATACGCTAAAGAAAAAGGGGCAATAATCAGAGCAAAAAACCAGCTAACAAGTATGGCAACGAATTTTTCTAAAAAAATGAACTTCACATCCATCAAGGCGCCGTCACCGTCACCACCAAACAATTTGTTTAACCCACTTTCAAGACCAAATCTAGAGTATGGGTACAAAAGAGTATTTAGTACCCCTAATAAGATTGGAATGAGCTCGCCTTTACTGGTCGAGAGAATAAACAAAACACCGAACAGCAACCCCCAGATAAAGTGCTGGATGTAAAATTTGGTTGTTAAGCCACCAAAGCTTTTTTGAATTACTTCATGCATTTTTAAATTCTTCTAATCTTTTAAGACACATTGTGAATGACTAAACAAACTTTTGTCTGGAAAGCCTTTCAAACACTACTTTTCCTTAACTTTAGCCATAACACCGCGCTGAAATTCTTGCGGGTCTACGCCTTTTGAATAGGTCTTATAAGTAATGGTGACTCTTGAGCTTTTTTCGGTCACAGGCTTGATTTCCATTGTGTATCGCACCAACCAAGTCAATTGCATTCCCGGCCCACCATAGGTACTTGTCCACTTGTAGTAAACACCCGGAGTTTTATCGAAGTCTTCAGCAGCAGGCATATACCAAGGCTTGTTCTGATTAGGTTCGTAGAATTTAAGTAGGTTTTTCGCATTATGGTAGGCAAGGTCAACACCAACACCGTGAATGATTTCAGAATGCTTAATAACTGGTGACCAACTGGCTCCCGGCATTGTTTGGTTAGAGCACCAACGCTTATCCTTTTGATGGTAAACATCGTCATATTTGTTTTTTGGCTTTCCGCATGGGTATTCGGCAGATACAGGTGTAACAGATGAAGCCCCACCTAGGGAGTTCGATTTTGTTGATGGAATGTTTGTTTTAACGTTAACGCAGCCTGTAATTCCCATGCTCAGGATTACAGCTGTAAACACTAATTTTACTTTCATGTTGTATTTCCTTTTAAAAAATATCCTAAAATGGGATATTTATAACATGCTCATAAACTGCCTGCATGAAAAAAAGTGTCTGGCAAGAGCAATATCAAACTCTCAATTCGGAATTACGTGCAATGCGTAAGGCTGCTGGCTTGTCGCAAGTACAGCTTGCTCAAAAGCTCGATAAGCCGCAAAGCTATGTTTCTAAATACGAAAACGGTGACCGATATCTAAATTTTATTGAGGTTTTAGATGTTTGCCGCGCCTGTAATTCGTCTGTAGCCCTTATTATCGAAAAGCTTGGCTACCAAGCTGTAATTAAAAAAACCGTCTAGCATTTTCATACTAAACGGCCAAAACAAGCGAACGCTTGCAACTACCTACTTTTAACTACCACTTCACCCAAAAGATCTACTACCGCTTTTGAATCAGAAGATAAATTTATCTTTACATGGATTGCGTTTCTTACAACCCCTTAAATTCTCTTTTTTTAAAATTTCTCATGATTTCACGCAACAACCGCTCTCCATACGCAAATTCCTGCTTATTTTCGACTTTTCTCTGGTTAGCCGATAACAAAGCTCGATATAAACCTCGTTGTCTTCTTTGAAAATCCATTTTTGACGGTTGTAAGTTCGAGACTCCGTGATTTAATCAAAGTAAATAGGCCAAAAACAGCAGGATTAAGATTATGGATTTTCAAAATTTAAACACATCAATCCTGTTGATGGAGGGGCGAGCATCAACAGCACAAAAGCTATTCGCTTGGGGAATTAGTGTCTTAGGGTTGTTTGCCTTTTTCGTTGCGTATATGCACGCGCCAAATTCACTTACAACTCATCTTGATTTTCATAATGGCGACTCACTCGTTGATTATTTTTCGCTCACCTTGCAGATTCTTGGGGGAATCGTGTTGCTATCCACGGTCCAGCAATTGATTTTTCCTTTGAAAAAAACAACCTCCCAAGTACTGTTTAGCTATACACCGATAGGCCTCTTAAAAGCAAAGGATGACATCGCTACACAACAAGCCTACAACCAAGTTATTGATGCATCTACAAGCATTAGCTTCATAAAGGCTCTGAAATTAACTGAATATGAACCAGAAATTGGTAGTTTTGCAAACTTACGCATCATAGTAAGTCAAAGAAAGGGAAAACTTGTTCAGTGGCTCAATACCAAAGAGCGACTGGCGCAAGCCTGTTATCTGTTGTATTTATGCAAAATAGCAGAACAAAAACGTGAAGAAATTGAACTTTACGGTCAAACCGATATTTTTTAGTCTAGCATTGGAGAAAATAACATGAACTTACCGCCTCTAATCAAAGATGCCTACAGCGTAGAAGAAGTGAGCGCTAGATGGCAACAGATAAACAAAGAATACGATACAGAGTTCATAAACAGAAGTATTGCAAGACAAGAGATTCCAGCATCCATTTATTTACGAAATTGCTTTCTATTCCCCGTATCAAAAGTTGATAAATTGTATAAATACTTAGAGCTATATATTCTGCCTACAAGCAGTGATAATGTTCATGTCGACTCTATCCATAAGGAAAATTTTAAGCTTATCCAAAATAGAAAGAAAAACAAAAAAAGTATTTTTGTATCAGCGTGGGTCTATCTTGACGCAAACATGCAGAATGTTGCTTTTAATAAGACGAGTCTAGGCAAATATCATCAAACTTATGAAGGTAAAGATTTATCTCAACTGTTCATTGACGAAACCGATTTATGCTGTACGGACAGCACTATTGGAAGACACTACGTCGAAAGTAATTGTCGAATGAAAACTCGTCTAGAATCCGACATCAAAGGGGAAAATAGTGAAAATCAAGACCACATCATTCAAGTAGAGTGTCCTATTGCAGTGACTCCGTTTGCACTGCATGATAATCCATTAGGGGTTTCCTTTTTACCACTCAACGAGTTTGCCAGATTAAAAGAATTAAACTTATCTAGCTTGACCAGTGAGTTAAAAAGTAAGCTATCTCAAACCTCAATAATTAAATGGAATAAAAACTTCTACTACGTAGTTAACAAGAACATTGTTTCCTACCAAAAAAAAGACAATTTTTCTTTATCTTACAAGAAACAAGAAGCTCAATGTTTATCACTTTCATCGGACGTACTCTACTCCTACGAAGCAAGTAACGGAGCTGTCATTTCTAAACAAGATGTAGAAAAGTTTGAAGAAGTTTTTCTTCGTAAAAAGCGAGTCAACAATACTCCCTGTTCAAAATCACCAAAAATCTTTGAAGATCTAATACTTTACAATCAAGTTATTGATGAATTCGAGAATAGCAATTTGTATAAAAAATACAAAGCCTTCTTAATACATAGAAACAAAGGGGTTACGACTGAAAAATTTTTTACTCTTAAACAAATAGATGAGTGGGTTCTGGAGAGGCTGCGCGAGCCATCTATTGCTCTAGATTATAGCTTCACAGAAAGATCTTCTGACTTAATAAAAAAGATGATTATAAAAAAATACAATATTTACGTTGGTAAGAGACAAATAAGGAAAACCGAAAGTTGACTATTTGTTGACTTTCCAAGAAATCAAAAAGACAAGGCTCATTTAAAATTCAACAATTCATTGATTTTAAAAGGAAAATTGGTACGACCGAGTGGACTCGAACCACCGACCCCCACCATGTCAAGGTGGTGCTCTAACCAACTGAGCTACGGTCGTAAAATAGACTGGATACAAGATTGTAATTGGTACCAGAGGTCGGACTCGAACCGACACGCCCGTGAGGGCAAGGGATTTTGAATCCCTCATGTCTACCAATTTCATCACTCTGGCAACGTATCTTGTGGGGGCGTATTTTAGTGACGGCTGATATCCTTGTCAATAGCACCTTTTCAAAAAGTTGCATAAAAATGACAGAAATTTTAAATTTCCGCCCGGCTCACGAGGTTCGGGACAAAACTGAATGTTTCGCGTTGAAATTCTTGTCGTGTATTCTGGGTTGAACATCTCGCCCGATGTTTTCTTTAAATGCTTGAAAACATTCGGGCAATCAGTGAGAATAGCGACCTTTCTTTTCTTCCCGCTTTCCTCCTTCTTTTATTCGGCTTGTTTGTCCCTTAGAGAGGGCATGTTTGGGGGAGTTGGTTTCATTTTTGGTTTTAGTTAGGTTGTTTTTAGTTGAAGCGTCAGGATTTTTATTTCGAACTGCCCGATGAGTTGATTGCGCAAGCCCCTGCTGAAGAGCGCCGAGGCAGCCGTTTGTTGATTATGGCAGAAGACGGGAGTTTGCAAGATGGCCGTTTTCCCCAGTTGCTGGATGAGGTGAAGGAGACGGATCTTCTGGTGTTCAATGACACTAAAGTGATTCCAGCGCGTTTATTTGGTAAAAAGGAGAGCGGCGGTAGGATTGAATTGCTGATTGAACGGGTATTGGATGAAAATACTCTGCTGACGCATATTCGTTCAAGCCGCTCGCCGAAAGCCGGTAGCAGATTGCTGATCGAAGCGTCTTTCGAGGTGGAAGTTCAGGGGCGTCAGGATGCGTTGTTTATTGTTAAAGTGATCAATGAAAATGCTTCTGCGCTGGATCTGGTCGAGCGATACGGACATATGCCTTTGCCGCCGTATATTGAGCGTCCGGAAGATCAGGAGGCTGATAAGCGGCGCTATCAAACCGTTTATTCACAAAAGCCGGGGGCGGTAGCAGCGCCGACTGCCGGACTTCACTTTGATGAGGAAATGCTGGAGGCGATTAAGGCCAAAGGTGCAAAAATTGGTTTTGTAACTCTGCATGTCGGTGCCGGAACCTTTAAGCCGGTTCAGGTTGAGGAGATTTCCGAACATGTGATGCACTCCGAATATCTGGAGGTGAGTGAGGAACTGGTTGAGATGGTGAATGAGACCCGCAAAGCGGGTGGGCGGGTGATTGCTGTCGGTACAACGTCGGTTCGCTGTCTGGAGAGTGCGGCGCAATTCAGTGGTGATGGCAGTTTGCAGCCTTATCAGGGGGAGACGGACATTTTTATTACACCCGGGTACCGGTTCAAGGTCGTTGACGTATTGCTGACCAATTTTCACCTTCCTGAATCGACTTTGATTATGCTGGTTTCGGCCTTGGCCGGTTACGAGCGAACCATGGCCGCGTATCGGCATGCCGTTGCACAGCGCTACCGCTTTTTCAGTTATGGTGACGCCATGCTGGTTTTTCCTGAACAAAAAATATTAGAAGATAAAACAGATGGAATTTGAATTAGATACAACCGATGGTCGCGCGCGTCGCGGTCGTTTGAAATTTGCCCGTGGTATTGTCGAGACACCGGCTTTTATGCCGGTTGGAACTTACGGTTCTGTTAAGGGGATGACTCCTGAAGAAGTCGAGGCTACGGGGGCACAAATTATTTTGGGGAATACCTTCCACTTGGCTCTGCGCCCGGGGACGGATATTATCGAGCTGCATGGTGATCTGCACGATTTTACTCATTGGCATGGTCCGATCCTGACGGATTCCGGAGGTTTTCAGGTTTTCAGTCTTGGGAAAATGCGCAAAATCCGTGAGGAGGGCGTGACCTTTAACAGTCCTGTTGACGGGGCTAAAATTTTTATGGGGCCGGAAGAGTCGATGGAAGTACAGCGCAAGCTCGGCTCGGATATTGTGATGATTTTTGATGAGTGTACTCCTTATCCTGCCAGTCACGAGGTCGCCAGGGAGTCGATGGAGTTGTCTTTGCGCTGGGCGAAACGTTCCAAAGAGGCGCACGGTGACAATCCGTCGGCGCTGTTCGGTATCGTGCAGGGGGGAATGTATGAAGATTTGCGGCGTATATCGATTGAAGGATTGAAGGCGATCGATTTCGACGGTTATGCGATTGGTGGTTTATCGGTCGGTGAGCCGAAGGATGAAATGATGATGACGCTGGACTTTACCGAGCCGCATATGCCGAAGGACAAGCCGCGCTATCTGATGGGGGTCGGTAAGCCGGAAGATATTGTCGAGGCTGTGCGACGCGGCATTGATATGTTTGACTGTGTCATGCCGACGCGAAACGCGCGTAATGGCTTTTTATTCACTCGGGAAGGGGTTGTGAAAATCCGTAATGCCAAGCATAAAACCAGCTTGGAGCCTCTGGACAAGCAGTGTCAGTGCTATACCTGTCAGAATTATACCCGCGCTTATCTGCATCATCTGGATAAATGCCGAGAGATTCAGGGCGCACGCCTGAATACGATTCACAATTTGCATTATTATCAGGACTTGATGAAAGGCCTGCGTCAAGCGATAGCGGAACAGCGTCTGGAAGCGTTTGTTGCCGAGTTTTACGAAGGGATTGGACAAGCGGTTCCACCTTTGGATTAGAAATAATTAGAAATTGCCGATTGGGTCGATTTTTTTGAGATTTTTACTTGAAGCTGTGCCAAAATACAGCGATCCATTTTTTGAATATTGATAGTTTAGGAGAACACAATGAGCTTTTTTATTAGCGATGCTCTAGCCGAAGGCGGTGCCGCAGCCCAAGGTGGCGGCTGGGAAGGTTTGATCCCTTTGATTTTATTGTTTGTTATCTTCTACTTTTTGTTGATTCGCCCGCAGCAGAAGAAGGTAAAAGAGCATAAATCCCTGGTTGAAGCGCTGAAAAAAGGTGATGAAGTGGTGACTTACGGCGGGCTTGGTGGAAAGATTCGCGATATCGGCGATAATTTCTGCGATTTGGAAATTGCCGACAACGTCACCGTCAAGGTAGAGCGCCAGAATATTGCACGTCTGTTGCCGAAAGGAACCTTGAGAGGCGAATAATCGGCTGGCGATTGAAAAGAGGGGCATTTGCCCCTTTTGTCGTTTTTAAGCAAGCTGTTTGCTGGTGCGGACAGCCTTGCTGATTGAAGTGAATGGAATCGAATCTATGTTTCAAACTCAACAAAAATTGATTACCAATCAATACCCGGCGTGGAAATATCTATTGCTGGTTGTTATGACGGTGATCGGTATTTTATATGCGATGCCGAACCTGTTCGGCGATGATCCGGCGGTTCAGATTTCTCCGGTGAAATCGGTTGTGTTCAATACCGAGACTGAAAAACAGGTGCAGCAGGTTCTGCAAAACGCGCAGCTGGATGTGAAATCGAATGTATTCGAGAACGGAAAATTTTTGATCCGATTCCATAATACTGAAGATCAGCTGAAGGCAAAATCTCTGTTGAAAGAGACCTTGGGGCGTCAGGCGGTTGTCGCTCTGAACTTGGCTCCGGCGACTCCGGGCTGGCTGCAGTCACTTGGCGCACAGCCGATGTATCTCGGTCTGGATTTGCGCGGTGGTGTGCATTTCCTGATGGATGTCGATATGGAAGCGGCGGAGAGAAAAGCGTATGAGCGTTATGTTGATGAAGTCAAAGCCGCGCTTCGCGATGCAAAAGTCCGTTATCTGAGTGTCGAGGTTGAGAAAGGGGTTTTGGAGGCAAAGTTCCGCGATGTCGATACCGAGAAAGCCGGGCTTCAGGCTTTGACTGAGCAGTACAGTGATACTTTTGTCTTGAGTTCGGTCGAAGATGCGGCAGCTCCAAAAGTCAGCATGCGCTTGACGGATCAAACCGTTGCCGATATTAAAAAATATGCCCTCCAGCAGAATATAACGACTCTGAGAAACCGGATTAACGAATTGGGTGTCGCCGAGCCGGTTATCCAGCAGCAGGGCGATCGCAGAATCGTCGTGCAGCTGCCGGGTGTGCAGGATACTGCTCGAGCGAAGGAAATTCTCGGTGCGACCGCCACCTTGGAATTCCGCTTAGTTGAGGAAAAAGGCGATCCGTATCAAGCGGAAAAAACCGGTTATGCACCGAACGCTTCTCTGCTGTACCACTTCCGAAATGGTACGCCGATTCTGTTGCAGCGTCGCATTATTGTCAGCGGTGAAAACGTCGTTAATGCTCAGTCAGGTATCGACCCTCAGCAGGGATCATCGATGGTCAGCGTGACTTTGGATGGTGCCGGCGGACGCAAAATGCTGGCGACGACCAAGGAAAATGTCGGCAACCGCATGGCCGTTGTTTATATTGAAAACCGGGTTGAAACTCAGGAAGAAAACGGTCAGAAGATCAAAAAACGTTTCACGACCAAAGACGTTATCAATGCGGCGGTTATTCGCGGTCAGTTTGCTGATCGCTTCCAGATTACCGGTCTGGACTCGCCTCAGGAAGCACAAGACCTGGCTCTGTTATTGAGAGCCGGTGCCTTGGCTGCGCCGATGGAAATTGTCGAGGAGCGGACTGTCGGGCCAAGCCTCGGCCAGGATAATATTGATCAAGGTTTCATGTCGGTGGTTGTCGGCTTTATTCTGGTTCTGATTCTGA
This sequence comes from Thiomicrorhabdus sp., assembly GCF_963677875.1. NCBI lineage: Bacteria > Pseudomonadati > Pseudomonadota > Gammaproteobacteria > Thiotrichales > Piscirickettsiaceae > Thiomicrorhabdus > Thiomicrorhabdus sp. Next base: position 132,949 of record NZ_OY782564.1, on the reverse strand, counting down.
TGGGCTGGCGTTATAAACTGTTCGGGCTGGTTGCGAACGTTGCTTTGACGTTGAATCTGGTGATCATTATCGCGATTCTGTCGATGCTGCAGGCAACCTTGACTCTGCCGGGGATTGCCGGGATTGTCTTGACGGTTGGTATGGCAGTTGATGCGAATGTACTGATTTTCGAACGTATCCGTGAAGAGTTGAAAAACAGTTCAGTTCAGTCGGCGATCTATGCCGGTTATGAAAAAGCTTTTGTCACCATTGCCGATGCCAATATTACAACGCTACTGGCGGCGATTGTTTTGTTCAGTTTCGGAACCGGGCCGATCAAAGGGTTTGCGATCACTTTGTCGATTGGGATCTTGACCTCTATGTTTACCGCGATTTTGGGAACACGTGCCATCATTAATGTTATGTACGGTAATAAGCGTGTCGAGAAGCTTTCAATTTAGGGTTGGATCTAATGAGTAACGAAGTACAAACAACCAATATTAATTTCATGGGACAGCGCTATCTGGCGATGGTGGTTTCGCTGGTTCTGATCGTCGGCTCGTTTGCCGGTCTGTGGTTGAAAGGCCTGAATTTCGGGATTGATTTCACGGGGGGAACCCTGATTGAGGTTTCTTATCCTCAGGCGGTCGAATTGCCGACCTTACGCAAACATCTGGCCGAAGCCGGTTTTGATGAAGCGGTCGCGCAGCATTTTGGTTCCGCTGAAGATGTTTTGATTCGCATTGCGCCGCGCGACGGGATGAATTCTGCCCAGTTGAGTAATCAGGTTATGGATGCGTTAAATGCTTCCAGTGACGAAGAAATTACCTTGCGTCGGGTTGAGTTTGTCGGGCCACAGGTCGGCGATGAACTGACGGAAGATGGTGCTTTGGCGGTACTCTATGCCTTGTTCGGGATTTTGATTTATGTCGCTTTGCGTTTTGAGTGGCGTTTTTCGGTCGGCTCGGTAGCGGCTTTGGTGCATGATGTAATTATTACCGTCGGTGTTTTCGCCTGGACGCAGATGCAGTTTGATCTGACGGTTCTGGCTGCGATTCTTGCCGTAATCGGTTATTCTCTGAATGATACGATTGTTGTTTTCGACCGGGTACGTGAAAACTTCCGTACCATGCGCGAAGGTGATGCGGTTACCGTGACCAATATTGCGGTCAATCAGATGTTGGCGCGTACCATTATGACTTCCCTGACAACCTTGCTGGTTTTGCTGGCGTTGTTTTTCCTGGGTGGAGAAGTCATTCACGGTTTTGCCGCAGCTCTGATTGTCGGGATTGTTGTCGGGACCTATTCGTCAACCTATGTTGCCAGCGCCATCGCGATTCTTCTGGGTGTCTCGAAAGAAGATTTGATGAAGGCGCCGAAAGAAGAGCGGGATGACGAAGCCGAAGAAGCGGAGCTGCAAAGAATCTTCCTTGAGCAGGAAGCGCGTCGTGAGGCTCGTGAAGCCGCCAATAAACAGTCCTGATCGATTCAATTGATCCACAAAAGCCGACTTGCTCGCATGAGCCTGTCGGCTTTGTTGATTGTCATGAGAGCAAAACGCGGGTTTTGCCATAGTATTTTGAGAATAAGAAATGTCTTTAATGTTAGAAACCAGTAAGCGCAGAACTTTTGCGATTATTTCTCACCCTGATGCCGGTAAGACGACGGTAACGGAAAAGTTGCTCCTGTACGGTGGAGCGATTCAGATGGCCGGTGCGGTAAAAAGTCGCAAAACTGACCGTGGGGCGACATCCGACTGGATGAAGATGGAGCAGGAACGCGGTATTTCCGTTGCTTCCTCGGTTATGCAGTTTCCTTATAACGACGTAATGATGAACCTCCTCGATACTCCAGGGCATGAGGACTTTTCGGAGGATACCTATCGGGTCTTGACCGCAGTCGACTCGGCGCTGATGGTCATCGATGTTGCCAAAGGGGTCGAGGATCGAACGATTAAGCTGATGGAAGTGTGCCGTTTGCGCACCACCCCGATTCTGACTTTCATTAACAAGCTTGACCGGGAAGGGAAAGATCCGATCGATTTGCTGGATGAAGTCGAAGATGTTTTGAAGATTGCCTGCGCGCCAATGACCTGGCCGATCGGTATGGGGAAGCGTTTTAAAGGCATTTATCACCTGTATAACGATAGCGTACGTTTGTTTGCACAGGCTGATGGGCAGAAAGCCTCTTCTGGCGAACTGATCGAAGGTCTGGATAATCCAAGATTGGACGAGTTGCTTGGCGATCAGGCAGAGGAGTTGCGTGAAGAGATCGAGTTGGTGCGCGGCGCCAGTCACGAGTTCGATTTGGAACTGTTTCTGGCCGGTGAACTGACGCCCGTATTCTTCGGTTCGGCGGTGAATAATTTCGGTCTCCAAGAGTTGCTTGACGGATTTGCTCTTTATGCTCCGGCGCCGAAGGGACGTGATACCGAAGATCGGTTTGTCGATGCCAATGAAGAGAAAATGACCGGTTTTGTATTCAAAATTCAGGCGAATATGGATCCGGCGCACCGTGACCGTGTGGCGTTTATGCGCGTTGTTTCCGGTAAGTACGAGGCCGGTATGAAACTGAAGCATGTAAGAATTGGCAAGGAGGTGAAAATTTCCAAGGCGATTACTTTCCTGGCGAATAAGCGTGACCATGCGGAAGAGGCTTATCCCGGCGATATTATCGGTTTGCATAATCATGGAACGATTAAAATCGGTGATACGTTTACCCAGGGCGAAGAGTTGAAGTTCACCGGTATTCCGAATTTTGCTCCTGAGCTTTTCCGTCGTGCGCAATTGAAAGACCCGATGAAAATGAAGGCTCTGCAGAAAGGATTGACCCAGCTTTCCGAGGAAGGGGCGACGCAATTGTTCCGTCCGGTCAATAACAACGATTTAATTCTCGGAGCGGTTGGTGTGCTGCAGTTTGAAGTGGTCGCCCAGCGTTTGAAAGACGAATATAACGTGACCTGTCTTTTTGAACCGGTCAATGTAACCACAGCCCGCTGGGTGATCGGCGACAAGGCGGAGATCGACAAGTTTACCGACAAGGTGCGGGAAAATGTCGCTTATGATGCTGCCGATCAGCTGGTGTACATAGCACCGACCAGAGTGAATCTGAGTTTGACGGAAGAGCGTTGGCCAAATTTGCAGTTTGTCGCCACGCGAGAGCATTAAGTTCGCAGCGCTTTAAATCACAGCATAAAAAAAGCCCGAACCGGAATGGTGTCGGGCTTTTTTGTCGGTTCTGTTCTAACCGGCAGGAAAATGGAGCCGATTGTACGAATCAGATTTCGCTGATCAGGAAAGTGACGCGACGATTCATGCGTTTGCCTTCTGCTGTGGCATTGCTGGCAATTGGACGGGTTTCGCCGTAGCCGTAAGTCACAATTCGGCTTGAACTGATGCCGTTATTGATCAGATACATGGCAACGTTTTTGGCGCGATTTTCCGACAGTTGCTGGTTGAAGGATTCCGTACCGTCAGAGTCGGTATGACCTTCAATGTGGACGCGGGTGTTCGGGTGTTTTTTCAGGGTGTTAAGCACCGGAACCAAGCGGCTTAATTCTTCTGGATCAAGCTGGGCAGAGCCTTTACGGAAGTTAACGTCTTTTACGTTAACCTGAATGTACTCCTGACCGTTGATCTGAACCGCTTCTACATCGGTATTTGGATCGTTTGCGGTATCCTGGTTGACTTCTTCGTAGACTTTTCGGGCTGTGACGCCGGCGATGACGCCGACAACGGCTTTACCAGCATTGTTGTCCATGCCAAGGGCGTTTGCTGCCAATACGCCTCCGATTGCCGCAACGGCAGTCAGAACGTTCTTTTCGGTTTCCTGTTCTTCTTTTGTCTGAGCGGTTCCGCACCCTGCCAGGTTTAGGGTGGCTGTCGTTGCCAATATGGCTGCCAGTATGGATTTTCGAGTCATTGTCTGTTCTCCGGAATGAATGGAAAATTGGAAGTTTCTTTGAGCATAATGCTATGTCAGTTGGTCGGCCATTACAAGCGCGGAAAATAAACTTCCACGCTGTTTGCAATGTTTATTCAAGGTTGGAGGTGCTTTTTTTAAAGCAGTACGACAGTAGCTAATCCAAGGAAGACGAAGAAGCCAAGCGAATCGGTAACAGTGGTCAGCATCAGGCCGGATGCCAGAGCCGGATCGATTTTCATACGTTGCAGAATGAGCGGGATCATGGCTCCGGCAAAGGCGGCGGCAATCAGATTGATTAGCATTGCCGTGGCAAAAATGGCGCTTAAAGCGGTGTCCTGAAACCAGAGTAAAACAGCGCTTCCCGTGAGCAGTGCCCAGATAAGTCCGTTAAAAAGACCAACAGTGGTCTCTTTGATCAAGAGTGAACGACTGTTGCTTTTGGCCAGCTTGCCGGTTGCCAGTGCGCGAATGACGATGGTGGCGGTCTGAGTACCTGCTATGCCGCCCATGCTGGCAATGATCGGCATCAGGACGGCAAGGGCGACGACTTTTTCGATGGATGCATCGAACAGGCCGATGACGATGGAAGCGAAAATAGCGGTCAGCAGATTGATACCGAGCCAGAAGGTTCTTCGTTTGGCTGAACGGGTGGCCGGGGCGAAGATATCCTCGTCTTCGTCCAGACCGGCGCTGGCCATCTGTGCATGTTCGGCTTCTTCACGAATGATATCAACGACGTCATCGATGGTTACGCGACCGAGAATTTGGTTTTTATCATTGACGACCGGAGCTGAAATCAAATCGTTTTTCTCAAAAAGGTGGGCAACGGTTTTTGCCGGCAAGTAAGCACGTACTGCCGGAATGTGTGTATCGACCAGTTCTTCTACCAGCGTTTCTCCATCGTGAATCAGAAGGTTGGTGATTTTCAAGGTGCCGACATAATGGTCATCACGATCCCGGACAAAAAGTGTGGTGGTCGAGGAGGGCAGTGAGCCCAGTTGACGCAGGTAACGAAGGACAACATCGAGAGAGATGTCAGCACGCACCGAAATGAAGTCGGTACTCATCAGTCCCCCGGCAGTGTCTTCCGGGAAGGATAGAGCGGTTTCGACAGCGGTTCGCTCTTGTTCATCAAGTGAGGAGAGTAATGCAGCCTGGTCTTCGGGTTTAAGAGATTGGGCGATATCGACGATGTCATCGGTTTCAAGCTCTTCGGCCAGTCCGGCAATTTCATGGCTTTCCAACGTGGTAAGAAGGCTGGCTCGAACTTCTTCGTTGGTGTGGGTAAGAATTTCCCCTTGTCTTTCCGTTTCAATCGCTTGCCAGAGAATCTGACGCTCTTTCGACGGCGTCGCTTCCAGCATTTCGGCAATTTCTTCGGGAACGAGGTGCGAGAAAAGTGCGCTGATCTGGTCAAGATCGCCTTTCGAGACGGCGTTTAACAAATCTTCTGTCAGTTTGGCTTTGTCGATGTTCGGATTGTTTTGGCTCATATCGTACCTTGAGGTTGAAGGGTGCGAGTTGCATGAGAAACCAGGAGGCTGGCAGCGCTTTACTCGATGTATTGTAGAGTATTCTAACAAGCCGTGCGGGGGGATTTATGACCTTTTTTTATCAAGTTTAATGCGGTGGGTTTCTTGGTGGTTGCGAGCGGGAAACCGGAGGCGTCCGGATGAAAAAATGCCCCGATAAACGGGGCATTTTTAGTGGGGGAATGCTGAAGTGATTACGCTTCGGCTCCCATATTTTTTACGCCACCTGATTTTTGACGGTGGTCGCTGACTTTTTCTTTGTGTTTGATGATTTGACGATCCAGTTTGTCGACTAATGCATCAATGGATGCATACATGTCTTCGGTTTCGTGTTGAGCGAACAAATCCGCGCCAGATACATGAACATTCGCTTCGGCTTTCTGGTTCTGTTTCGAAACCGTCAAGATAACATGAACATTGGTAACGTGATCAAAATGTCTTTTCAATTTCTCCATTTTCTCGGAAACGTAACCGCGAAGTGCGTCAGTGATGTCGATGTGGTGGCCAGTGATATTGATTTGCATAGTATCGCTCCTTTATTTTTTGTGATTTGCGATCAGTGTGACGTAGGCAGATTCGACTCGATTTCGAAGTGAGGTTTGACCTGCTTCAATTTCAGTATACCACCCGAAATAAGAAAAAAAAGAGGCGCGATTGCAGAAAGGCTGGAGAAAGTTTGAATCCATGATTTGGGTTAAGAAAAGCCATTTTTTCGTGTTGAAAATTTGAGGCTATTTAAAGTCTTCACCCAGGTAAACCCGCTTGACATCAGGGTTTGAAAGGATTTCGGCAGGCGAACCCGAAGCGAGAATGGTGCCTGCATGAAGGATATAGGCCGCGTCGCATACCCCAAGGGTTTCGCGGACATTGTGATCGGTAATCAGTACCCCGATTCCTTTGTCTTTAAGGTGGCGAATGATGTTTTGAATGTCTTTGACAGAGATCGGATCAACGCCGGCGAAAGGCTCGTCAAGGAGAATGAAATCGGGTTGCATGGCCAGGGCGCGGGCAATTTCGACTCGGCGGCGTTCTCCACCGGAAAGCGCTTGGCCGGGTTGTTGCAGAATATGGCCGATCTGCAGATCGTCAACCAGATTTTCGAAGAGAGCGTTGCGTTGGTCTCTTGTCAGCTCCGGGCGCATCTCCAGAATCGCCAGAATGTTTTCGGTTACGGTCAATTTGCGGAAAACCGAGGCTTCCTGCGGCAGATAGCCGATGCCCAATCGGGCTCTCTGGTGGATGGCAAGTTGGCTGATTTCGGCTTCGTCCAGGAAGATTTCTCCGCCGTCGTTAGAGACCAGACCGGTCATCATATAAAAAGTAGTGGTTTTGCCGGCTCCGTTCGGGCCAAGAAGCCCTACGACCTGACCGCTGTAGACATCCAGATCAACACTGGTGACGACTTTGCGCTGTTTATAACTCTTGGCGAGTCCACGTGCGTAAAAATGAGCCATTATTAGTTTCCGCTGTCCGGGGTCAGGGTGACGGAAATGCGTTGTTTCTGATTCGGGAGACTACTGGCCTGCAATGTCTGATTCTGGATGTCGTAAACCAGTTCAGGCCCGCTGATTTTGTGTTTGCTGCTTTGCTCAATCTCCGCATTGCCTTTCAGAGTGACGATGCGGTTTTTGGCATCATAGATGATTTGCTGTGCTCGTCCTTTGACCAGTGTTTTTTCTTCACGCAGGTAGCGTTGAAAAGATGCGGGTTGTCCTTTCGCGATCAGGGTGTTGAGCTGGTTTCCAGGATGTTTGACTTCCACTTCGTCGCCACGGAGTTCAAAGCTGCCCTGCTTGATATTGACATGTCCCTGATAAATGCTGGTTCCCTGTTGCTCCAGGACCTGCAGACGGTCGGCGTCGATCTGTACCGGCGTTTTGCTTTCGTCCTTTTCTTCCGCATAAACGGATTGGCTGATGGCTGCCAGGCAGAAGAGAAGCATGTGAAGTGTTCGCATTCCTGAACCTTTTAAGGAGTCGATGATGGCGGGGGAGGTGTTTTCCCCTGTGACTGCATATGATAAGTAGCTTTTACCTGTGAAAGCAACCGGTATTCTGCGTTTTTTAGGTCGGCTTCCAGACCGATGGCTTCTGTTGTCCCAAACTCGCTTTCGATCGTGACTTTCTGGCGCGATTGCAGAACATCGCGTTGACCGTGATATTCAATACGCTCAGTCTTGAGTGTGCCGAGCAGCTGTTCCGGAGATTGCTGGTTATATTGCTTCATTTCGACGTTTTCGGACAGACTGATAATTTGGCCGCGGTCGGTCAGGCCTTTTTTGGCGCGAATGTCCGTTACTCCCCGTTCGTTGACGATGTACAGTTCCGGCTCACTTAATTTGCTGTATTCGCCGTTGTCGGTGTATTCGATTTTTTCGGCTCGCACAATGGTTTGTTGATCGCTTCGGTATTGCCAGAGAGTCGCTTGCTCCGTCAGCCATTGATATTGGTTTTCCAACGGAATTTCTGCGGTTTTCTCGGTAGAAGGGGCTTTCGGCCCAAACTGGTGATGCACGACTATGGCGATGATTGCCAGACCGAGAGTGAATAAATACAGCGCCAGATGTGATGAGAACATGGATAACCTCTATCGAGAGACGTTTTATGAAGAGGGGTGTTCAAAAAACGATCTGCATGAATGTTCAATAATCAAATAAACAATTATACCGCGAATCCGCGGTGTCGAACTTTCGCCGCTGAATTGGGTGCGTCGGTTAGAGGCCGCGCAGATAAAAATCCATGTGTTGTTGCCAGGTTTCCTGACTTTTCATCAACAGTTCGCACATCTCACGAACGCAGCCGTTGCCACCGCTGAACGCAGAAATGTGATCGACCCGGGATTTGACTTCCGGGTCTCCGTCGGCCGGAGTTACACTGAGACCGACCCGCATCAGAATCGGCAGGTCGAGAATGTCGTCGCCGATATAAGCGATTTCGTCGAGTTCCAGTCCCAGACGCGAAACCAGGTCCTGAAAACTCGGAAGTTTATCCGGAACGCCCTGATAGACGTGTTTTACTTTCAGGTCGCGCATGCGTTTATCGATGAGAGGTGACTTGCGTCCGGTGATAATGCCGATTTCCACCCCGCTTTTCTGCAGCATGACCATGCCGTGGCCATCTCGGGTGTAGAAGGCTTTCAATTCAATCCCCTGATCGCTGTAGATCAGCTTGTTGTCGGTCATAACACCGTCAATATCGAGAATCAGCAGTTTGATTTTTCTGGCTTTGTCCACCAGCGGTTGCGGAAAATTCATCGGATCACCTGAAATGGATTGGGAAAAGGGGTTACGCCCCGGTCGAGCGAACGTAAAGCAAGCCTAAATATGCCACAAACAGCGAGGTAAGTAAAAGTCCTTTGGTTTTGCCGATTTCGGTTTTTCCGCGTAGCGGCAGGGCAAGGATCAGCATAAGAAGCGTAAAGCCGAGCATGACGGGATAGTCCACCCAGAGGACATCTTTTTCCAAAGCTCCGGGGGCCAGAAGGGCTGGAACCGACAGGACGGCAAGAATATTGAACAGATTCGAGCCGACGATATTGCCGATCATCAGGTCGGCTTCGTTTTTTCTTGCGGCGGCAATCGCTGCGGCCAGTTCTGGAAGGCTGGTACCAATTGCGATAATGGTCAGACCAATGATGACATCCGGAACTTCGAAGTACCGGGCAATGCTTTCTGCTCCCCAGACCATCATCTGGGCGCTGCCCATTAGAATAACGAGCCCGACAAGAAGGAGCAGCAAAGCTTTGTTCATGCTCATGCTCGGCATGTTTTCAATCTCTTGTTGGGTTTCGCTGGCAATGGGATCTTCCGGATCAATTTCTTTATTAACGCGGATCATCCATATCATGGCGGCAACCAGAGCGGTGACCATGATCACGCCGTTGATGAAGTCCAGGGTGCCGTCACTGATTAACAGGTAAACGCCGAGTGAGATGGCCAGCAGCATCGGCAATTCTCGTTTTAGAATGGAGGATTTAACGACGATGGGGGCAATCAAGGCCGTGATGCCGAGAACCAGGCCAACATTGGCGATGTTGGAACCAATGGCGTTACCGATGGCCAGTCCGGGGCTGTTGTCCAGAGAGGCAATGCTTGAAACGACGATTTCTGGCATGGAGGTACCGAAACCGAGGACGACAACGCCGATAATAAGAGGTGATATGTTCAGGTGAACGGCTGTGCTGGCAGCACCATCGATGAAAATATCCGAACTCCATACGAGCAATACGAGGCCCACCAGTAAGACAAGGCTTGGAATAAGAAGGGAACTGATCATAGTGAAGTTATCGAGTTTAATCCGAAATAATTTGGGGGGAGATTATACTGCAAAGTCATAATAAATAAAACTTATAAGCTTCTATAGAGCAGTTATGGGGTCGGGAGAGGGGCTCATGGATGTTCAGTGAACTTCTGTAAAAACGAGGTGGTATCGCGGGTCTGTAAGCTGGTATGCAAAGTAAATCGTCATAGTGTTTTACCGAATGGAGCTGTCATCCGTGCCGGGTAATCGCTAAAATGCACAGAAATATTTCGTTGTGCTTGTTTTTGAACGTGTTTTGACCGTTGTAATTTTAAAGTTGTAATTTTATGGAAAACCTTACTTTGGGAGCCAAAGGGTGGCAACATCCGGCTTGGGAGAAAACGTTTTATCCGGAGGATATGCCGGAAGAATGGCAGCTGGATTATTATGCAAATGAGTTTCGTGCCCTGCTGATCCCTTACGAGATATGGCTTCGTTGGGACGAAAATCAGCTTGAAGAAATTGAGGAAGCACTGGAAGTGCCTTTTGCTTGTTGTTTTGAGGCGCCGCTTTCGATAGAGGATGAGGCATTGCGTCAGTTGGAAACGGTTGCCGGCGTGCTGGGGGATCGAGCTTATGGTGTTTTGCTGCGTGGAGGGACTCTGCAAAAACAACACGGAGTGCAGGAGGGGCGGCTTGCCGGCTTGCCGGTGACTCTGGTCTCGGAACAAAGCGCTTTGCCTGGCTGGCAATGGCAGTATAATGGCGTCACCGTTTCCGGCCGGCCACTGGGATATGTTGACGGTTTGCCAGCTTCTGCCGGAGAGAGAACGGCGCTTTTAAGAAGTTTTGTCGACAGCTTGCCGGACGGGCAGACCGATACGGTGTTTTTTGTGGATGTGGAAGGTATTGAGATCGACAGTTTGCGACAGTTGAAACTGATGGCGGAATTGCTTGGCTATTAAGGCTTGAGCGTAGGGTCGGTTGAAAGGTGAAACTTTCCCGGCCGGATGAGGTTGGAAGGCCGTTTATGCAGAATGGTGGCCGACTGGGAAAGAGTATGAATAGTGAAAACTTGATAGAAATAAAAGACCTGAGTTTTTCCCGAGGAGAACGCAAGATTTTCGATGGCGTTACTCTGTCGATCCCGAAAGGCAAGGTGACGGCGATTATGGGGCCGAGCGGTACCGGAAAAACCACCCTGTTGAAATTGATTGCCGGGCAATTAAAGCCGGATCGCGGCGAAGTTTATGTGGAAGGGCAGAATGTTCACCGTCTTTCCCGCAGTGATTTATATCGTCTGCGCCGAAAAATGGGGATGCTGTTTCAGAGCGGGGCTTTGTTGACCGACTTGAATGTCTTCGATAACGTCGCTTTTCCGTTACGCGAACACACCCGGTTGCCCGAGAATCTGATCGATCCGCTGGTGCTGATGAAATTGCAGGCGGTCGGTTTAAGAGGCGCTCGCGATCTGATGCCTGCGGAATTGTCTGGTGGGATGTCGCGACGCGTCGCCTTGGCTCGTGCCATTGCTCTTGATCCCGAAATGATTTTTTTATGATGAGCCTTTCGTCGGCCAGGATCCGATCACCATGGGCGTGTTGGTTTCGCTGATCCGCAAGCTGAACGATAGCCTTGGCGTAACCAGTGTGGTGGTTTCGCACGATGTCGACGAGGTACTGTCGATTGCCGATAATGTCTGTGTAATTTCCGAAGGTCGAATTGTGGCGCAGGGGGCAAAAGAAGAGATTGTGCAGGAAAGTAGCGGTTATGTTCATCAGTTTGTGCATGGTTTGCCGGACGGGCCGGTTCCGTTTCACTATCCGGCTGAACCCTATGTCGAGGATGTTCGCCAAAGGTTGACTGCAAAAGGGCGTAGAAAATGATCAGTAAGTCGCTAGCTTTTATTCAATCCGTCGGTAAAAACACTTTGGGAGTGATCGCCAGTTTTGGACGCGGCGCACTGTTTTTGTTGTCATTGATTCCGGCTTTGCCATTTGCCGTTTTGCGTTTTGATCTGTTGGTTAAGCAGGTTTATGTGGCGGGTGTACTGTCTTTGCCGATCATTCTGACGGCCGGCCTGTTTGTTGGTATGGTTCTCAGTCTTCAGGCATATAACGTTCTGGTGGATTTTAATTCCGAAGAGGCGGTCGGAACCATGACCGCTTTGTCTCTATTGCGTGAATTAGGGCCTGTGGTGGCAGCATTGTTATTTGCCGGGCGTGCCGGTTCTGCGCTGACGGCAGAGATCGGTCTAATGCGTTCGACCGAACAGGTTTCGGCTCTGGAAATGATGGCGATTGATCCGCTGAAATTTATTTATGCTCCCCGCCTGTTGTCGGCGATTATCGCTTTGCCGCTGCTGACATTGCTCTTTACTGCTTTGGGGATTTTGGGCGGTTATATGGTCGCAGTCGGCTGGTTAGGCGTCGACGATGGTTCTTTCTGGTCGCAGATGCACAGCCACGTCGATTGGAACGAAGATGTCATGAATGGCATTATCAAGTCGGTTGCTTTTGCCGTGCTGATTGCTGTGATTGCTCTTTTCCAGGGGAATGATGCCATTCCGACATCGGAAGGTGTCAGCAACGCGACCACGCGCACCGTTGTTCATTCCTCCCTTGGCGTTTTGGGGTTGGATTTCGTATTAACCGCTTTAATGTTCGATTAAAGCTTGCAAGATAAGATTTGCGGTAACGGATAAAGAATTTAATTTAGGGTTTAAAAAATGAAGCAACAAGCACGAATAGAAATCTGGGTTGGCGTTTTTGTTTTAATCAGCTTAATCGCTCTGTTGATGATTGCCTTTCAAGTCAGCAATTTCAGTGCGTTAAAAGAACGCCCGAGTTATCAGATCAGTGCGCAGTTCGATAATATCGGAGGCTTGAAAGTACGCGCGCCGGTGAAATTGAGCGGTGTGGTGATCGGTCGAATTGATGCGATCAGTGTGGATAAAAAAACATTTCGGGCCAAAGTCGATATGAGTGTCTATTCGGATTTTAACGATCTGCCGAGCGACACATCGGCTTCGATTTTGACCTCTGGACTGTTGGGGGATCAGTATATCGGGCTGGAGCCGGGCGGTGAAGAAGAGGTGTTGGAGAATGGTTCGGAAATCGAGCTGACTCAGTCTGCTCTGGTACTTGAGGAGTTGATTGGACAATTCTTGGTGAAATTTAGTGAAGGTGGAGATAAGTGATGAATTTATCTATGACAAGCAGAGGGTTTACTTGGTTGTTTCTAGCGTTGACGGCGTTCAGCTTTTCCGTTCGTGCCGAACCGGTTGAGCAGAAAGATCCGCAAGTAATGATTTCGGCTTTGTCGACTATGCTGGTCGATAAGCTGAACGCGCAGCGTGCAGAGTTGGAAAAAAGTCCGAAAATGGTTCGCGAATTTGCCCAGCAGAATGTATTGCCGTATGTCGATACCGAAAAAATGGCGCGTTATGCGATGGGGAAATATTGGCGCAGCGCCACCGATGAGCAGAAAAAAGCGTTCAGTGACGAATTTACGACAACTTTGATTCGTTCTTATTCGCAGAGTTTACTGAAACTGAATATCTCTTCGGTGAAAGTTACCGGAATGACCGAAGAGAAACCGGGACGTGTGACGGTGTCGTCCAATGTGCTTCAGGCTGACGGCAACAGCTCGGATGTCGTTTATCGCGCCTATCTGGATAAAAAATCGGCTAAGTGGATGATCTACGATGTTACGGTTGAAGGCATCAGCATGTTGTTGAACTACCGCAAAGTCTATATTGCGGATATCAGTCGCCGAGGGCTTCAAGCGGTGATCGACGATATGAAAGAAAAAAATCAGAGCTTTCTGAATTCCGCAGCTTGAACGGTAAGTGAATAGAGAAACAGATCAATGCAGATAGAATGGATGCCGCAGTCGAAAACCGTCATTATGCCGGAAGAGGTAACTTTGAAGACTTTGCCTGCTTTGTTGAAAGCAAATAAAGGGTGGCGGGACATGACGGTGGAAACCGTCGATTTTTCCAAGGTGGTGCGCGCCGATAGCGCAGTTTTGGCGTTATTGCTTGTCTGGCGCGCCGGTGTGGCGCAGCCGCTGCAGATGCAAGCCTTTCCCGAGCAGCTGGCAACACTGGTTGGGCTGTACGATCTGGATGATGTACTGTCTTTGGCATTGCAGGAATAATACATGGAAAACTCGGGAGTTGCGGTCAGCTTTAAAGATGTTCGCAAAGATTACAAGGATGTGCAGGCGCTCAAAGGGATCTCTTTCGATGTCGAGCAGGGCGCTTTTTTCGGGTTGCTTGGGCCGAATGGTGCGGGAAAGTCGACTCTGATAAATTCAATGTCCGGCTTGGTTGTACCGACATCAGGAACCATTGAGGTGATGGGGGCGGATGTGCAAAGCGAATTCCGCAAGACCCGCCGCGCTCTGGGACTGGTTCCTCAGGAATTGATTTCCGATCCGTTTTTCTCCATTCGGGAGTTATTGCAGTTGCAGTCCGGTTATTTCGGTCTGAAAGGCGCCCAGCAGGCACGCTGGATTGATGAATTACTGGAGCGTCTGGCGCTTGCAGATAAGGCAAATGCCAACACCAATCAGTTGTCCGGCGGCATGAAGCGCCGGGTGTTGATTGCCATGGCATTGGTGCATCGTCCGCAGGTGATTGTGCTTGATGAGCCGACCGCCGGAGTGGATGTCGATTTGCGCCGGACTTTATGGGATTTTACCAAAGAGCTTCATCAGCAGGGGCATACCATCATTCTTACCACGCATTATCTGGAAGAGGCGGAAGCGCTGTGTGACCGGGTTGCGATTATTCAAAAAGGGGCTTTGCGGGCTTTGGATTCGACCGAGGCATTACTCTCTAAGCACCCGTTTCGGTATTTGAAGGTTCGTTGCAGCCAGCAGACAACGGAGCTGCCGGAAATGTTGTTGCATAGATTGGTGGATCGGGATGCGGCAGGTCTGACGTTTAAGGTCGAAAAAGAGACTTCGATGAGCCAGATGCTGGGGTGGCTGCATGCCAGCGGTTTGGAAGTTGTTGATATCAGTAGTCGGGATGCGACTTTGGAAGAGGTCTTTTTGGATTTAACCGCTGAGGGTGAACCGCTATGAATTTTGCAGGAACCTGGGCGCTGTTTGTCAAAGAAGTTCGCCGTTTCTATTCTGTTGCGGTGCAGACGTTGTTTGCGCCGATTGTTTCGACCTTACTTTATCTGCTGGTCTTTGGTCAGGTCATCGATACCCGTATTGAGGTTTTCAGCGGCTTGGATTACAGTCAGTTTCTGATTCCCGGTTTGGTGATGATGGCTATATTGCAAAATGCCTTCGCGAATACCTCTTCCAGTCTCATTCAATCCAAAATGCACGGTAATCTGACATTTGTTCTGCTCAGTCCGATCTCGGCTTTTGAATTTTATGTCGCCTTTATTGCGGCTTCGGTATTGAGAGGTGTGATGGTCGGTCTGGGAATTCTGATTGTCGGAATCGTCGGCTTCGATCTGACCTGGCAGTCTCCCGGATGGATTCTGTTGTTTGCGGTTCTAAGCGCTGCGATGATGGGGGGCTTGGGAATGCTTGCCGGGATTCTTTCCGACAAATACGACCATCTGGCGGCGTTTCAGAATTTCATCATTATGCCGCTGACTTTTTTAAGCGGAGTCTTTTATTCGATTCACGCTCTGCCTGAATTCTGGCAGGGGGCATCGCACTTCAATCCGTTCTTTTATATGGTAGACGGTTTCCGTTATGGATTTTTTCAGCAATCGGATGTGCCGATTTATCTCAGTTTAGGCGTAACAGCGGCTTTCTTGTTCGGGCTCTCGGCGATAAATCTGATTTTATTGAATAAAGGCGTTAAAATACGCGGATAATTTTTTAACAGGAGTGGCGATCATGTCTCCGAACAGCATTAGAGAGATGATTCAAAAAGAAATTCCGGATTCCCAAGTGGAAACCAGCGGCGAAAACTGTAATTTCTCCGTTGTGGTCACCAGCGCCGCTTTTGCCGGCAAGTCCCCGATTCAAAGACATCGTATGGTCAACGATATTTTTAAAGAGCAGTTTGCCAGCGGCGAACTTCACGCACTTTCAATCAAGACCAGGGTTGAATAATAAAAGAGGCGGAGCCTCTCGGGCATTCCGGCGATAAAAATAAAGCATAGAGATGGACAGATTAGTTATTGATAGTCAGGGGGAGCTTTCCGGAAAGGTGGATATCTCCGGAGCGAAAAATGCTGCCCTGCCGATTTTAATGGGATGCCTGCTGGCCGAAACACCGGTACGTTTATCAAATGTACCGCATTTGATGGATGTCACGACATCGATTCAGTTGTTGGCTTCGATGGGGGTCGAAGTTCAATTTGACGAGAATCTTCAAATTGAAATCGATGCTTCGGATGTGCGAAGTAAAGAAGCGCCTTATGAATTGGTCAAGACGATGCGTGCGTCGATCCTCGCATTGGGGCCGTTACTTGGGCGTTTCGGCGAAGCCAAGGTTTCTCTGCCAGGCGGATGTGCCATCGGGTCGAGACCGGTGAATATCCATATCGAAGGTATGCAGAAAATGGGCGCCCGGATCGATATGGATCAAGGCTATATCATCGCGACCGTCGACGGTCGCCTTAAGGGGGCGGAAATCGATATGGAACCGGTAACCGTGACCGGAACCGAGAATCTGCTGATGGCGGCAGTGCTGGCTGAAGGGACGACGATTCTGCGCAATGCGGCACGTGAACCGGAAGTGACCGATCTGGCGCGTTTTCTGGTAAAAATGGGCGCAAATATTTCCGGTATCGGAACGGAGACTTTAACCGTAGTGGGAGTTGAAGCTTTACACGGTGTGGAATACAGCGTCATTCCCGATCGAATCGAAGCCGGAACCTATCTGGCTGCGGCAGCGCTGACGAAAAGCCGCTTAACCGTGACGTCGGTAACTCCGGAGCATTTGACGGCGGTTTTGGATAAATTCAAGGAAGCCGGTGCGGAGATTGAATGCACGGCGGATACCATTACACTGGATATGCGTGGTCGTCGATTGAAGCCGGTGGATATCGAAACGGATCCATATCCGGCCTTTCCGACAGATATGCAGGCGCAGTTTCTGGTGATGAATGCGGTGGCCGATGGAGAATCAAAGGTTGTCGAGACGATTTTTGAAAACCGTTTCATGCACGTTTCCGAATTGGTGCGCATGGGGGCGGATATTCGCGTTGAGGGCAATACGGCCTATATCAATGGTGTGGACCAGCTGAAGGGCGCTCCGGTCATGGCCACGGATTTGCGAGCCTCGGCCAGTTTGATTCTGGCAGGCTTGATTGCCGAAGGCAAAACCGTCATTAATCGTGTGTATCACATTGACCGTGGTTATGAGTTGATCGAAGAAAAATTTCATAAGATCGGGGCGCACATCTACCGCTCGAACGACTGAAACGGACTAGCTGAATTTAACGAAAGATTTTGATTATGAGTGAACAACTAACGATTGCCTTATCCAAGGGTCGAATCTACAAAGATACCTTGCCTCTGCTGGAAGCCGCCGGAATCGAACCGCTTGAGGATCCGTCCAAGAGCCGGAAACTGATTTTGCCGACCAATCAGGAAAATGTGCGCCTGCTGATTGTCCGTGCTACTGATGCGCCGACCTATGTGGCGCATGGTGCGGCCGATATCGGTGTGGCAGGTAAGGATGTCTTGATGGAAGCGCCGAGTGACAATATTTATGAACTGCTGGATTTGAAAATTGCTCAGTGTAAATTGATGGTCGCAGGGCCTGAACAGGAAAAGCCGCACGGGCATCGTTTGAAAATCGCGACCAAGTATTTAAAGTCGGCACAGGCTTACTATGCACAGAAGGGCGAACAGGTCGACCTGATCAAGCTATACGGTTCCATGGAGATTGCGCCTTTGATCGATTTGGCGGATCGCATTGTGGATCTGGTCGATACGGGGAACACCTTGCGGGCGAATGGTTTGGTACCTTTGGAGCATATTGCGGACATCAGTTCGCGTTTGATTGTGAATCAGCATGCTTATAAAACCAAATTCAAGCAAATCGATCACATCGTCAAACAGTTTAAATCAGTGATAGAGAGTTAAGATGTTAAATATTCGACGTTTATCTGCCAACGAAGCAGGTTTTAGAGAAGAGTTGGATCAACTATTGGCGTGGGAAACGGTATCGAACCAATCGGTCAACGATATTGTCAACGAAGTTTGTGCTCGCGTTCGTAAGGAAGGCGATGCGGCACTATTGGAATACACCGCCAAGTTTGATCGTATGTCATTGAATTCCGGTGCCGAGCTGGAAATTTCCAAAGAGCGTCTGCAGCAGGCATTGCAAAACATCCCGGCTGATCAGCGCGAGTCGTTGGAAGTTTCCGCGCAACGCGTCCGGGCTTACCATGAGCGTCAGGTTCAGGAGTCGTGGACTTACGAGGAAGCGGACGGCACCATGCTGGGGCAGCAGGTTACGCCGCTGGATTCAGTCGGTTTGTACGTTCCGGGCGGTAAAGCGGCTTATCCTTCGTCGGTGATTATGAATGCGATTCCTGCGAAGGTTGCCGGTGTTGAGAGGCTGATCATGGTTGTGCCGACACCGGATGGTGAAGTCAATGAGATGGTTTTGGCTGCCGCAGCAATCTGTGAAGTGGACGCGGTATTCACTCTGGGTGGTGCGCAGGCGGTAGCGGCTCTGGCATACGGTACTGAAACGGTTCCAGCGGTGGATAAGATTGTCGGGCCGGGTAATATCTTTGTTGCCACAGCCAAGCGTTTGGTATTCGGTACCGTCGGTATCGATATGATTGCCGGTCCTTCCGAGATTTTGGTGTATTGTGACGGGAAAACCGATCCGGATTGGATTGCCGTCGACCTTTTCTCGCAAGCAGAGCATGATGAAGATGCACAGGCGATTCTGGTTACGCAGGATGCGGATTTCGCCGCCAGAGTTTACGACAGCATGAACAAGTTGCTACCGACCATGCCTCGCAAGGAAATCATTCAAAAAGCATTGGATGATCGCGGCGCGATCATTGTGGTGGATAATGAAGAGCAGGCGATTGAAATGATCAATATCATTGCGCCTGAGCATTTGGAATTGTCGATTGACGATCCGAAAGCGCTTTTGCCGAAGATCCGTCATGCCGGTGCGATCTTTATGGGTCGGTACACTGCGGAAGCTCTGGGTGATTACTGCGCCGGTCCTAACCACGTATTACCGACGTCGCGTACCGCGCGTTTCTCATCGCCTCTGGGGGTTTACGATTTCCAGAAACGCTCAAGCCTGATTATGGTTTCCGAAGATGGTGCGGATACGTTGGGACGTGTTGCCGGAATTCTTGCCGATGGCGAAGGTCTTCAGGCGCATGCCGCATCGGCACGTTACCGCGTGAAAAAATAGTCGCGGCAGGTTTCGCGATTTACGCGGAATTTACAGTGAAAACGAAAGCCATCGCTTCTGCAAAGAAACGGTGGTTTTTTTTTAAACGGAGTCGTTATGGTTTTAACGAAAGATTTAGTGGCTTATCTTGATGAGCTTTTGGACGTCGGACGCTATAAAGATTATGCTCCGAACGGTTTGCAGGTTGAGGGCAAGACCGAGATTCGCAAAATGGTTACCGGAGTTACTGCTTCGCAGGCCCTGATTGAGGCGGCAATTGAGCTTGACGCAGATGCGATTCTGGTTCATCACGGATATTTCTGGAAAAGCGAACCAGCCGGGATTGTCGGTTTTAAACAGAAGCGTATAAAGGCGCTGTTGGAGCATGATATCAATTTAATCGCTTATCATCTGCCGTTAGACGGGCATGATGTATACGGTAATAATGCTCAATTGGGAAAACTTTGGCAGTTACAGGACATTACCCCTGAAATGAGCGGTTTGGTGCGTTTAGGCGAGTTGCACGAAGAAATGCCGGTTGAACGGTTTATCGAAGGTGTCAACGAGAGCTTGCAACGGGAAGCGCTGCATCTTCCCGGCGGCCCGGACATGGTGCAAAAAATCGCCTGGTGCAGCGGCGGGGCCCAGAACTATATCGATCAAGCGGTTGAGTGGGGCGCGGATGTTTATATCAGTGGCGAAGTTTCCGAGCAGACGACACATCTGGCAGCAGAATGCGGTATTCATTATCTTGCTGCCGGTCACCATGCGACCGAACGTCTGGGTGTGAAAAGTCTCGGTGAGCATGTCAGCAAATATTTTGATGTCGAGTGCCAGTTTGTCGATATTTCCAACCCGGTTTAGACGCCGGAAAATTTTGAAACTCTAATATATATTTTTTTGATATTGTTTTATAGATAAAATTAATTTAATGACGATATAAAGAGATACTGATTTGAGTTTAGTAAACGCTTATGTAGAATAAGTGGCAATTTGCTTGTGTATAACCTAGGAAGACGCTATGTCGATAGAACAAGAGAATAAGACTGAAGTTAATCTTCAGCGCCGAAAGATCCTGACAGGAGCAACAGGAGTCGTCGGTGCGGCCGGAGCGACCTTCTTGGCGGTGCCGTTTGTCAGTTCTTGGCAGCCGAGTGAAAAGGCCAAAGCGGCCGGAGCCCCTGTGAACGCCGATATCAGTCAAATGCAGCCTGGACAGATGCTGACAGTCGCGTGGCGCGGCAAGCCGGTGTGGATTGTACGCCGTACCCCTGAGATGCTGAATACTTTGCCGACGCTGGACGAACAGCTTCGCGATCCGAAGTCGGATGTGTCCATTCAACCGGATTACTGTAAAAACGAACTGCGGGCGGTCAAAGATGAATATCTGGTTGTAGTCGGAGTGTGTACGCATCTGGGCTGTGCCCCATTGTATCGCCCGGCAATCGGTTCTCCGGATGTTGGTGCTGATTGGCAAGGCGGATTCTTCTGCCCGTGCCATGGTTCCCGTTTTGATTTGGCAGGCCGGGTTTTTCAGTCGGTTCCGGCCCCGACTAATCTGGAAATTCCGCCGTATCATTTTGTCAGCGAGCAGGAGATCCGCATCGGTGAAGATCCTAAAGAAGGAGGGATGGCCTGATGTCCGATCTAAAGTCAGAACAAAATAAGGCGCCGGGTTCGGTTTTAGGCTGGTTGGATGCGCGTTATCCGCTGATCAGTACCTGGAACGAACATGTTGGCGAATATTACGCGCCGAAAAACTTTAACTTCTGGTATTTTTTCGGCTCTCTGGCTCTGTTGGTTCTGGTAAATCAGTTTGTTACCGGGATCTGGCTGACCATGAGTTATAAGCCAAGTGCTGCTGAAGCGTTTAATTCCGTTGAATATATTATGCGTGATGTCGAATGGGGCTGGTTGATCCGCTATATGCATTCGACCGGTGCTTCAGCCTTCTTCATCGTGATCTATCTGCATATGACGCGCGGCCTTCTGTATGGCTCTTATAAACAAC
This sequence comes from Thiomicrorhabdus sp., assembly GCF_963677875.1. Classification (NCBI taxonomy): domain Bacteria; kingdom Pseudomonadati; phylum Pseudomonadota; class Gammaproteobacteria; order Thiotrichales; family Piscirickettsiaceae; genus Thiomicrorhabdus; species Thiomicrorhabdus sp. Next base: position 111,907 of record NZ_OY782564.1, on the reverse strand, counting down.
CTCGCGAGCTGGTATGGATTATCGGGATGCTGTTGTTCCTGGTGCTGATGGCGGAAGCCTTCATGGGTTATCTGTTGCCTTGGGGGCAGATGTCTTATTGGGGCGCTCAGGTAATTATTTCCTTATTCGGCGCGATTCCGTTTGTCGGCCCTGATCTGGCGTTGTGGGTGCGTGGTGACTTTATTATTTCCGACGCAACTCTGAACCGTTTCTTTGCCCTGCATGTTATTGCTCTGCCTCTGGTTCTGCTGATTCTGGTGTTTATGCATATTGTTGCGCTGCACAAGGTCGGTTCCAATAACCCGGACGGTGTTGAGATTAAAAAATACAAAAACGCTCAAGGTCTGCCGATCGATGGTATTCCGTTCCACCCCTATTATTCGGTCAAGGATTCGATGGGGGCGGTATTCTTTGCGATTCCGTTTGCATTTATTGTTTTCTACTGGCCGGAAGGCGGCGGTTTCTTTATCGAACCGCCGAACTTCGAACCGGCTAACCCTTTGAAGACGCCGGAGCATATTGCACCTGTCTGGTATTTCACTCCGTTCTATGCCATTCTGCGTGCCGTGCCGGATAAATTCCTCGGGGTGGTTGCGATGGGGGCGGCGATCATGTTCTTGTTCGCCATGCCATGGCTGGATCGCTGCAAAGTGAAATCGATTCGTTATCGAGGCGCATCGTTCAAAATTCTGCTTACGGTCTTTATTATCAGTTTTATTATTCTCGGTTATCTGGGAACTCAGCCGGCGACGCCTGAGCTGACTAAGCTGGCGCAGATTTTTACCGCTTTGTATTTTATGTTCTTCTTGATTTTGCCGTTTACGTCGGTGAATGAAAAGACCAAGCCGGTACCGGAGAGGGTGAGCTAGATGAAAAAATTCCTATGGATTCTAAATGTTGCTTTCCTGCTGGTTGCCGGGAATGTACAAGCGGCCGGTGGGCATGGAGTCGAGCTGGACGCGGCAAATAACAACCTGCGTGATCAGGACTCTTTGCAGAGGGGAGCGGTTCTGTTCTCGAATTACTGCATGGCCTGCCACTCAGCCAAATATATGCGTTACAACCGTATTGCCCGCGATATCGGCTGGAATGATGACGAAGTTGTCGAGAGAATGGCGCATGGCTTGAATAAGGTTGTCGACAATGTTGAAACCCGTATGCTTCCAGGTGTTGCCATGCAGGTTCTGGGAACGGAACCGCCGGATTTGTCTTTGATGGCGCGTTTGAAAGGAACTGATTACATCTTTACCTTCCTGAAAGGCTATTATCAGAATGAGAAAGGTGCTTGGGACAACCATCTGCTGGCCGGCACTTCGATGCCGAATGTTCTGGAAGGTATTCAACGTCATGCGACACCGGAAGATTATGATCAGGCGGTTCGCGACTTGTCCAATTTCTTGGAATACGTTGGTGAACCTGCCAAGCTGGATCGTTTGGATCTAGGGTGGAAAGTCATGCTCTTCCTGTTGATCATGCTGTTGCTGACCTATCTGCTGAAGAAAGAGTATTGGCGCGACGTTAAGCATTAATGATTTCGACGGAAAGAGGTGTTTAAAGCTTTCCGTTTTCATAAAAGCCCGCAATTGCGGGCTTTTTTATTACTTGCAAACATGGCATGCTAGAAACGTTTAACTTCTGGCCGCAAGAGTAGGAGGCGTGCGATGACCGACTCGATGGATTGGATCGGAAATGTTTTGCATTGGATGTCGTTGATCTTTATTTTGATCGGCGGCAGCGCGTTGGCGATCCTGTTTCTGCTGTATTTATGGGATCGTTTCCAGACCGAACATGCGATCTGGCGAAATTACCCTGTGATCGGGCGTTTCCGGAATTTGATGGAATTCCTCGGTAAGTTTTTCCGCCAGTATCTGTATGCCGCCGACCGGGAAGAGCAACCGTTCAACCGAGCCCAGCGCAGCTGGGTTTACCGAGCGGCGAAAAATATTCCGACCGTACAGAGTTTTGGCTCGACCAGTAATATCAGCGCTCCGGGCAAAATTCTGTTTACTCACTGTCCCTATCCGATGCTGGAAAAGGACGCTGTGACGGCGCCGCCTTTAATGATCGGTGAAAACTGTAAACACCCGTATCGTGCCTGTTCGTTTTTCAATATTTCCGGGATGAGCTATGGCGCCTTGTCCAGGCCAGCGGTATTGGCTTTGAGTCAGGGAGCGAAACTTGCCGGGTGCTGGATGAATACCGGAGAGGGGGGAATTTCGCCATATCATCTGGAAGGCGGAGCGGATCTGGTGGCGCAGATCGGCACGGCGAAATACGGGTTTCGTGATAAGAATGGAGACCTGAGTAATGAAAAAATTCTTCAGGCGGCGGCGCTGGATCAGGTCAAGATGTTCGAGATAAAGCTCAGTCAGGGCGCAAAACCCGGGAAGGGGGGAATCCTTCCTGCGAAAAAAGTTACGACCGAGATTGCGGAAATTCGCGGTATTTCTCAGGGCGAAGATTCGATCAGCCCTAATCGTCATACTGATGTTTCCGACAACGACGAGTTGCTGGATATGATCGAACGGGTTCGGCAGATTTCCGGCAAGCCGGTCGGGATAAAGTTTGCGATGGGCAATCCGCAGTGGGTTGATGATTTTTGCCAGGCGATTCTGCAGCGCGGTCGGGATAGCGCACCGGACTTTATTAGCATCGACGGGGGAGAGGGTGGAACCGGATCGGCGCCGGTTGCTTTGCTGGATGATGTTGGTCTGCCGTTGAGCGAAGCATTGCCGGTTGTAATCGATACCCTGGATCTGTACCAGTTGCGGCCGCAAGTTAAGGTGATTGCTTCCGGAAAACTGATTAATCCGACCATGGTCGCCTGGGCCTTGGCAATGGGGGCCGATTTTATTCATTCGGCACGCGGGTTCATGTTTTCGCTCGGTTGTATTCAGGCTATGCAGTGTCATCAGGATACCTGTCCGACCGGTGTGACGACGCACAATAAACATTTGCAGAGAGGATTGGTGCCAAAAGAAAAATGCCGCCGCGTTGCGCATTATCACGACAATCTGGTGCATGAGGTCGCTTCGATTGCGCATTCTTGCGGTGTTGCCGAACCTCGGCAGCTGAACCGTTCGCATGTCCGCCTGATGCAGCCCAGCGGTCACTCTTTTCCTTTGGAGGAACTCTATCCAAGTGTTCGTCAATCTTCTAGAATAGAGCGCGAATAAACGCGGGGTAAAGGACAAATATGGCAAAAGCGAAACTAGCCTATGTATGCAGTGAATGCGGCGCCGAGCATTCGCAATGGCAGGGACAGTGTCAGGCTTGCAAAGCGTGGAACACGCTCAAGGAATTTTCGCTCGGCAGCAGCAAGGCGCGCAGTTCTTCCAAAAGCGGAGGTTATGCCGGCAGCAGTGCGCAGAAAGTGCATTCAATTGCCGAAGTCGATCTGGCAGAAGTTCCGAGGATTTCTTCGGGGATGTCCGAGTTGGATCGGGTGTTGGGTGGCGGTATTGTGCCGGGTTCCGTGGTTTTGATCGGCGGTGATCCGGGGGTTGGAAAATCTTCGATTCTGTTACAGGTGATGTGTGAATTGAGTCAGCGGAGTGCGGTGCTGTACGTCACCGGCGAAGAATCCTTACAGCAGGTTGCACTGCGTGCCCAGCGCATGCAATTACCGACGGATAATTTGAGGCTTTTGACTGAAACCGATGTTGAGGCAATTACCCTTGCCGCGCAGAAGGAAACTCCTAAAGTGATGGTGGTTGACTCGATTCAGACGATGCAGCTGGCTGATGTTGCCAGTGCTGCCGGCGGGGTGTCGCAGGTGCGGGAAACGGCTGCTTATCTGACGCGCTATGCCAAGCAGAATCAGGTGGCAATTTTTCTGGTCGGTCACGTTACCAAGTCCGGTGAAGTTGCCGGCCCGCGAGTTCTGGAACACATTGTGGATACCGTCATTTTTCTGGAAGGACAGTCGGATAGCCGGTTTAGAACGCTACGTGCGATCAAAAACCGTTTCGGGGCGGTAAATGAACTGGGTGTTTTCGCCATGACCGATAAGGGAATGAAGCAGATCAAGAATCCGTCGGCGATTTTTCTGTCGCGAGGGGACGAGATTGCTCCCGGGTCGGTTGTGATGGTGATCTGGGAAGGTTCGCGGCCGCTGTTGGTCGAATTGCAGGCGCTGGTGGACGAATCGCCCTACGGTGCGCCGAAACGCGTCACTGTCGGGTTGGAGCAAAACCGTTTGGCCATGTTGCTGGCGGTCATGCATCGCCACGGCGGAATTCAGGCTGCCGATCAGGACGTGTATGTCAATATTGTCGGCGGGGGTGAAGGTCTCGGAAACCAGTGCCGACCTGGCTTTGTTGTGCGCCATTCTTTCTTCGATGCGCAACCGTGCGCTGGCAGAAGACATGATCGTTTTTGGAGAAGTGGGGTTGTCCGGTGAGATTCGTCCTGTTCCCAGCGGGCAGGAACGTTTGTTTGAAGCTGCCAAACACGGTTTCAAAAAAGCCATCGTTCCCGCTAGCAATGTTCCCAAAGGCGGTATTCCCGATATGCAGATTATCGGTGTAAAAACCTTACAGCAAGCGTTGGATGCGATCTGACTTTCTCGTGAAACGGCTGCGAATGCGCAGATTTTTTCTTAGCTGACTGACAGTAACCCATTGATTTTGTTTATTGACCCTGCGATCTATTCAATTGCCGCTTTAGGCAGAGCTGATAAAATAGCGCCGATTTAATAGAGAGACAGGTTGAGCATGAGCCGATTAAGAGGGTTACAATTAGCAATTGGGCTGGGATTTGGATTACCGGCATCTTGGAGTTTTGCATCCGGGTTCGCATTAATCGAACAGAGTGCAGGAGGTCAGGGAGTCTCTTATGCGGGCGCTGCAGCCAATGCGGAAGATGCCAGTGTCATGTGGTTTAACCCGGCCGGTTTGGCTTTGATTGAAGGTGACCAGCTTGTCGGTGCCTTGCATGCAGTGAAGCCCCAGTTAGCCTTTCATAACAACGGCAGCTATAGTGCTTCGGCACTCCCTTTGCCGATCAGCCTTCCGATCAACGGCGGCCCGGTCAGCGGCGAAGGGGATGATGGAGCCACTTTGGCACTGGTGCCGAATTTCTATTGGAAAACCCGTCTCGGCCCGGTTGATTTTGGACTGGGAATTAATGTGCCTTTCGGTTCTCATCTGGTTTATAAAGACGACTGGGTCGGACGTTATCAGGCGATTGAAACCAATCTCAAAACCATCAATCTGAATCCGGCTGTTGCGGCGCGTTTGACTCCGTGGCTGGCATTTGGTGCGGGTGCGAATGTTCAGTATGTCGATTTGACGATGTCGCAAAAAATGGATAACAATCTGTTACTGAACCGAGGTGCAGCGGATGGCGATGCCGTTATTTCCGCCGACAGCATCGGTTATGGCTATAACCTGGGATTCATGCTGATGCCGACCGAATCGACAACGATCGGAGTGTCCTATCGCTCCAAGGTTGAGCAGAATGCCAAAGGGAAAATTAAATACAGCAACATTACCGACCCACTTTATGCAATGGTCCATGTCGAGGATGGCAAGGTCGGAGTGTCTTCCGATGTGAGTTTGCCGGCAACCGCGATGTTCAGTCTTAAGCAGATGATTGGTTCGAAGTTGGCATTCCTGGCGGACGCCACCTGGACCAAGTGGACCGATTACGATGAACTGATTATTCATTTCGAGTCCGGACAGGATGCGTTGAATTCACGTCAGGAATTTAAGGATTCATGGCGTTATTCCGTTGGGGCAATCTATCAAGCCTCTCCTAAGCTGACTTTGAGAACCGGGGTGGCGATTGACCACACGCCAGTGACCTCGGCCGAGAATCGCAGCCCGAGAACACCGGACTCCGAACGGCGCTGGGTATCGGTTGGAATGGGATACCGCTTTGTCAAATCCATGCGACTTGATCTGGCGTACAGTCACTTGATGGGCGAAGAGGATGAAGTCGACTATACCACCGACGACATCCATTATCTGATTGGTGATTATAAAGCTTCGGTGGATATCGTCAGCGCCCAGTTGGTGTGGGATTATTAATATTTTGCGTTCTGGAACAGCTTGCGCTGAATCCAATCGTCGATGCTGACATAACGGCCGCCGCCCAGAAACAGTAACGCCAGCAGCATGATGAAATAGGTGACGGCCCATTCTATTCCGTTATTCAAAACTACGAGAGAACCGTGTTCTTGAAGCGTCTGATAGGCGGGGTAGCTTTCCAGCTGTTGTTGCAACAGGTTCAAGGCCTCAATGGCCTCGGGCGCGGCAGCATTGCTCCAAGGTGACATCAGATCGTGAATCGACTGCCAGCCGTTTTGCCGGTGTACGCCCAGAGCGGCGACAAGCATGGTGATCATTAGCGGAATACTTGCCCAGCGTGTCGCCAGACCCAGTAAAAGCAGAACCGAACCGATCACTTCCGCGCAGACCGCCAGAGAGGCCATCAAAAGCGGAAACGGTAATCCCAACCCCCAGTCGGAATTGCCGAACCATTCGACTACGGCGCTGAAGTCTTGCAATTTATTGGTGCCGGCAAACCAGAAAACCGGGAACAGATAGAGCCTCAAAGCCAGCGGCGCCAAAAAGTCGAAATGCGCTAGTGTCTGGTTAAAGCAGCGCTGTACGTGAATCAACCAATTCAACATGAAACCTCCTTCGATCGAATGCACCGGTGCTTGTAACAACATCTATTCGACCCGAATGACAGCAGGATTGTTTCACGTTGGATGTAATTATCTGAAAAGACGATTTTAAGTGAAAGCTTGCTTGGCTGTTTGCCGGTTTAGATAAGGGGGGGAGTGAGGTAAGACGGGAGGATGCCGATCTCCCGCTTTAAACGGGCTTGATCGGGTAGTGTTATCCCAGCAGGTATTGCTGCCACTGGTTGAATAATTCCGGTGTGGTGGCCGCGACGGCCGAGCGTTTTATGACCTGGGCAACCAGAACCTGCTCGCGGTCGAGCGTAGCGCTGACGCCACCGGCTTCGTGAAGAATCAGGTAACCGGCGGCGTAATCCCAGATGTTTTGTGCGCCATGCAGATAGATTTGTCCGCGTCCGGCAGCGATCCAGCACCAGTCCAGAGCAACCGAACCGAAACTGCGTTGTGAGGAATAGGGATTCTCTTGAATGATTCGGCAGGCCAGTTCCGGGGTTAATCGTTTGAAGTCAATAATGCCGCTGGTCTGTTTTAATTGCTGCTTGGCGGTTTTGGCTGTCAGTGGTTTCTCGTTGAGTTCCGCTCCTTGGGCAATACGGGCGGCGAACATTTCGTCCCGATCCGGGTCATAAACAAGTCCGGCGACCGGCTCGCCATCGATCATCAGTGCCAGTGAAACGGAATAGACCGGAATGCCGCTGGCAAAATTGCTGGTTCCATCGACGGGGTCAAGAACCCAGCAGCCTTGCGGACTGCGCAGCGCCGTTTCCTGTTCTTCCTGCGATTGCTCCTCTCCCAGAAACGCAAATTGCGGCCAGTGTTCTTGAAGGAACTTTTCGGTATGAAGCTGCATTTGAGTGTCCGCTTCAGTCAGTAGGGAACCGTCTTGTTTTTCTTCGGCGCTAACGGCTTCAAAACGCGTCAAAATCTGCTGTTGTGCCAGTGTGCGAATGCCTTGTTTTAATTTTGTCCAGGCCTCGTCGTTTTGGAAGGGGTGATTACTCATGTGTTTCTCTTGGTTTACTCGCGAAATACTCGGTGAGTTTCACGGTCTCGATAGCATTATCGGTGGTTTCGGTTACTTCCAGGACATAATCGTCGACTTTGATGCAAGTACCGACTGACGGAAAGCTTTCAAGCTCCTCCTGAATGAGGCCGTTAAGGGTTTTGGGACCATCGGTCGGAAGATCCAGCTCGTAGGCTTTGTTGAGGTCGCGAATAAACTCCGAGGCGTCGATGGTCATGCTGCCGTCATCGTTCAAAGCAACGGTTTCCTCAACCGGTTTGGCCTTGGCGTCGGTTGAGAGTTTGCCGACGATTTCTTCCAGTAAATCTTCCATGGTCAGCAGTCCCTGCAGATCCCCGTATTCGTCGACGATCAGAGCCATTCGGCGTTTCTTCTCGTTGAATTTACCCAGCTGAATGCTCAGGGAGGTCGTTTCCGGTATGTAATAGGCCGGACGTGTCAATTTGATAATGTCTTTCAGGCGTACGTCATCGCGCATCAGTACCGGCAAGGCGCGTCGCAGGTTCAGAATCCCGATCAGGTCGTCGTCCAAAGAGTTGCGGTAGATCGGAACCCGAGTATAAGGCGATTTTTGAATCGCCTTGAGAATGTGTTCGAAAGGCTGTTCGATGTCAACCGCATACACGTCCTGTTTGGGAATCATCACATCTTCGACCGTAACACTTTCCAGCTGCAGGACGCTGCTCAACATGGAACGGTAATGATCCGGCAGTTGACTGGTTGCTTCGTTGATCAGGGTTTGCAGTTCTTCCTGAGTCAGTGAGTGTTGGTCATCATGGTGATGAACTTTGATTCGGAACAGTCGCAGAAAACCGTTGGCGAAAAAATTCACCAGCCAGACGATCGGAGACAGAATTTTAAGCAACGGTGTGAGTAGAAAGGCGGCCGGGTAAGCGATTTTTTCAGGATAAAGTGCTGCCAGTGTTTTGGGGGCAACTTCGGCAAAAACCAGAACAACCAGTGTTAATAGACCTGCGGCCAGTGCGATACCTGCTTCTCCGATCAGTTTCATTGCAATGATGGTGGCGATCGAGGAGGCGAAAATGTTGACGAAATTATTACCGAGCAGAATTACCCCGAGTAGCCGATCCGGCGATTCGAGTAATTTTTGGGCAAGGATGGCGCCTTTGTGGCCGGATTTTACTTTGTGCTTCAGTCGATAGCGGTTTAGCGCCATCATGCTGGTTTCCGAACTGGAGAAAATGGCCGATAGAATAATCAGCAACACCAGTATGCCGAAAAGGACAGATACGTCTAGAGAGTTCAAGGTGGTTTCGTTCGATTGTGAATGAAACTTAATTATACCGATTTCAAGTGCTGAAAAAACCTTAAAAAGGCGCTGAAAACCGTAAAAATACGCCGGTTTTTTCAGCCGTAAATCGATAGTAGAATGATTTGAGTGCCGATGTAACTCAGAACCAGCAGAACATAGGCCCAGATGATGTATTTAACCGCTTTCTGTCCGCGCCAGCCATATTGGAAGTGACCGAACAGGAACAGGGCGTAAAGCAGCCAGGAAAGTATGGCGAAAAAGGTTTTGTGTATGAGGTGCTGCGCAAACAGATCCTCCACGAAGAACACGCCGCTCAAAAGGGCGAAGCTTAAGAAAACAAAGCCGATAACAACCAGCTGAATCAAGGTTTTTTCCATGACCTGTAACGGCGGCAGCGCACGCATCAGAGTAGATAATCTGCGGGTTCTAAAGCGCTTTTCCTGAATGGAATAGAGTACCGCCTGGGCGGTTGCCAGCCCCATAATACTGTAGGCGCTGATGGAAATCAGGACGTGACTGCCCAGTTCCAGCGGCAAGGGTGTCTGTTCCTGCAGCATTTGCGGCAATAGTGTGCTTAAGGCTGCGACGGGAAAGATGAAGATCCCTAGCGTTTCAGTTGGTTTGTTTAAATTGGTAAACAGCAGAATCGTAGAGGATAGCAACAGAATCAGGGACAGCATATTGCCGAGGTTGAAAATCAGGTGCTGTTCCTGGAGCAGAGTATGCTGCAGGGAGAATGCGTGCAGCAAGACGGCAACGGCAGTGATATAAAAGGTATTGCCGCGTACTTTCGGGGCATTATGGGTCTGAATCTTTTTCCACAGTCGAAGACTGGCAAACAGATAGATCAAGCTGGCAACCAAAGCGCTGCTTCCACCGATTAACATGCAGAAAATACCTTTCTAAATAAAGTCTTACGGAACGACCTTGCTTAACCCGCAACCACAATTTTCGAGATGACCAGCCGAAGTTTCAAGGCTGGAGAGAAGTGGGAAAGGGGTCTGAAAATAAAAATCAATTTCCGCTATAATAACGGAATTGTTTTTTGATTAGAAGATCATGCCCTAAAAAGCGGCATTGAAATCGTCTCTCGGGTGATCGGCGGTTCGGTGCCTGCAATCCGCAGGTCGATGCATTCGTATCGCGCGAATTTCAGATGGCTTTCATTGTCTTTTTCCGCTAGGTGGATTCCGATTCTGACGCTTCGGTTGGGTAGTTAATTATGAAAAAGGGCCAGGGAGTTTCTGTATGTTTGACAATTTGTCGGAACGTTTAAATAAGACCCTCAAAGTTTTAAAAGGTCAGGGACGCCTGACGGAAGCGAATATCAAAGACGCTTTGCGAGATGTGCGTCGTGCTTTACTGGAAGCCGATGTCGCCTTGACGGTAGTAAAAGGTTTTATCGATAAGGTACGCGATCGCGCCATCGGTCAGGAAGTTTCCACCAGTTTGAATCCCGGACAGGCGTTCATCAAGATCGTTAAGGAAGAATTGACCCAGGTAATGGGGGAAGAAGCCGCGCCGCTGAATTTCAATGTCGAACCGCCGGCGGTGATTATGATGGCTGGTCTGCAGGGGGCGGGTAAAACCACCTCGGTCGGTAAACTGGCCAAATGGCTGACCGAGCGTGAAAAGAAAAAAGTCATGGTGGTTTCCGCCGACGTCTATCGTCCGGCAGCGATCAAACAGTTGGAAACGCTTGCCGAACAGGTCGGAGTAAAGTTCTTCCCGTCGAGTGCCGAGCAGGATCCGGTTGATATTGCCAGGAATGCACACGCCGAAGCGCGAAAACAGTTTATGGATGTGTTGATTGTCGATACCGCGGGTCGTCTGCATATCGACAGCGATATGATGCAGGAAATTCAACGCCTGCATGACAATATCAAACCGGCGGAAACGCTGTTTGTTGTCGATGCCATGACTGGTCAGGATGCAGCTATTACCGCCAAGGCCTTTAATGATGCTCTGCCGCTGACCGGTGTGGTTTTGACCAAAACCGACGGTGATGCCCGTGGCGGTGCGGCTCTGTCGATTCGAGAAATTACCGGTAAACCGATTAAGTTCCTTGGTGCCGGTGAGAAAACCGATGCGTTGGAGCCGTTCCATCCGGAGCGTATGGCCGGTCGTATTCTCGGTATGGGCGATGTTCTGAGTCTGATCGAAGAGGCGGAAGCCAAAATTGATCAGAAAAAAGCTCAGAAGTTTGCACAGAAAATTCAGAAAACCGGAGAATTTGATCTGGAAGATTTTCTGGAACAGCTGCAACAGATCAATAATATGGGCGGTGTCGGCGGTCTGATGGGTAAATTGCCCGGTATGGGGCAGTTGAAAAATCAGATCGACGGTAATGTCGCAGAAAAAGAATTTAAGCGCCTGGAAGCGATTATTCATTCCATGACGGCTCAAGAACGTCGTTTTCCTGCGGTTATCAAGGGATCGCGCAAACGCCGTATTGCCACAGGATCTGGCACCTCGGTGCAGGATGTTAATAAGCTGTTGAAGCAGTTTGCGCAGATGCAGAAGATGATGAAGAAAGTTTCCAAAGGCGGCATGAAAAATATGATGCGCGGTCTGGCCGGAAAATTACCGCCGGGAATGGGAGGGGGCCTTCCTCCCGGAATGAGATAAAGCGCGGACGACGGTCATTTCTCTAAATCTAAAGCCAGTGTAACTCTCATATCGCTTGATCCTTTTAAGGTGTATCAAGCCATTTATTAAGCCCGACTAAGTGTTTGAATTTTCAAATTATTCATTCGCTGATGTCGGGCTTGTTTTTAGCGATTTTTTTCAGTATAATCCCCGCTCTTTGGTAAAGGCGTAACGTTTTTACCGGGAATTGCAAACAGAAGAATTAGTTGAGGGGAGTTCCTCTCATCGTCTGATTAACAATAGGAAAATTATTATGGTAGTTATTCGTTTGGCCCGTGGTGGTTCTAAAAAGCGTCCTTTTTACAAGCTAGTAGTTGCAGATCAGCGTTTCAGTACGACTGGTCGTTTCATTGAACAACTAGGTTTCTACAACCCGATCGCGCGCGGTCAAGAAGAGAAGCTACGTGTTGATCAGGCGCGTGTTGATCACTGGGTTGCTCAAGGCGCTCAAATGAGTGATCGCGTTAAAAGCGTTCTTAAAGGCGCTTAATTTCACCTCTTGGCCGGCAAGGAACTCTGTTTATGTCAGAAAAGTTGATTGTGGGCCAGATTAATGGTGTTTTCGGGGTTCACGGTTGGGTGAAAATTTTTTCCGATACCGAACCTCGTGAAAATATTTTCAGCTATTCGCCTTGGTGGATTAAACGCAAGGGTGAATGGCTTGAAGTCAAAGTGGAAGACTTCAAAGGACAGCAGGGTGGTAAAGCTCTGGTGGCCAAACTCGATATCATCGATGATCGTGACATTGCTCGTGAATTTATGGGCTGTGAAATTGCGATTGACCGTAGCCAACTGCGGTCCGATGACAACGAATTTTTCTGGATTGATCTGATCGGTTGCCAAGTGGAAAACCTGCAAGGGGATGTGCTTGGGAAAATAACCGATCTGGTCGAGACAGGTGCGCATGATGTTTTGCGTGTGAAAGGTGCGACTCAAGAATTGATTCCCTATGTTTTGGATGAATTCATTATTGAGGTCGATATCGCCAATAAGCGTGTTAAGGTGGATTGGCAAGCCGAAGAGAGCGAGTAAGCAGGGTGAGATTTGATGTTATCACGCTCTTCCCCGAGATGTTCTCTGCATTGACCGAATCCGGCGTAAGCCGTCGGGCTTTGCAGAAAGAGCTTTATCGTTTTCAAACTTGGAATCCGCGCACCTTTACTCACGACCGTCATAAGACGGTGGATGACCGCCCATACGGTGGTGGCCCGGGCATGGTGATGATGTATCAGCCGTTGAAAGACAGTATTGATGCAATTCGCCAAGCTCAGGAAAGCAAGCCTCATGTGATTTATCTTTCACCGCAAGGCGCTCCGCTGACGCAACAGAAGGCGGAACAGTTGGCGCAAATGGATTCTCTAACCCTGCTTTGCGGGCGTTATGAAGGCATCGATGAGCGTTTGCTGGAAACCGAGGTGGATGAGGAAATTTGCATTGGCGATTTTATCGTCAGTGGTGGCGAATTGCCGGCCATGATGCTGATGGATGCCGTGATCAGGTTGCTTCCGGGCGCTTTGGGTCACGACCAATCTGCAGAACAGGACTCTTTTTCGGATGGTCTTTTGGATTGTCCGCACTATACCCGACCTGAAGAGGTCATGGGGATGCGTGTTCCAGAGGTACTGTTGGGTGGGAATCACGCCAGAATCGACGCTTGGCGTCACGAACAAAAGTTGCAGCGTACCGCGCAGCGACGCCCGGATTTAATGGCCAGATACCAAGGCGATTAAATCGCTCCTCTCGTTGAGAGACTACAATTCGGATTCAACCTCTGACGTTAGATTATGACGTGAAAATGTTGGATAAAGTTAACAGAGGCAAAACCTCTGCGGCTCATAAAATGCATAACTTAAACGCAGTGAGCCACCAATGGAGAAGCTTAAAATGAGCGATATCATTAAAAAGATTGAAGCAGAACAAATGACGAAAGAAATCCCAGCATTCGGTGCCGGTGATACGGTTGTTGTTCAAGTTAAAGTTGTTGAAGGTAAAAACGAACGTCTTCAGGCGTATGAAGGTGTTGTTATCGCTAAGAAAAACCGCGGTATCAACTCAAACTTCATCGTTCGCAAGATCTCTCACGGTGTAGGTGTTGAGCGTACTTTCCAAACTTACAGCCCACTGGTTGACAGCATTACTGTCAAGCGTCGTGGTGCGGTTCGTCGCGCGAAGCTTTACTACCTGCGTAACCTTTCTGGTAAAGCGGCACGTATCAAAGAAAAAGTATAATTTTCCGCTGTTGTTTAAACAGCGAACACTTTTTCCTGAAACGCCTGTTGAACTCTGTTCGGCAGGCGTTTTTTTTATGCCCGTTTGCAAAGTTAAATCGAATAAGATAGACGGAAAGGGTAAATCTAAGTATCCGTTATGAGCGATCAGCAACTTATCAACGATTTTCTACAATTCCTCACTTTGAATCAGGGGTTGAGTCAAAATACCGTACAGGCCTATAGGCGTGACTTGAAGCTATTGCTTGAGTGGATGCCGGAACATGCACTTGACGACTTGTCCGGTGTTCAGGGAGAAGATCTGAAAGGTTTTATGCTTGAAATGCAGGAATCACGCACTGCGAGTAGCAATGCGAGGCTGCTTTCGGCATTAAAGCAATTCTATCAATGGGCTTTACAGTATCAGAGCTTTACTGCCGATCCGACCGCTTTGCTAAAAGGTCCGAAGTTGACCAAGTCGATTCCGGCGGTATTAAGCGAACAGCAGGTGGATGATCTGTTAAGGGCGCCGGATATTTCCACTCCTTTGGGTTTGCGCGACAGAGCCATCCTTGAATTGATGTATGCAACCGGGTTGAGGGTTTCTGAAGTGGTTGCACTACCGCTTGAGCAATTGAATCTCTCGGCCGGTCTGGTTCAGGTTATCGGAAAAGGGAATAAGGAACGCATCGTACCTTTGGGTGAAGTGGCGATCGAGTGGCTGCAGCGTTATATGCGAAACGCTCGTCCAGTGTTGCTGAAGCATGCCTGGGGTGAGGCACTGTTTATTTCTCAACAGGGTCGGAGCATGACACGGCAAACCTTATGGCATAGAGTAAAGAAGCTTGCGAGGCAGGCGGATATTTGCGGCGACTTGTCTCCACACGGCCTGCGGCATGCTTTTGCCACTCATTTGCTGAATCATGGTGCCGACCTGCGCAGTGTTCAGCTTCTGCTTGGTCACAGTGATCTTTCCACTACGCAGATCTATACGCATGTGGCGAAAGAACGCCTCCATCAACTGCATCAAACTCATCATCCCCGGGGATGAAAACAAATCGTCATTCTGTGTTCGAAGTTGTCGGCTTTTCATCCGTCTACCAGGCATGGTATAGTCTCAGCTTCTTTGCAAATTCGTTATAAAAAGAGATTCCGAGGATGAAGGATTTAATCAAGGCATTCGCCGTCACTCTGGCGGTGTCCACCCCGGCAATGGCCGATCAGAAGGCTACAGCAGATACTGCTGCGGCTGCAAATGCGGTAACAAAAGCCGAATTGTCTCAAGCGGATCGGGAAAAAATTCCAGATGCGGTTATGCAGCAGCTTAAATTAATGGTTTCCGATACCACTGGCTTGGTGGTGAAACCGAGTGTGATTCCGGACATTTATGAGGTGCAGGCGGGGCTGACCATTGTGTATCTGTCGGCAGACGGAAAATATATGTTTAATGGCGGCTTGATTGATTTGCAGTCGCGGGCAAACCTGACCGAGAAAACTCAGGATGGGTTGCGTAAACTGGCAATGGCAGCGATCCCGGAAAGTTCGATGATTGTCTATCCTGCCAAAGGGCTCAAAAAAGGCGAGAAAGGACGTTTCCTGACGGTCTTTACCGATGTGGACTGCCCTTATTGCGTGAAATTCCATCATCAGGTGGCGGCTTTGAATGATGCTGGTGTAACCGTGCGTTACCTTGCTTATCCACGTGCCGGTGTTGGTTCCAGTGCTTATTTAAAAGCGGTTTCCATCTGGTGTGCGGATGATCCTAATAAAGCGATGGATACTATGATGGATGATCGTAAGGTCGTTCCGAAGAGTTGCACGAATCCGGTCAAAGACCACATGGATAAAGCGCGTTACTTCCAGGTTAACGGCACCCCGAATATTATTCTGGATGATGGACAGCTGTTGCCTGGCTTTGTGCCGATTAAGAAGTTATTGCCGATTATGGGGATAAAGTAAAAGCAGAAAGCAGTAAGAGTAGAGGCCAAGCGGAGCCAAGTAGGCTGGCCATTGTAAAAAAGGAGCGATTAAGCTCCTTTTTTATTGTCTTGCCTATTTGTCTAACGGTACTTGATAAATCTGTTAAATCTCACCCCAGCGTTTGCGTTTTGTCGGTACGCGGAAGAAGCGTCCGAGTAGCAGGCCGAGCAGCAGAACACCGCCACCGGTCAGGAACCATTGGCGTTTAACAGTGTCATTGGCCTGATCAAGCTGTTCGCGCATAATGGTGTTGTGATTTTCCAGCTCATTCAGGCGGAGTTTCATTTCCTGATTTTGCTGATCCAGTTCAACGGCATTGCTGGATAGTGTTCTAAGGCGGTTCAACTCTTTGGCCAGTTCGAATTTCTCTTTTTTCGTGCTTTCAAGTTCACTTTTGGTGGTTGTGAAGCGTTCTTTGAGGGTATTCAGTTCGGTGTTCAGGTCTCCCAGTTTTTCTTCCAGACGATTGGTCTTGGTGATTTGCTCTTGGAGTTGAGTCTTGGCAATCGGCTGATTTTGCAGCACACTGGTAGGCATCCAGCCTTGATGGCTGCCTTTTTTGCTGTATTCAACCAGCGCCCAGCCCTCTTTGTTGACTTCCAGGATTTTGACCGGCGTACCGGATTTCAGCATCTGAGAAATTTTGTATTTATAGCCGGGACCGCGTCGAACCGGAATATCAATCGAATCGGTCACGTAATTGGTGTAACCCTGTGCGGCAGACGCTTGGCCTGCCGGAGCAAAGATAAGAGATAGGCTCAGACCTAGAGCGGCTGCAAAAGGACTAATTCGAGCTTTACAGTTGACGGATTTTCTCATACTGGACCTCGAGGTTGGAAAGCGCTGTCTGGCCGTCAGCCAGTTTTTTGCGCTCGGTTTCGACTACAGCCGCTGGGGCCTTGGCTACAAAGTTTTCATTGTTCAATTTGCCGTTAAGGCGTTTGATTTCATCTTGAAGCTTGCCGATCTCTTTTTCAAGGCGTGCAAGCTCGGATTCTTTATCAATCAAACCGGCCATCGGTATCAGAACTTTCATTTCCCCGACCAGAGCAACAGCCGATTCCGGAGCCTGATTTTCGTCGTTGAGAATTTCGATCGATTCCAGCTTGGCCAGCGTACTCAAGTAAAGTCGGTTATTCTCCAGATATTGACGGTCAAGGTCGTTCAATCCGGCAAGCAGAACCGGCAGGGCTTTGCTTGGCGCAATATCCATTTCCGAACGAATTTTGCGAACGCCGACAATGAATTGTTTTACCCATTCAAGCTCTGCAATCGCGCTGGAATCGATTTTGCTCGAATCGGCTTGCGGATAGGCTTGCAACATAATGGTGTCGCCGTTTTTGCCTGCCAGAGGGGCAACTGCCTGCCAGGCTTCCTCGGTGATGAACGGCATGATTGGGTGCATCAGGCGTAGCAAGGCTTCGAGGACGCGAACCAGTGTGCGGCGAGTGCCGCGTTTGGCGGCTTCCGAACTGTCTTTTTGCAGAACCGGTTTGCATAATTCCAGGTACCAGTCACAGTACTCGTTCCAGGTGAATTCGTACAAGCTGTTGGCTGCCAGATCAAAGCGGTAGCTGTCCAGGTGTTTTTGAACTTCTGCTTCCATCTCCTGCAAGCGGGAAACGATCCAGCGGTCGGCCAGGGAAAGCTCGATGGCGGCGCTCTCGTCTACCCCTGTATCGTAACCTTCCGTGTTCATTAAGACGTAACGGGTTGCGTTCCACAGCTTGTTACAGAAGTTTCGGTAACCTTCGGCGCGGTTCAGATCGAATCGGATATCGCGGCCGGTCGAGGCAAGGGAAGCGAAAGTAAAGCGCAGAGCATCGGTTCCGTAAGCCGGAATGCCGTCGGCAAATTGTTTGCGGGTCGCTTTTTCGATTTTAGCGGCTTTTTCAGGCTGCATCATGCCGTAGGTGCGCTTACCGACCAGTGATTCCAGGTCGATACCGTCGATCAGATCAATCGGGTCCAGAACATTGCCTTTCGACTTGGACATTTTCTGGCCTTCGCCGTCGCGCACCAATCCGTGAACATAAACTTGTTTGAACGGAACTTCACCGGTGAATTTCAGTGCCATCATAATCATGCGGGCCACCCAGAAGAAGATGATGTCGAAACCGGTGACCAGTACCGAAGTCGGGTGGAATTTTGCCAGTTCCGGAGTTTTATCCGGCCAGCCTAATGTGGAGAAGGTCCACAGTGCAGAGCTGAACCAGGTGTCCAGCACGTCGGCATCTTGGGTCAGCTGGATATCGGCGGAAATTTGATGTTTTTCGCGAACTTCTGCTTCATTGCGTCCGACATATAAATTGCCGTCGGCATCATACCAGGCCGGGATGCGGTGCCCCCACCAGATCTGGCGCGAAATGCACCAGTCCTGAATGTTGTTCATCCATTCAAAATAAGTGTTTTCCCAGTTTTTCGGAACGAATTCGATATCGCCGTTTTTGACGGCATCAATGGCAGGCTTGGCCAAAGATTCGACAGCGACATACCACTGATCGGTCAGAAAAGGCTCGATGACCGCATGCGAACGATCCCCGCGAGGTACCATTAAGGTATGCGGTTTAATCGATTCCATCAGGCCGAGTTGTTCCAGGTCGGCAACGATCTGTTTACGTGCTTCATAACGATCCATGCCGCGGTATTTTTCCGGTGCTTCATCGTTGATTGCTGCATCAATCGTCAGGATATTAAGCATTGGCAGGTTATGTCGTTTGCCCATTTCGTAGTCGTTGAAGTCGTGCGCCGGGGTGATTTTTACACAGCCGGTTCCGAATTCCATATCGACATAGTCATCGGCGATAATCGGGATTTCACGTCCGACCAGCGGTAGGGTGATGGTTTTACCGACCAGCTCTTTATAGCGTTCGTCTTCAGGATGCACGGCGACCGCCTGATCGCCGAGCATGGTTTCCGGACGGGTGGTGGCAACCACAAGGTGGCCGGAACCATCGGAAAGCGGATAGCGCATATGCCATAGATTACCCTGCTCCTCTTCGGAGACAACTTCCAGATCGGAAACTGCAGTGTGTAATACCGGGTCCCAGTTGACCAGGCGCTTGCCGCGGTAGATCAGCTCTTCTTCATACAGGCGAACGAAAACTTCCTTGACCGCATCCGACAGACCGTCATCCATGGTGAAGCGCTCACGGCTCCAGTCAGGAGATGCACCCATCCGGCGCAATTGTTTGGTAATGGTGCCGCCGGATTCTTCTTTCCATTCCCATATTTTTTCGATGAATTTCTCGCGTCCGAGGTCGTGACGGCTCAGTCCCTGAGCGGCCAGCTGGCGTTCTACAACCATTTGAGTCGCGATACCGGCATGATCGGTGCCCGGCTGCCACAAGGTGTCTTCACCTTTCATTCGGTGGTAGCGAATGAGCGTGTCCATAATGGTGTCTTGGAAAGCATGCCCCATATGCAGACTGCCGGTGACGTTCGGCGGCGGGATCATGATGCTGTAGGGGGCGGAATCGGTGTTTTTCGGTTTGAAATAACCCTGGTTTTCCCAAGTCTGGTACCACTTGGTTTCAATCATGTTGGGGTCAAAGTGCTTATCCATAGAACTTTTTAATCACTCATTAAAAACTTTGTTAA
Organism: Thiomicrorhabdus sp.; assembly: GCF_963677875.1. NCBI lineage: Bacteria > Pseudomonadati > Pseudomonadota > Gammaproteobacteria > Thiotrichales > Piscirickettsiaceae > Thiomicrorhabdus > Thiomicrorhabdus sp. Next base: position 92,522 of record NZ_OY782564.1, on the reverse strand, counting down.
AAATAATCGCTAGATTATAGCGCATCGCCGAGTGGATTGTCTGTAGCACTTGTTGCAAATGCACCAAAAGTTCGCAAGGGGTAAAAAAAGCGGCAGTTAGTCTGCCGCAGGAGGATGGAAAGAGTTGTTTCCGCGGGTGTATTTTTTTATGATGGCGGAGCTGAAACCCGTCGGCAGTCCATTTGGCAGGGCGGATTTCGAGTACGATTGCGAGTGTTCAATCGCAGGTTTGTGAAGTATTCGTTGAAATTGTAAGTGCTTAACTATACTCCGGTTTTATTGGAAAGGGAAGAAAGCGATGTCATGTTGTTCGGGCGGTTACTGCCGGTTTGAATTTCCCGAAGGCCCGCCTTTGGTGGATAATCCGGTTGTCAGTTTAAATGCCAACTATCAGTTCTTGCCTTATGGCACTCTGCTTGAAGAGGGTGAGGTGATTCGTATTTGGAAAGAGTCGGGTGAAACCGAGACGGTGGTGCTGGAGGAGAAGATTCCGCTGGTGTTTGATGTGCATGGTCCGCACTCGCGGCACGGTGATGCTGTTTTGCCCTGGCAGTTGATCGCTCTGGATAGCGGGTTTGCCTATGAAGACATTATGAATTGGCCTCGACATCCGCTGTTTAATGCAGAAGCGATTCCGGTGGTTTTGCGCTATCGGCATCCGATTAAGGTCAAGCCCTCTCTTAAGATGCGTTGGCTCAAGCTGTTGTATCGCATCCGTAATTTATAACCCCCGTCAATTCATTCGTTGTTCTCCGGTTCTCAATGCTTTTTTAGCGGTCTTGTAGACAAAAAAACCCCGCATTGCGCGGGGCTAAGAGCCGAGGAGTTAAAGTTCAGAATTATTTGGTGAATTCTGGGTAGGCTTCCATTCCGCATTCGGACTGGTCTGCACCTTCGTACTCTTCTTCTTCCGTGATACGGATGCCCATGATGGCTTTCAGAATTCCCCAGACAATCAAGCTGGTGATGAATACCCAGGCGAAGATGACGGCGGCACCGATCAGCTGAGAGCCGATGCTTGAGTCACCGTTAGTGAAGGTAACCGCGATCAGACCGAATAGACCGACAACACCGTGGACGGAGATTGCACCGACTGGATCGTCGATTTTCAATTTGGTGTCGATGATGATGATCGAGAAGACTACGATGATACCGCCGACAAGACCGATTAGTGTGGCTGCCAGAGCGCTAGGAGTCAGAGGTTCAGCCGTGATTGCGACCAGACCCGCCAGGGCACCGTTTAGCATCATCGTTAAATCGATTTTACCGAATTTGACTTTAGAGGCGATGATCGCACCGATTACACCACCGGCTGCTGCCATTAGCGTGTTTACGAATACCATTGCTACGGCATTTGCTTCTTCAACGTTAGAGACTTTCAATTCAGAACCACCGTTGAACCCGAACCAACCTAACCATAGGATGAAGGTACCGAGGGTTGCAAGCGGCAGGTTAGCACCAGGGATCGCACGAGATTCACCGTCAGGACCGTATTTACCTTTACGAGCGCCTAGTAACAGAACACCGGCAAGAGCAGCTGCAGCACCAGCCATGTGAACGATACCGGAACCAGCGAAGTCAAGGAACCCTAGACCATCAAGGAAGCCGCCACCCCATTTCCAGTAACCTTCCATAGGATAGATAAAGCCGGTAAAGACGATTGCGAAAACGAAGAATGATATTAGCTTCATGCGTTCAGCAACGGCGCCGGAAACAACCGACATGGCTGTTGCAACGAACACAACCTGGAAGAAGAAATCAGACATGCCGGAGTAGTAAGGAGCGTCATCGCCACCAGCTACAACGTCTGCTACAGCATTGTCACCACCTAACAGGAAGCTGATGCCAGGGAACCAGCTGGAAACTGCTTCACCCGGATACATGATGTTGTAACCAACCAGCATGTACATAATACAGGCGATAGCGAAAAGACCAACGTTCTTGGCCAGAATTTCAGTGGTGTTTTTCGCGCGGACAAGGCCGGCTTCCAGCATGGCAAAACCTGCTGCCATCCACATAACAAGTGCGCCGGAAACCAGGAAGTAGAAGGTGTCCAGAGCATAACTTAATTGCAATATTTGTTCCATAATGAGTCCCTCTGATTATAGTGCGATGTCGCCGGATTCTTCGGTACGAATTCGAACAGCTTGTTCGAGCGGCATAATGAAGATTTTTCCATCGCCGATTTTGCCGGTTTTAGCAGCCGAGCTGATGGCTTCGATAACGCCTTCAACCTGCTCGTCGGCAACTGCGATTTCCAAACGTAATTTAGGAAGGAATTCAATTGAGTATTCCGCGCCACGGTAAATTTCAGTGTGGCCTTTTTGGCGACCAAAACCTTTGGACTCGGTGACAGTCATTCCATGCACATCAATGTCATGCAAGGCTTCTCGAACGTCATCGAGTTTAAAAGGTTTGATAATTGCAACAACCAGTTTCATACTAACCTCTCATATGAAATAAAGAAATAATGTTCGACGATGGTTAAAACATTTAACGTGCCAAACTATTAAAAAAGCCTTTAAAAACAGCTTATTGTTGGTAAATGTCAGATTGATTTGTTGATTACGGTTATATGTGACGCTGGAAAAGAATTATTTTGGTGCAAATTGTAAATTATGCTGGTGCAGGTGTTTAGGTGTCGGGAATTGTTTTAGCTCTGTTAATGCAGTTGTCGGCAGCAACTCTCCTTGCGCTTCTGGTTTTTATCGCCGGGTTCTGGTTTGAACCTCCTTATCACGACTGGCTTCTGCTCGGACTTCAGTCGTTTATTGCTCTGGCGTTCAGTCGACTTGCTAAAATGGCTCCCTGGTGGTTATGGATTCAGTTTGCTTTCCCGATCGGTTTGTATGCTTTGTTATCCAGCGATTTCAACCCGTGGTGGGGCTTGGTCGTTGCCGGGCTGATTCTTTTGCTCTTCCGGAATGCAGTCAGAGAGCAGGTGCCTTTGTATTTAAGCAATGCGACTACGCGACGGGCCTTGGCCTTGCTTGCACGCCAGCAGGATTTGCGGAGATTTATCGATCTGGGCTGCGGTTTTGGGGAAAACGTTCGTTTTATGAGCCGGACGGGCTTGATTGAGAAAGCGCAGGGGGTTGAGACCGCGCCTTTGGTTTTTTGGATTGCTGCATGGCGGAGCCGCGGAACCTTGGCGGAGATTGCCGGCACCGACTTGTGGCAGGTCAATTTAGCTGAGTACGATCTGGTGTATGCTTTTTTATCACCGAAACCGATGGCGCGTCTGTGGGGAAAAGTGCGGCGGGAAATGGTTTCTGGCTGGTTTGTTTCTAACAGTTTTCCAGTGCCGGGAATCGAACCTGATGATATCTGGGTGTTGAATGATCGACGTCAGACCCATTTGTATTTATATCGAATAGAGGCGGAACAGCCTGTAGTTGAAGAGTATTCAAGCAGCGGTGATCAGCCGGTTTGAGAAAAAAACAAAGGAGAGAAAATGTCGGAATTAGTGCAGAAGGTGTTGCAGTGGAGTCCTTATGTCGAGCGACAGCTTGCCCGTTATCCGCAGCTTCTGGAGGCGTCCTGTTGGGAGATCGAATATGCCGAAGGGGTGTTGTATCAAGAGGTGTATGCGGATGTGATTTCTTCTGAGAATGATGCTGAATTAATGAAGCGGCTGCGGTTGCAGCGTAATCATCAGATGACACGAATCGGTTTGCGCGATTTGATGGGGCTGGCGGAGTTGCAGGAAACCTTGAAAAATTTGTCCGACTTGGCTGATGCTTTGGTGAATGCCGCTCTTGATTGGCATTATGAACGTTTTTGCCAACGCTATGGTACGCCGATTGGGCGGGAGTCCGGTCAGCCACAGAAAATGCTGGTGATCGGGATGGGGAAACTGGGGGGGCAGGAGTTGAACTTCTCCTCGGACATTGATTTGATTTTTGCTTATCCTGAAGGTGGTGACACCCAGGGAGCTGCGCGATCCATCTCTAATGAACAGTTTTTTATCCGCCTTGGCCAGGCCTTGAATAAATCGCTGGTTGAAGTAACGGTTGACGGCTTTGTTTATCGGGTGGATATGCGCTTGAGACCTTTTGGTGATTCGGGGCCTTTGGCGGTCAGTTTCTCCGCTCTGGAGCATTATTATGAGATTCATGGTCGTGCCTGGGAACGTTATGCGCTGGTGAAAGCCAGAATTATGGCTGGGGATGCCGCCCTGGGTGAAGAGCTGTTCTCGATTCTGCGTCCTTTTGTTTATCGCCGTTATGTCGATTTCAGTGCGATGGATTCTTTGCGTGAGCTGAAGCAGATGATCAGCGATCAGGTGCAGAGAAAGGGGATGCAGCATAATATCAAGCTTGGTGCCGGCGGAATTCGCGAAGTTGAGTTTATTGTGCAGGCGTTCCAGTTGGTTCACGGCGGGCGTGACCGAGGTTTGCAAGGTCGCTCGTTGATGCCGATGCTGCGCCTCCTGGCGGAGAAAGACTATTTGCTCCCTGAGGTTGCCGAGCGGTTGCACGAAGCTTATGTGTTTTTGCGTCGTGCCGAGAACCGCCTTCAGGAGTGGAGTGATCAGCAAACCCATGAATTGCCGGAAGATGCGAATCGTCAGCAGGCTTTGGCAGAAGCCATGGGGTTTGCAGATTATCCTGGCTTTATTCAGACTTTGGAGCGACATAAAGCGGTTGTCAGCGAACAGTTTGCTGCAGTCTTTGCGGAAGAAGAGGTTGAGCAAAGGGATGAGGTGAGTCGCCTCTGGTTAAGTGGTGGCGAATCGGATTCGCAGGAATTGCTGACCGGCTGGGAGGATGAGCATCGTGAACGCTTCCTGAATAAACTGGAAGAGTTCAAACAGTCGCGTTTGCTGAAAAACTTGAGTAAGGATGCGCTGGAGCGTTTTAACGTTGTTGTGCCGTTGATTTTGAATCAGCTGATTATTCAGCATGCAAATGAAATCACATTGGCGCGGGTGATTTCGGTTTTAGAAGCGATTGCCAAGCGCAGTGTCTACCTGGTCTTGTTGAAGGAAAACCCTCAAGCGATCAAAAATCTGATTCAGTTGTGTGAAGTCAGTTCTTGGTTGACGGACATGCTGGTCAAGTATCCGGCTCTAATGGATCAGTTATTGGACGAAAGAACGCTGTACGAGCCGCTGATGGCTGAGGAGCTGAAAAGAGAGGCCTGCAGTATTTTGAACGAATATTCGGACGATGAAGAAAATTTTATGCAGGAGATTCGTCAATGGCGTCACGCTCAGGTTTTCCGGGTTGCCGCGGCCGATGTTACCGGGCATTTGCCGATTATGAAAGTCAGTGATTATCTGACCTGGACTGCTGAAGCGGTTCTGGAGGTATGTGCCGAATATGCGTGGCGATTTATGCAGAAAAAAAGCGGACTTCCAGGCGGTATGAGCTGCGCGGATCGCAATCCGTTTATGGTTCTTGGGTATGGCAAGCTTGGTGGTATTGAGTTGGGTTATGGTTCTGATCTTGATATTGTCATGCTGTACGAAGGCATTTCGGCATCGGAAAAAGCAATGGCTCCGAACGGTCGGCAGCTGGATAATCCTGTGTACTTTATTCGCATGGGGCAAAAGTTGATTTCTTTAATCACCACCCTGATGCCAGCCGGAGTGTTGTACGAACTGGATACTCGTCTGAGGCCGAATGGGGCTTCCGGAATGATGGTGGTCAGTTTTGATGAGTTTGAGAAATACATCGAAAACAAGGCTTGGACTTGGGAGCATCAGGCGCTGGTTCGGGTGCGAGCGGTGGTCGGCAGTGAAGCTTCTATCGACCGTTTTAATGATTTTAAGGATGCTTTTCTGCGAAAAGCGCGTGATTTGGACAGCTTGAGAACCGAAGTTGTCGAAATGCGCAATAAAATGCAGGAAGCTTTGGATAAATCGGATTCGGAGCTGTTTGATTTAAAACAGGGAAGAGGCGGAATTGTCGATATTGAATTTATGATGCAGTATCTGGTACTTGCTCATGCGCACTCGTACCCCGAATTATGTCGTTACAGTGATAACATTCGCATTTTGGAGACGGTGGCGGGGTGTGGTTTACTTGATGCCAGTCAGGCTGAGGCTCTGACGGAGGCTTATAAGGTGTATCGTTCCAAGTACCACCGCCTGTCTTTGCAGAATGAGAAAGCGCTGGTGGGTGACAGTTGCTATCCGGATGAGAGGCAAGCTGTGATCGATGTCTGGGGGCAGATTATGCTGTCTTAGGGCTGTGCCGCATCTGTTCTGCCGTGTTTGTTCGCGGCAGTAGGGATGTAACTGAGTGATTGTTTAGACTGCTTGTATTTTTGGTGGTGAGTGACACAAAAAAACCGGGCATTGCCCGGTTTTTTTGTGTGTACTGATCGCTTTTTTATAGCGAGTAGTACATATCGAACTCGATTGGGTGAGTTGTCGCACGGAAACGAGTGACTTCTTCCATCTTAAGGTCGATGTAAGAGTCGATCGCTTCATCAGTGAATACACCGCCGACTTTCAAGAACTCACGGTCTTTGTCAAGTTCACCCAGTGCTTCGTCCAGAGAGCTGCAAACCGTGTTGTAAGTTGCTTCTTCTTCCGGAGGAAGATCGTATAGATCTTTTTCTGAAGGATCGCCTGGCTCGATTTTGTTGACAATTCCGTCAAGGCCAGCCATCAGACAGGCTGCGAACGCTAGATATGGGTTGGCAGTCGGATCAGGGAAACGTAGCTCGACGCGGCGTGAACGCTCGGAAGGCGCGTAAGGGATACGGATGGATGCAGAGCGGTTTGAACCGGAGTAAGCCAGAAGGATCGGCGCTTCGAAACCAGGTACCAGACGCTTATAAGAGTTGGTTCCAGGGTTAGTGAAGGCGTTAAGCGCGCGCGCATGCTTCATCAAGCCGCCGATGTACCAGATCGCTTCTTGAGAAAGTCCGGAGTAGACGTCACCGGCAAAGATGTTTTTACCGTCTTTCGATAGCGACATGTTGATGTGCATACCGGAACCGTTGTCGCCAACGATTGGCTTAGGCATGAAGGTTGCCGTCTTGCCTAGAGCGTTACAGGTATTGTGTACCGCATATTTAAGGATTTGGACTTCATCGGCTTTCGCTGTCAGAGTGTTACCGGCAACGGCCAGCTCACATTGACCGCCAGCAGCCACTTCGTGGTGGTGAGCTTCCAATTTAAGACCCATTGCTTCAGACATGGCGCAGATATCGGCACGAACTTCGTGAAGCTGATCGACTGGAGGAACCGGGAAGTAACCACCTTTGACTCTTGGGCGGTGCCCCATGTTACCGTCGTTGTAAACTTTTTCAGTATTCCATGCGGCTTCGTTACCGTCGATTTTAACGAAAGAACCGGACATGTCAGCGCCCCAGCGAACGTCGTCGAAGATAAAGAATTCTGGTTCAGGACCGAAAAATGCCGAATCGGCTACACCGGTTGATGCAAGATAAGCTTCCGCTTTTTTGGCAATTCCACGAGGATCTTTTTCATAGGACTCCATAGTGGAAGGCTCAACGATCATGCAACGGATGATGATGGTTGGATCATTGGTGAATGGGTCCAGGTAGTAGCCGTCTGTTTGCGGCATAAGGATCATGTCGGAGTTGTTAATGCCTTTCCAGCCTGCGATTGAAGAGCCATCGAACGTTTCACCGTCAGTGAAAAAATCTTCGTCAACTTTAGAAGCAGGAATGGTGACGTGCTGCTCTTTACCGATACTGTCGGTAAAGCGTAGGTCAACCCATTTGACTTCGTTTTCTTGCATTAAATCAAAAATAGCTTGTGGCATTGTCTATGTCCTTTTACAGCTGTGGATTGAAAAATAAACAGTTTTGATGATAGCGGGAATCGTGCCAGCTTTCCAATAAATTTTTCAAATAGACTAAAGATATGATTTTGCAAAGGGTTTTGTCTATTTGTCGTTTTGCTTGCAATTTCGTTGGATTGGCTGCTGTCTCGTTTTGGTGCAACGCCTGTTAAATTGTGGTGAATTGTCAATTTGTTGCGCAAAAGTCGGCAGTAGATTGTATGACATTTTTGTGACATTTTTGTGGAATTTGCTCGAATTTGAAATTTTGCTGTCATATGCGATTGCTATATTTAGCGCAATAAAATTCTCTATTGTTTTTGAAGGACCCTGTTTTATGAGTTCATCTGTAGAAAGTGCTTTAGATAAAGCTTTAAAAGGGCCGGGGTTTGAACGCCGCATTGCGCGCCGAAACCTGAAAGACCGCCTGTCTCGTTTTGGGGTAACCTTCGGCGGAATTGGCGTGATTTTTTCGGTGCTGTTGATCATGTTCTTTCTGGTGTACGTGGTTTTGCCATTGTTTGTTCCGGCATCGGTTCATAAACAAGGTGATTTCGCAGTGCCGGGACAAGCCGCCGACAAAACGCTTTACTACGGTTTGGACGAGTATCAGTCTTCGGGCGTGCGCTTTACGCAGAGCGGCAAGATGATCGGTTTTGATATGGCGACCGGTCAGGTTGCTTTCGAAGACGCTTTGCCGATTGATGCTCATAAGATTACTGCCTTTTCGATTGTAAACGACATTCGCAATGAAATCGCTTTCGGTCTGGATGATGGTCGCGTTCTGATTGCGAAATACGGTTACAAGGTGACTTATCCGAACGATCAGCGCACGATTACGCCAAATATCACGTTTCCATACGGTGAAGAGCCGATGGACATCGCCGAGGGGGCGATTGCACATCTGAGTATTCGCGACAGCGAATCGGAAATGAAGATTGTGTATCAGACAAATGCCTCGAGCGAGCTTCAGGTGAAGCTGTTTTCGAAAACCGAATCTATGCTGAGTGACAGCATTACCCTTGAAGAAGACTCCAGTGGTTCGATCGGTAGTGAACTTAAGATAAAGTGGCTGCTTTTGGATGGCAGCGGTCGTAATCTGTATGCGATCAATGCTGACGGTAAGGCTGCTTACTACAATTTGAGTGATGTGGAAAGCCCCGTTTTGCAGCAAACGGTTTCTTTGATGAAAGGCGCGGAAAAACCCTCGACGATTCGTTTTCTGCTTGGGGATTACTCCTTGTTGGTGGGAACGGATAACGGGCAGATTTACCAATGGTTTCCGGTGCGAAATGCCGATAACGTTTTTGAGCTGACTTTTATCCGCTCTTTTGACACCGGCAAGAGCGCGATCGAATCGATAGCAATCGAAAAAAACCGCAAAGGTTTTGCAGTCGCAGATGCTGCTGGCCAGTTTCAATTGTTTCATTCAACAGCCGAGCGTCATCTGGATACCCAGCAGGTAACGGATAAGGCTCTGTCCATGGTTGTCTTGGCACCGCGCGCAAATGGCGCGTTGGTTGAAACAGCTGATGGCCGCCTGGTGCATTATGAAGTCGACAATGAACACCCGGATGTGTCTTTTTCCAGTTTATGGGGCAAGGTCTGGTATGAAGGATATGAGGAACCGAGTTTTACTTGGCAGTCTTCTTCTGCCAGTGCTGACTTTGAACCGAAATTCTCTTTGACTCCTTTGACCTTCGGAACAATCAAAGCGGCGTTGTATTCCATGCTGTTTGCGGTACCGATCGCAATTCTGGCTGCCATATACACGGCGTTCTTCATGGATAAGCAAACGCGTCAGTGGGTGAAGCCTTCGGTTGAGCTGATTGAAGCTTTGCCGACGGTTATCCTCGGTTTCCTGGCTGGTTTATGGCTGGCGCCGTACATGGAAGCGCATCTGCCCGGTTTCTTCGCCATTTTCGTTGTTGTTCCGCTGGGAATCATTCTTTTCGGCTACGGCTGGACCAAAATGCCGAAAATCATTCGCCAGAAGGTTTCCGTTGGGCGTCGGGCGGTGTTGATGATTCCTGTGGTCACCTTTTTGGGCTGGCTGGCTCTGCAGTTGAGTACACCTTTGGAAAATGCCTTTTTTGAAGGGGATATGCGACATTGGCTGACCTATTCTGCCGGTATTGATTTCGATCAGCGTAATGCGATGGTCATCGGGTTTGCGATGGGGTTTGCTCTGATTCCAACCATTTTCTCGGTTGCCGAAGATGCGATTTACAACGTGCCAAGTTATCTGGTCAATGGTTCTCTGGCGTTGGGCGCCAGCGGCTGGCAGACATTGGTCGGGGTTGTGCTTCCGACGGCCAGCCCAGGGATTTTCTCGGCGATCATGCTTGGTTTTGGCCGCGGTGTCGGTGAAACCATGATTGTTTTGATGGCTTCCGGAAATACGCCTCTGATGAGTGCCAACCTGTTTGAGGGAATGCGAACCTTGTCGGCGAATCTGGCGGTTGAGATGGCCGAAGCCGAAGTGGCGAGTTCGCATTATCGGGTACTGTTCCTGGCCGGACTGGTACTGTTTATTTTCACCTTTGTGTTTAACACCCTGGCGGAGATTGTGCGTCAGCGCATGCGCCGCAAGTACGGTTCACTATAGGCGTCGGAGAAGAATATGAAAGCATGGTTTAAAAAGGGTGAACACTGGATCTGGATGAGTTCGGCCGCAGTTGCCGTCAGTGTGGTACTGGTCTTTGGTCTGATTGCGATGATCTCTTATAAAGGCTTGATTCATTTCTGGCCGCATGAAGTGTACGAATACCAGTTGAAGCAGGGTGATAAGACTGAGATGCTGGTTGGTGAGCTGCGTGATACCAAGATGAAAGAGGTGCAGAATGCGCAATCTCAGCAACCTGAACTGGTGCCGCAATACCTGATTAAAATGGGGAATCGTGACTTGTATGGCATCGATTTCCGCTGGATTAATGAAACGGATTTGGTTTCGGCAGACCAAAAACTGGCGAATGACATCGTGGTGATCGAGCGCTACGAGTACGGTAACGTGTACGGCTGGCTGGAAGCTTTTGCCGTTGACGGCAAGCGATATAGCGGTTCCGAAGAAATCGATCCGGTTCTTGCGGAGCAAGTGGAAAAAGGAAGCGAGCTTCACTCCGAAATCAAGCATATCGAAAAAATTGAAATCGGCTCGGTGAACTATCAGTTGGAGCAGCTGAGGCTCGATGAGAAACGTCTGCGCGCCAATAACGCATTTGATGCCGAAGCCAAATCCGAGCTGGATCAGGAGCGTGCCGAGTTGCAGAAAAAATTCGAACAGCATCAGGCCGCAGCTCAGGTACTTTATAAGCAGTTGGATTCTCTGGGTGAGTTGACGGTTAAAGTCAGCGGTGGCCAGAGCATGCAGGTTCCGGTGCGTAAAATCGTTGAATTCTGGCAGCCGAACAATATGTCGTTCGGTGAAAAGGCCGGCTTTTTCTTCCACGGAATCGGACGTTTTTTAAGCGAAGATCCGCGTGAGGCCAATACCGAAGGCGGTATTTTCCCGGCAATGATCGGTACCATCACCATGGTGCTGTTAATGACGGTTCTGGTTACGCCTATGGGGGTCATCGCGGCGATCTACATGCGTGAATATGCAAAAGATGGTCCTCTGCTGCGCACGGTGCGCATTTCGATCAACAACCTTGCGGGGGTGCCTTCGATTGTCTTCGGTATCTTCGGTCTCGGTTTCTTTGTCTATATCATCGGGGGCTCGATTGACGAACTCTTCTACGGTTATGCCTTGCCTAGCCCGACTTTCGGGACTCCTGGGCTGTTGTGGGCTGCTCTGACGATGGCTCTTTTGACCTTGCCGGTGGTTATCGTATCGACCGAAGAAGGTCTGGCGCGAATTCCGCGTTCATTGCGCGAAGGCGGGCTGGCTCTTGGAGCGACCAAAATCGAAACCATTTCCAGAATCGTTCTGCCGATGGCGACACCGGCGATTATGACCGGTTTGATTCTGGCAATTGCCCGCGCGGCAGGTGAAGTTGCGCCCTTGATGCTGGTTGGGGTAGTCAAGTTGGCTCCGGAGCTTCCCGTTGATTCCATTGCGCCGTTTGTTCACCTGGATCGAAAATTCATGCACCTTGGTTTTCATATTTATGACGTCGGCTTCCAGAGCCCGAATGTGGAAGCATCGCAGCCGCTGGTCTATGCGACATCTTTGCTGTTGATCATCATCATCGTTGGTTTGAACCTGGGCGCGATTTCGATTCGTAACCGTTTGCGTGAAAAATACAAGGCGCTGGACAGCTGATCGGATTCCACGATTTAAAAATTTGATACGGATTTGTATTGGCAGCGTCCGTCGGTGCCGCTGCTCTATGAGGATTAAGAAATGAGTGAAAACAATGTAAGCATTGCCATGGATCGCGAAAATCGACAGCTTTCTCTGGCGGATGAAAAAATCGCCATTGAAGTGAAGGACTGGGATTTATACTATGGCGACAAGCGCGCCTTGCATAAGGTCACCATGTCGGTGCCAGAGCATCGCGTCACCGCTTTTATCGGCCCGTCCGGGTGCGGTAAGTCTACTTTGTTGCGCTGCTTTAACCGTATGAATGATCTGATTGACATTGTCAGCACCGAAGGTGAGATGACTCTACACGGCGATGACATGTACTCCAAAGATATGGATGTAGCCGCTTTGCGCCGTCGTGTCGGAATGGTGTTTCAAAAGCCGAACCCTTTCCCAAAATCGATTTACGAAAATGTATGCTACGGTTTGCGTTTGCAGGGTATCTCCGATAAATCGGTTCTGGACGAAACCGTGGAGTGGGCGCTGAAAGGTGCCGGGCTTTGGGAAGAGGCCAAAGATCGTCTGAACGAAAACGCTTTGGGAATGTCCGGCGGGCAGCAGCAGCGTTTGTGCATTGCACGCGCGATTGCCATCAAGCCGGAAGTTCTCCTTCTGGATGAGCCGACGTCGGCATTGGATCCGATTTCTACCTTGGCGATTGAAGAGCTGATCTTTGAATTGAAGAAGAACTTTACGATTCTGATCGTTACTCACAATATGCAACAGGCAGCGCGTGTTTCCGATTACACTGCCTTTATGTATATGGGCGAATTGATCGAATATACTGATACGGACACTCTGTTTACCAATCCCAAGGTTAAGCGTACCGAAGATTACATTACAGGTCGTTACGGTTAAGAATAATTTTTGAGGAGATAAACTTATGCAAAATTCTGAATATAACCGTCATATATCTGAACGGATGAATCGCGACCTGGAGGATCTGTTCAATCAAGTGTTGGAAATGGGCGGATTGGTCGAAAGTCAGCTTGAACAGACAATCGAAGCCTTGAAATGCGATGACAGTGATGTGGTGCAGGAAGTGAAGCGCATCGATAAGGTCATTAACAAGGAAGAGATGGAAATTGACCGCTTGAGCGCTCGCGTACTGGCTCGTCAACAGCCGACTGCATCTGATCTGCGCCTGATCATCATCGCGATCCGTATCGCGGTTGATCTGGAACGAATGGGGGACGAAGCCGTCAAGGTTGCCAGACTGGCCGGCGTTATGGCCGAATCGCCTTATGGTTGTCAGGCAATGCCGGGTTATCAGGCGTTGGTCGAAATGACCGTCTGCGGAATGGACATGCTTGGCAAGGCGATGGATGCTTTTGCCAATCTGGACTTGGGGAATGTCGTACACATCGTCGGTGACGAAGAACGTATGGACGTGGCTTTGAAAGAAGCGATGGCCGAAATGGAGAAGGCATTCAGCAAGCCGGAGATCGAGTGTAAGTATCTGCTTGAAATGGTTTTGGCGCTGCGTGCCAGCGAGCGAATTACCGATCATGCCGCAAATATTGCCGAAAGCATGGTGTATTTGACCGAAGGTAAAGACGTTCGCCACATGAACACTGAAAAACTGTCTAAGTTTATGGCAGAATTAGAGGCCGAGAATTCATCGGAATCCTAAACGGAGAAATCGACTTGGCTCAAAAGACCATTCTAGTTATCGAAGACGAAGCGGCTATTCGCGATATGCTGAAGTTCACCTTGAGTTCTTCAGGGTATCAAGTTCTGGAAGCCGAAAATGCCGAAGAAGGCGGGAAAATCGCTTTGGATTCTCGCCCGGATCTGATTTTGTTGGATTGGATGCTGCCGGGCATTTCCGGCGTTTCTTTGGCGCAACGTCTCAAGCAGAGCGATAAAACCGCCGCGATTCCGATCATTATGCTGACGGCGCGCGGAGAAGAAGAGGATCAGGTCAAGGGGTTCGATGCCGGCGCCGACGACTATGTGGTCAAGCCGTTTTCTCCCCGGGCACTGGTTGCCCGCGTGCAGGCGCAGCTTCGGCGGCAAACCGTTGACAAAAAGAACAGCGACCGCCTGGAAGTTGGCCGTATGACGTTGGACTTGAGCAGTCATCGTTTTTTTGTTGACGACGCCGAAATTAAACTTGGACCAACGGAATTCAAACTGGTGCAATTCTTTATTTCGCATCCGAACCGGGTGTACTCCCGCGCCCAGCTACTGGATCAGGTCTGGGGGGTGAACATTGTGGTTGAGGAAAGAACCGTCGACGTGCATATTCGTCGTCTGCGCAAACTGCTGGAGCCTGAAGGGGTTGCCGATTATATCCAAACCATTCGCGGAGCGGGATATCGTTTCTCGGTCGTTGAGGATTGAACTTGCTGTCGGCAGGCGTTAAACGTGAACTGACCTGGATTATCGGTGCAGTTTGGGGGTTGATGTTTTTTGCCTGGTTCACCGATTGGTGGCTGCAATCCCTGTTTTTCTTTATTTTTGTCTATATCGCCCGTCATTTGTGGAGCATGCACCGCTTTGAGAAATGGATGGAGGGCAGTACCCATCGGATTTTTCCTCCGGCTTCCGGTCTGTGGAGCGAACTGACCTATCAGGTTTCCAAAAAGCAGCGTGCGCTGGAAAAACACGCCGACCTTTACCTGTATAAATCCGAGCAGTTCAAAGCGGCTTCGATGTTGATTCCGAATGCGATTGTTTCCCTTGATCAGCACAATGATGTGGAATGGTTTAATCAGCCATCGAAAAAAATTCTCGGTTTACGTCATCAAGACATTGGCCGCAAGGTAGAAGGGATTATTCGACAGCCGGAATTCTTGAAATATTTCCGCCAGGGGAACTTCGACGCCCCTTTGATCATTCACGCCTTGCGCGGCAGCCGCCGGACTTACAAAGTGCAGATCATTCCCTATTTTGAAACCCACAAACTGGTTGTAGCGAGCGACATTACCGAGCTTTATCAGCTGGCGCAGATTCGTCGCGATTTCATTGCCAATGCTTCGCACGAGTTGCGCACGCCTTTGACGGTGCTGAAAGGCTATCTGGAGTTGATGAGCGATATGCCCGGGGAACGCAACCCGCAGTGGGATTTGCCGCTGGAGCATATGACAACTCAGGCGGTGCGCATGCAGGCGATTATTGAAGATTTGCTGACACTGTCGACGATGGAGGCTGACTCGATCAATGCCGAATCCGAGCCGGTTGATGTGCCGGAAATTCTAAAGCAACTGGCCATCGAAGCGCGTCAGTTAGGCAGCGATGAGCATAAAATCGTCTTTGAAATCGATACCCATCTGTGGCTGAAAGGCTACGCAGAACCGTTAAAAAGCGTTTTTATGAATCTGGTTGCCAATGCCGTCCGTTATTCGCCGGAAGGTGGTGAGATCAAAGCCCGTTGGTATCAGGATAAGGATGGAGTGCATTTTGCCGTCAGTGATCAGGGGCTTGGTATTGCTCAGGAGCATATTCCGCGACTGACAGAACGTTTTTATCGCGTGGATAAAGACCGTTCGCGCGGCACTGGCGGTACCGGTCTCGGTTTGGCAATTGTCAAACACGTTTTGGAAAAGCACCAGGCGCATCTGCATATCGACAGCCTGCTCGGCAAGGGAAGCACTTTCCGCTGCGATTTCCCGGCGAAAATTGCCTTGAAAGCCAAAAAATAAAAACGCCTCCAGACTTGGGAGTCAAGAGGCGTTTGGCAGAATTGCTGCAGTTAGAATGATCGGGCCTTGCTTAAGGCAACATCATTCCGCGGATGGCAAAGTAGAACAGGGCCGCCAGCAATGCCGAGGCCGGAACGGTGATGACCCAGGCGGCAACGATTTTCAAGAAAGCCGAGCGTTTGACCAGCTCCTTCTGGTACACCTTATTCAGCGATTTACGCTCTTTTTTACTCAAAGAGACTTCGGCCGTTTTTTCCTTCAGCTGACTCAATAAGAATTTCTTTTCCGCCAGTGAAGCTGAAGAGAAACGTTTGATGAATTGTTCCACCATCTCTTCGTCAGCTCCCTGATGATGATCACGAATTTCCTGCACTGCTTTGGCGTAACTGCGTTTCAGATATTCGCGCAGGAAGCCGACACCGAAAATCCCACCGACAGCGATATGAGTTGAGCTGACCGGCAATCCCAGTTGTGAAGCGATAATAACCGTGATGGCTGCTGCCATGGCGATTGAGAAAGCACGCATCTGATCCAGTTCGGTGATTTCCGAACCGACGGTACGGATTAGCTTTGGTCCGAAAAGCAGTAATCCGAGACTGATGCCGACTGCCCCGATCAACATGACCCAGAGCGGGATTTCCGCTTTAGTTGAGATACCGTGATGCTGAATCGAGTCGTGGATCGCGGCCAGAGGGCCGACGGCATTGGCGACGTCGTTGGCTCCGTGCGCGAAACTCAGTAAGGCGGCCGCGAAAATCAATGGAATGGTGAATAGAGAGTTGACGGCAGCCTTAGGATTTTCCAGCTCGTTTTGCATGCGTTCAGCTTGACGGTGAATGCCGGGTTTTACCAGAAGGTAGACGAGAAAGGCAATGACGAGGCCGATCAGGGTGGCGCTCAGAAAGTCGACTTTCCAGATGTGTTTCAGGCCTTTTAATACCAGGTAAGTGGAAAACGACCAGGCCATAATCGCGATCAGAAAAGGCAGGAGCTTTTGTGCTGATTCGATCATGTTTTCCGTGTAGGTGATACCGCGTTTTATCCACATCAGGAATCCGGCTGCAATAATCCCGCCGATGACCGGAGAGATGATCCAGCTGGCGGCAATCGCACCCATCTTGTCCCAGTTGGCGATATTCCAACCGGCTGCAGCGATACCGGCTCCGAGAACACCGCCGACGATTGAGTGGGTCGTTGATACCGGTGCCCCGACGGCAGTGGCGATATTCAGCCAGATGGCTCCGGCCAGGAGGGCGGCCATCATCAGCCAGATAAAGGTTTCCGGATCGCTGATCAAGGCCGGATCAATGATGCCTTTTTTAATGGTCGAGACAACATCGCCGCCGGCGATCAAAGCGCCGGAAGATTCGAAAATTGCGGCAATGATAATGGCACCTGTCAGGGTCAGGGCTTTGGAACCGACCGCCGGTCCGACATTGTTGGCAACGTCATTGGCACCGATGTTTAAAGCCATATAGCCACCGATCATGGCGGCAACAACCAGTTCGACGCTGAGAGTTGTGTTGTGTACTGGAAGGCTGGAGGTGAATAGCAGGATCAGAGTGATAAAGAGTATGACGATGCCGAAACGAAACATCTCCTTGCGTCCGCGGGAGGTAGCGTTTTCGATATCGTTTATGTCTCGAAATTCCATAAATAAACGGCTCTTTTTATGAGTGAGGTCAATCGGATGAATTGTATAGAAAAAGGCTTGGAAAGGGGGATTTTTGTTACGAAAAGATGACAGGATGGGATTTTACGGCGATTTTTAGAATCGTAATTCCTTTGATGGCTCGCTATTTGTCATCTGTTTGTAATATTAGTGTCAAGTTACTTTTATGTTGCCTTTTTATAATTTGCTTCACCTTTTGGATGCTGTTTCAACTTTGGAGAACGACAGATGAAAAAAACCAACCTTCTATTGGCAATGGGACTGGCGGCAGTTTCTTTTGCGCCTTCTTCGGCGTTTGCCGAAGAGCTTCCGACGTATGAAAAAGTTTCCGGTATTTCCGGTAACCTTTCTTCCGTTGGTTCAGATACACTTGCTAATTTGATGACTTTGTGGGCTGAAGAGTTCAAGCGTACTTACCCTAACGTTAATATTCAGATTCAGGCTGCCGGTTCTTCAACTGCGCCTCCAGCGCTAACTGAAAGCACTTCAAACATCGGTCCTATGAGCCGTAAAATGAAGTCAAAAGAAGTTGAAATGTTTGAACAGAAGCACGGTTACAAGCCTACGCCTATCGCGGTAGCAATCGATGCTTTGGCGGTGTATGTCAACAAAGACAACCCAATTGAAGGTTTGACGATTCCTCAAGTTGATGCAATTTTCTCTTCAACTCGTAAATGTGGTTATAAAGAAGATGTTACGACCTGGGGTCAGGTTGGTGTGAGCGGTGAATTGGCCGATAAAACCATCCAGCTTTACGGACGTAACTCGGTTTCCGGTACTTACGGTTACTACAAGAAGAAAGCGCTTTGTAAAGGTGACTACAAGTCATCTGTAAATGAACAGCCAGGCTCGGCTTCAGTTGTTCAATCGGTTTCAGCTTCTTTGAACGGTATCGGCTATTCCGGTATCGGTTATAAAACAGCAGGTGTTAAAGCGGTTCCTCTAACTAAGAAAGAAGGGAAGCCATTTATCGAAGCTAACCCGATCAATGCGGTAAACGGTACTTATCCTCTGTCTCGTTTGTTGTACGTTTACGTAAACAAAGCGCCTAACAAGCCACTTGAGCCGGTCGTAAAAGAATTCGTTAAGTTGGTTCTTTCCAAGAAAGGTCAGGAAGACGTTGTTAAAGACGGTTATATCGCGCTTCCTCACAAGGTCGCTATGGAGCAGTTGGCTAAAATCCAATAAGCTTGCGATCTCTGCAAAGAAAACCCTGCTTCGGCAGGGTTTTTTTATGTCTGTAGAAAAAGCTCGCTAAGGTTTTTAGACATTTTTAGACAGGCTGGGCTTGGGTACCTGCCCGCTGTTTTTAGATTACTTCAATGACGACATCGGTCAGTGGGATAACACTGCAGGTCAGAATTTCACCTTCGCCCGGTTCGTAGATTGGCGTTTGAATCTCTTCCACTTCGCCGGAAACCAGACGAACCACGCATGCTCCGCAGTTTCCTCCCCGGCAGCTGTAAGGCATGTCAAATCCGCTTTCATCGAGTGCATCCAACATCGAAAACTGGCCGTCGAATTCGCATTCGCCCTGACCGATGACTTCTATTTTCGCCATGATAAACTCCGCTTGAATGTGTAATAAAAAAATCTTATTTTAACAATTTCACCGGGAGGATTTTTAAGTAAAATACGCTCGATTTCTCTACTTGAGAAAAAAGGCTTTTATTAGCTTCTGGAGTTTCGGCCGGTGCCGATTTGGTTTTTGAAGGTGAAATACATGACTTGGAGTGCTTTTAAAGAAGGTTTTCAAAGCGTTCGCGACAACAAAATTTTTGAGATGTTCGTTATTGCAGTGATTTTGTTTTCGTCGCTGATGATCGGAATCCGAACTTATCAGTTGAATGAAACCGCGACGGCGATTCTGATTTTCCTGGATTATGCAGTCACTCTGTTCTTTCTGGTGGAAATTCTTATCCGTATGGCGGCCGAGGATCGTTTACGGGATTTCTTTAAGAAAGGATGGAATATTTTTGATTTCGTGATCGTTGTTGTCAGTTTGATTCCGCTGGACGATTCCGAATATGCACTGATTGCGCGAATGTTGCGTTTATTCCGCGTTATGCGTTTGATCTCCTTTATCCCGGAATTGCGCGTTCTGGTGACGGCGTTGATTAATGCCTTGCCGCGAATGGGATATGTCGCGTTGCTGATGTTCATCATTTTTTATCTGTACGCGGTCATCGGTAATTTGTTGTTTTCTCAGATCAATCCGCAGTTGTGGGGAGATTTGGGGATCGCTCTGCTTACCTTGTTCCGGGTGGCGACGTTCGAGGATTGGACCGATGTCATGTATGAAACCATGGCGGTATATTCCCTGAGCTGGATTTACTATATAACGTTTATTTTCTTTTCGGCGTTCGTGTTTCTGAATATGATGATCGGAATTGTGGTCGAGGTGCTGGACGAAGAGCATAAGAAAATGGAAGCGGAAAAACTGGGCGACAAGCAGGAAGAAATCATGTCCTCAGAACGCCAGCTGGCTGAAGAAGTGGCTTTGCTGCATGCCAAAATCGATCTGCTTTTGCAGGATCGGGAAAAGCAATAAACGTCGATTGTGATAAGTGTTTGGCTGTCTGTCGCAGCAATAAAAAAAGCGGAACAAATGTTCCGCTTTTCGGTTTCTGAGGGGTTGGAAAATTCTTTTACCAAACCAGCAGCTTGTAACCTTCTTCCTGAAGTTCCATTAAAGCGGCAGCCCCGACTTCGGAATATTCTGCAAATGGACGCATATCCGAGTCGCTCCAGTGGATGGTATTCATGGTATTTCCGCACGCGATCCAGCGGACATTGTAATCCTTGGCAAAGCTGCCGACGCGTTCATAAGTGAGTGCTTCGACTTCGCGCTGGGGTTTTTTCGCCAGAACATGCAGCCCCGGGCCGATGGCAACAACTGCAATCGAGACATTGTCCCCGTAGCGTTTGATCATTGCCTGGATTGAATTAAGAATGCCGTGCTGATAATCGGCATCGGCCTTATTCCACATATAAACGGCTTTATGCTCCGGAGGATCGCCAGGAAAACGGTCGCTTGGCGGATCTTGCAGCTCCGGAACCGGTTTGAGTTGAAAGTTGCTTTTGGCGGGTTCTGCGGCATGGCTTGGCAGACTGAAAAGAGTCAGGCTTAGAAGCAGCGCGGCTCCCAGTTTAAATCGTTGCATGGATCGCTCCTGAATAGCTAAAGAGATACAATAATCGAACAATTGATTATACATTGTGGAAAAAATGTGAGTTATGGAAAAATCATGGTGAAGGACGGATGCGCCTCATCTGTTTTTTGCCGAACCTCGGATTGGGTTTCAGTGAATCCGATCATGGAATTTTCCTTTTTTGCGGGTTAAGAAAAAGTCAGGAGTTTAATGATGTCTTTACAACAGCAGATAGAAGAGGCGATTTGCGCTGGCTTCGAGATTGAGTGGATGGCACTGGAGAATGAAAGCCATCAGCATGCAGGGCCGGCGGCCGAGTCGCATTTCAAGTTGACGTTGGTGAGTCCGGAGTTTTCCGATATGAGTCGGGTAAAACGCCAGCAGGCGGTATATCGGGTTCTGCAGGAGTTGATGCCGCAGTTTCATGCCTTGGCGTTGCATACCTATTCGCCGCATGAGTGGCAGAAACGTGGAGAAGCGGCGCCGCTTTCTCCCAAATGTTCCGGTGGGCACTAGTGGTTAAATTTCAACCTGAACCTGTTCTTTTGGCGGTTTGGTTTGAGGATAGCTGAGATGCCAGTAACTGCGAAATGACTCCGGGTCCAGATGACTCTGCAGGTGCCTGATGGCGCGGGCATAAGGGACGATATAGAAAAAATTTCCTTTATTAAGCGCCTGAAGGAGGCGTTGGTATTTGTTTGGAAGGAAGCTTTTGAAATGCGTCAGAAAACCGTATTCGGTTTCGGTTTCGGCAATGAGGTTTAATACCTGAATGCGCGCTTTACGATCAAAGCTTCGGTCGTAAAATTCGACAATCTTGCCGATCCAGTAAACCAGCAGGGCACTGATCAGGAAGCTGAGAATAAAACGGTCACTGAAGAAGGTTCCGATCAAGGTCAGGGCAACCAGCAGAATGGCACTGACCGGGATGGTGAAGGCACTGATCCAGTTGCGTCTGCCGCGCAGCGTTTCGGCGAGGCGTTCGGTTTCGAAACTGTCAGGGTCGATTGCGTGCAGGCGATTCAGCATCTGATCCGCCGTCGGTATTTGGTCTTCGGGAAAAGAGAGTGGTGGCTTGGTCATAAGCGTTTATCAACTCTTCTGTTTAACTTTGTTTTTCAATTTCGGTTTTTGTTGCTGGGGGCAGTCGACCGTGATGCGTTTTTTTTCTTCCAGATGATAGGCCGTCAGGCAGCCTCCCCATAAGCAACCGGTGTCGGTTGCATGCACCTGATAAGCATCTACGGCTCCAAGTGTCGACCAATGGCCGAAAAAGATTTCGTAATCCTTGTTGCGACGGTTAGGGAAGACAAACCACGGTTGCCATTCGCTCTGTGCGTCCTGCGGAGCGCCTTTTTGCTTGAATTCCAGTTTTCCGTTGCGGTCGCAATAGCGCATGCGTGCGAAGGAATTGACAATATAGCGGATTCGATCCCAACCTTGCAAGCCGTCGATCCATTCATCCGGCTGGCTGCCGAAAAGGTGTTCTTTCAAGAAGGTCTGCCAGTCGCCACTCTGCAGGTGGACTTCGACTTCTTTGGCGTAATCCAATGCTTCCCGAATGCTCCATTGCGGGGGGATTCCGGCATGCACCATGACGGTTTGATAAAACGGGTGTTTAACCATCAAAGGCTGATGGCGCAGCCAATCGACCAGTTCGGCGACATCCGGGCTGTTCAAAATATCGTCGATACGGTCGGATTTTGAAAGGTATTTATCCAGGCCGCTAAAGGCGGCAAGCAAATGAAAATCATGGTTGCCGAGAACCATATCGGCCTTTCCCGCCTCGCAGAGTTGTTTGACGAAGCGCAGGGACTCCAAGGATTTTGGACCGCGATTGATAATGTCACCGACAAACCAGAGATGATCCTTTTCGCGATCGTAGTCGAGTTTCTTCAGGAGTTTTTGAAGTTCGTCGTAACAGCCGTGAAGGTCACCGATAATATAGGTTGCCATCAGGAAGCCGCCGATTTCAGATGGGCGTAATGGTTGGCGAGTTTGACGAATTCCGCCACCTCAAGTGTTTCCGCACGGCAGCCGGGATCGATGTCGCAGGCTTCGATCTGCTCGGCACTCATCCAGCCTTTAAGGTTGTTGCGCAGTGTCTTGCGTTTTAAACTGAAGGATTGTTTGACGATATCGGCAAACGTCTGTTCATCGTCGGCTTGATAAGGTTTTTCTTTATAAGGCAGCAGACGCACGATTGCCGAATCGACTTTCGGAGGCGGATTAAAATTTTCCGGGCCGACAGTGAAGAGGTATTCGGTCTGACAGGCGTACTGGATCATAACGCTGAGACGGCCGTAACTCTTGTTGCCCGGTTCGCTGCACAGGCGGTCGACCACTTCTTTCTGCAGCATGAAGTGCATATCCTGAATCGACTCGGCATAATTCAGTAGCTGGAACAGCAAGGGGCTGGAAATGTTGTAGGGGAGGTTTCCGACCACTCTCAAGGGCCGATCATCGTCCAGCAAGCTTGCGTAGTCAAAGCTTAAGGCGTCGGTGTGATGGAGTCGGAATGCCGGTTTGGCGGCAAAACGAATTTTGAGTGGCGCAATCAGATCATTGTCGATTTCGATGATGTCCATCCGTTCGACCACTTCGATCAGCGGCTCGGTCAGCGCAGCTTCTCCTGGGCCGATTTCCACCAGATGGTCTTGTGCCTGGGGGCGAATTGCGGCAACGATACGGTCGATGATCCGTCCGTTATTGAGAAAATTCTGTCCAAACTGCTTTTTATGCTTATGACCGCTGGGTTTGAAATCTCTGCTCATGCAAGGTCCTTCTGATACAACAATTCTCAGGCCGTTCGGGCACCGATCATCTGTAGAGCAACTTCAATGGCGTAGCGGAAGCTCTGCGGGTCGGCTTTGCCGGTACCGGCCAGGTCCAGGGCGGTGCCGTGATCGACGGACGTTCTGACGAACGGTAATCCGAGGGTAATATTAACGGCATTGCCGAAGCCCATGTGTTTTAAAACCGGCAGCCCTTGATCATGGTACATAGCAAGAACGGCATCGGCCTGTTGCAGGTATTTGGGCGTAAAGAGAGTGTCGGCCGGGAGCGGCCCGCTTAAGTTCATTGAGTCCGACAATTCTTGCATCACCGGTTCGATGATCTCGATTTCTTCACGCCCCATGTGTCCGCTTTCTCCCGCGTGCGGGTTCAGTCCGGCTACGAGAATGTGCGGTTGCTTGATGCCGAACTGCTCGCGTAAAGCCTGGTCGGTGATGCCGAGGATTTCCCGCAGCAATTGTGGTTGGATGGCATCGGCAACCTCTCTTAGCGGCAGGTGAGTGGTCGCCAGGGCGACACGCAGTCCCGGGGTGGCCAGCATCATGACAACCCGGCTGGTACCGCTTTCTTCGGCTAATAATTCCGTATGGCCGCTGAAAGGAATTCCGGACTCGTTGATGACGCCTTTGTGAATGGGGCCGGTAACCATTCCGGCAAATTCGCTGCTCATGCAGCCTTGTATGGCGCGTTTCAGCATTCGCAGTACATAGTCGGCGTTATGAGGGTCCAGGCGCCCTTCGACAACGTCAGCATTCAACGGCAGATCGGCGACCAGAATTTGTCCCTTCCGGCTTGGCTGCGGAGGCTGTTCAGCCTGATAGTCGAGCAGTTCAATCGGAAGTTTTAAGCAGTTTGCACGACTTTGCAGCAGAGCTTTATTTCCCAGAATGACCAGTTCAACCGGCCAGTCCTGCTGTGCGAGCATGATTACTAAATCCGGGCCGATACCGGCAGGTTCGCCGGAGGTGATGACCAGTCTTGCCGTCATATTGATTAAGCGTCCTAAATGCGTTGTTTCGGAGGAGTGTGCCCAACCGCATGTTGTGCAGTTCGGCGCGAAAAGAGGTTAAGCGTCTTTGCCTTCGTCGAGTTTGATCTGAATGAAGGCTTCGTCACGCAGACGGCGCAACCACAGATCGAACATTTCGTTGGCTTTACGCATGCGGATTTCCTGAATGGCTTCCTGTGTTTCGTTTTCGGTTGCAAATACCTGACGCTTATCTTCCAGGAAAACGAGCAACCAGCCCTGAGGAGTCGCTATCGGCGGTAAAGCATGATTCGGTGCCAGGGTTTTGACGCGCTCACGGATGGCTTCCGGAATAGCATCCAGCGTCCGCCAGCCCAAGTCGCTGTCGGCGTTTACTTCGCTCGGCAGGTCGTTGAATTCGGTTGTCAGTGCATCGAAAGCTTTCATGCTGTCCAGTTTGGCGGCGATGTCGGCAATATTTGGCGGTACGTCCTGGGTCATGGCGTTATCACTCAGAACCATGAAACGGTGCAGGTGATATTCCGTGATTTCTCCGCCCAGCGTTTCGCGTTCTTCTTCCAGTTTAATCAGGTGAAATCCGCTTGGGCTTTCAATGATCTGACTGATCTCACCCGGTTGCAGTTTCAAAACCTGATCGGCGAAGAAGGTCGGGACTTGATTCTGTTTCAGCCACCCCAGATCACCACCTTCCAAGGCATGGCTGCCGTTGGAATAGCGAACCGCCAGCTTGGAAAAAGATTCTCCGGACAGCAGCATTAAACGGATTTTTTGAACTTTTTCCAAAGCCTGTTGGCGTTGCATCGGCGTGGCAGATTCCGGCAGGGCAATCAGGATATGGCCCAGTTTGACCTCGGTGTTGCGTTTTGAAAGCTTCTGGCGCTTGAGAAAGTGTTGCACTTCGCTGTCGGAGACGTGAACCTGACTGATGACTTCGACTTCGCGCAGTTTCTGGATCAGAATTTTATTGCGGATTTTATCTCGAATTTTTTCAAAACCGTTTTCGATTTCCAGGTTCAGGCGATTGCGCAGTTGAAAGAGGGTCATTTTATTGCGTTCGGCAATGGCTTCAAGCTGCTGATTAATCTCTTCGTCTTCGGCTTTGAGTCCCAGTGCGGCGGCGCGGTCCAACTGAACGTTTTCAATGATCAGACTTTCAAGAACTTGTTGCTGAAGGGACTCGTTATCGGTTACCGGAATTTGTTTGGCAGCCAGCTCCTGCGACTTTTCAAACATGCGTTCGGTGAGTTCGCTTTTTAAAATCACCCGGTCGTTGACAACGGCAACCACCCGATCCAGAAGCACTTCGGCTGATGCTGTCGCAGGGAGCAGCCCGCAGATCAGGCTGAAACTAAAAAAGAAAAAGAGAGAATGAAATCGATTCTTCATCAAGAGGTCTCTAAAAATTGAATTTATCGGCCAAATCGTTTGTAAAACGGTTTCCGTTCGTACTCAAGCCCTTAAGTTCGAACTGCATTTGAAAGCCATCATTATACAAGCCATTTTCCAGTTGTGTACGTTCCGCAACAAATTCTGCCGCCCAACAGCAACTGTCGTAACGGAATCCCAGATTGGTTTCGTACAAACGTTCCGCTTGGAGATCGTATTCGAAATAGCCGCCGATCTGCCAGTTCAGATTCAGTTGGCTGTAGCCGCCGGCGGACACCGTATCGTTCAGACTGCTGTTTTTGGGATGGCGGTAATGACTGATCAGCAGGTGCTGCTTTTCTGTCGGTTGCCAGCTGAAGCGGGATGAACTGCCTTGCAAATCACCGTCCTTTTCGTCGACCAGCACTGTCGAACTGAGGTAAAGTTGCGGGCTGCCGACTCCTGCTTTGAGGTAATAATCGGAACGCCGCTCGCTTGTCGGCGGCGTTGTTAAACCGATTTTCCGGTCACTGAAATAGAACATTTGTCCGATGCCGAAATCGGCAAGCTGTTGCCCTTGGGAATTGGTGAACTCCGTGGTCAGGGCCAGACTGACCCGGTTATCGTCGCCGACACGATCTTTACCGCTGAACCGGTTCATGGCAAATAGGTTGCTGAAATCCAGACTGCGTTCCTGAGTATCGAAGATTGGCTGGGCGCTTTGTTCTTCGTAAGGGACATATAGATACTGTAAACGGGGGGTCAGCGTTTGCCGGTAGTTTTCGCCAAAAAGCTGTGCAGTGCGTTCAAAGATCAGGTGCGCATCCACGGCAAATTGTGGAACGGCGCTTGATGGCGTCGAGTCGCCGCTTGGGTTTTCCAGGTCGTATGTGACCATTTGCGAAGCAGCGGTAGCTGTGATGCCGCCGTAAGATTTGCGTTTGCTCCAGACCAGATTCGGGCTGAAGTGGTAGCGGTTGCCAACGACTTTCGAATTTGGATTGTCTTCGAGGTCGAAGCGTACCGCTTGTCCGGAAAGGTTGAAGTCAAACCATTTTGCCGGCTGATAGAAACTAAAGCCGACTTCCGGACGTTTCTCGTAGTTGGTCGGAGCGTTCTGTAATTTCAGGAAGCCGAAAATGGTGGCATAGGCGCTGAAATTCCGGTTCTGATAGTCGATACGGGCAAAACGCGGTGTCTGGGTTTTGTTCTTCAGCGTCGAGTCCACCGGAATGTCGTTAAAGAAGTGTGGATCGGAAACTTCGATCCACTGCAACTGGCTGCTGAACCCGTGTCCCCAGTTTTGTTGTGCGGAAATCGAGCCGCGCCAGCGTTCGGATTGCTTTTTGCCGTACACCAGGTTGCCGTTGGCATCGGTACTGGCCAGACCGTCGCGGGCGCTGAGATCGTCATTCAGAAAGGTCAGGTTCAATTGTGCTGAATGTTCAATGCCTTTGTGGCGATTCATATAGCGGAATTCGTTGTCCACGGCCAAGCCGCGCTGAGTCATGGGGATCAGCGTCAGAGTGTCGTCCATATTCGGCGCGATATTGAAATAATAAGGCACTTTTACATATTGAGACGGGTCACGCTGGGTAAGTGATTTGTAGCTCCCGCCTTGCGGAAACAGCAAGCCGGAGGCGCGGTCATCCAGAGGATAGTTGAAGTAGGGCGTATAGAAAATCGGAATGTCTTTAAAGTAGAAAACCGTATTGTTGGCAATGACCCGTCGGCTGGATTGGTCGACCTTCAATCGGTCGACGTCGAGGTACCAGTCGCTCTTGTCCAATCTGCTGGCCGGGCAAGTCGTCAGTCTGGTATTGTCCAACGTCGCCGATCCACCGTTCTGCTGGTACTGAATGTTTTGGGAGGAACCGTGAGCCCGGCTGGGCAATAACTGAAAACGGGTATTTTGCAATTGTGCGCCTTGAGGCTGATCTTTCAGAACGGCGCTTTCCGCACTGATCAGGATGTCTTGGCTCTGCAGCTGGACGCCGTCCCGAAATTCCGCCTGACGCCGGTTTCGGTCATAATCGACACTCTGGGCTTTGACCTGCAACTGATTTTGCCGGTAAACAACATCGCCTTCAAAGCGGTACTGATTGCTGTCGTTTTGCAGTAAACGGTCGGCTTCGACCCGGCGCTCACTGCTTTTGCTGTCGTTCATCAGTTCGGCTTCGGTCGGAAAAATCAGGGCAGGTAAGCAGCCGGCTTGGATTTCCGCGGCGAGTGTCTGCGAAGACAAACCGATGCCCAGACCGAACAGGCTGGCGCAAATCGCGTGTTGCAACGGCGTTTTTCGCGGCGCCTGACGATTGAGTGAGTGAGCAAAGACGGGTTGTTGCATGTGAAGATTTGACATCCGGGCCAGAATCGGGAATTATTCGTTGTTGCTTATTTTAACCGAGACAGAAAACAATGACGGAAAGATTTCAAGCCCTGCTCGATTGGCTGCACAGATTGCCGCAACTCCGAGAATCCGATTTTTCGATGCCGGAGCCTGCCTCCAGCGATGCCAGTTTTCGACGCTATTTTCGGATTGAAAATCGCAAGCTTGATTCCGAACCTGCTTCTTACATTATTATGGATGCCCCTGTAGCGCATGAAGATTGCCGCCCGTTTATCCGCATTTCCGGGCAACTGGAAGGTATGGGGTTGAAGGTTCCCAGGGTGTTGGCTCAGGATCTGGATCAGGGGTTTCTGCTGTTGAGCGATCTTGGCAATCAGACTTATCTTTCGGTTCTGCAGAATCGCGATGAAAGTCAGGCCGATCGTTTATACCGTCAAGCTTTGACTTCTCTGGTTCGGATGCAAACGCAGGGTCGTGAAATGGCTCGCGACTTGCCGAGTTACGATCAGACGCTGTTGGTTAATGAAATGAATCTGTTTTCCGACTGGTTGCTTGATGAACATTTGTGTACCTCAATGAATAAGTTACAGCGCGCGGCTTGGAAAGAGACGCAATCGGTCCTGATGAATTCTGCGCTGCAACAGCCGCAAACCTATGTTCATCGCGACTATCACAGCCGCAATCTGATGGTCTCTGACGGTGATCAGCCGGGTATCCTCGATTTTCAGGATGCGGTTCACGGCGCACTGAGTTATGACGCCGTTTCGCTGCTCCGCGATTGCTATATCGCTTGGCCACAGGAACAGGTTGAAGAGTGGCAAAGAGCGTATTTTCTCGAGCTGTGTCAGCAGGGACTGGCTTCGAAAGAGGAATGGAATGCCTTTCGAAGAGCGATGGATTTGATGGGAATTCAGCGCCATTTGAAGGCTTCCGGTATTTTTGCCAGACTGTTTCACCGTGATGGAAAAAACGGTTATCTGGATGACATTCCGCAAACTGTCCGATACATCGTGGAGGTCGGACGGCATTATCCGGAGCTGAGTGAGCTGGTTCGTTTTCTGGAAGAGCGAGTTCTTCCGCACGAGCTTTTGAAGCAGCCGGCCAATGTTGCGTAGTTGAACCTCTTCAAGGAAGAAACCATGAGCCATTCAATCAAAGCGATGATCCTTGCAGCCGGACGTGGCAAGCGTTTGCGCCCGCTGACCGATAAAACCCCCAAGCCGCTGGTCGAAGTCTGCGGCAAGCCTCTGATTGTTTACCATCTGGAAAAACTGGCCGCCGCGGGGGTTCGCGAAGTTGTGATTAACCATGCATGGCTGGGGGCGCAGATTGAAAGTATTTTGGGAGATGGCTCGCAATGGGGAGTGCAGATTCACTATTCGCCCGAGCCGGAAGGCGGCTTGGAAACCGCTGGAGGGATCATGCAGGCTTTGCCGATGCTTGGTGAAGGGCCGTTTCTGGTCGTCAACGGCGATGTTTTTACCGCTTTTGATTTTCAAGAATTGGTCGCTCAGGCCGAGGCTTTGAGTCTGCGGCCGGAATTGCAGGCCTGTTTGAATCTGGTGCCGAATCCGGCGCACAATTGCGGCGGCGATTTTGGGATTGATGAAGCGGGTTATCTTCGACAGGAGGGGGATTTAACTTTTTCCGGCCTGAGCGTGTTGCGCCCGGAATTGTTTACCGGCCTGGAGAAAGGTTTCGTTCCGCTGGCACCGATTCTGAGAAATGCTGCAAGGCAAGGCAAGGTACTCGGGCGGCGTTTTGATGCCTATTGGTCGGATGTCGGAACGCTAGAGCGTTTGCAACAGACCGAACAGGATGTTTGCGGGGGGTGATTGAGCTTCCTCTTTCTTAAGAGTGATGATGTTTTTTACGACTTTTGTCGTAAAACTTATTCTCGATTCAGGCTTTATGGGGTTTTATCGGTTTAAATAAACTTAGAGGCGGTGAAATGTGAAATGAAATGCATGAAGGTTTTTTCGGATTTCTTTGTGCGCACCGCTGAACGATAAACCACAGGAGAAAAGAAAGTATGAGTCATAAGCACAAGACCATGATTGAAAAAGTATTTGCCCACCCGATCGCAACCAATATCGATTGGAAGAAGCTGGTTCACGCTTTGCAGCATTACGGCGCGACTGTTGAGGTGACTTCGGCAAACAAAGCGAAAATCATGGTGGGTGAACAGGAATTGGTGATGAGTTTACCGCATCATGGACATGAGTTGGCGGATAAGGCGGAAGTGACCCGGTTGAAGCATTTTTTGGAAGCCATTGAACTTACTCCGGATCGTGTGTAGTTAATTACCGAACGTTGTTGATCCGTCCGGTAAAGAAATTGTTTACGCTTGCTTGATGCGCTAAATTCAAGTTAGCGGGTTCTTTGCTGGCATTTCTCCCTTCAAGGCCGTAAAATTCTTCGAATAATTCTCTTTTAACTTGCTGTGAATGCCGCTTTGGTTCTGTTGATCCGGCGGTATTTGCTGAAGCGACAGACTCAATGGCCAAAAAAATCATCGACTTAAAAGGTTCCATCCTCTCTTTTACCGTCCTAAAGCTTTATAACGATAACATCGACGATACCAAGCAGGCTCTGGCAGAAAAAATTGCCAAGGCAGCGGATTTCTTTGTCGGTATTCCAATCGTGCTTGAACCACAGGTGGAATTACAGAATCCGACTTACCTCGCTTTACTGATTGAATATCTACGCCAGTTGCAGATGATCCCGATTGGTATCCGCAGTGAAAACCCGAGTATTCGAGAGCAGGCGGAATTCGCCGGTTTGGCGATTTTTCCGATGGAAACTTCGAAAAAGAAAATGCCTAAAGAAGTTGTTGAAGACAAGGCGCCTGTGGAGGCTCCCGTCCAAGTTGCGCAAGAAGTTCCGGTCAGTGCAATGCGTATTGAAAGAGCGGTGCGTTCCGGTCAGCAGGTGTACGCTAAAAATCGCGATTTGATTATTATGGGATCGGTCAATCCCGGTTCGGAAGTAATTGCCGACGGTAATGTGTTTGTTTTCGGCAAGGTGATGGGTAAGGTGATTGCCGGTTCCAGCGGTGACGAGCAGGCGCGTATTTACGCCAAGCAGTTAAATCCGGAACTGGTTTGCATTGCCGGAGTCTATCTGTTATCGGAAGATATTGACGAAGCCCATAAGCAAAGCTTTGTCGAAATTGCGTTAAATAATGATAAATTAGTGTTTAATAACAAAATCTTAGACTAGGAGAAAAGAAAAGTGTCAAAGGTAATCGTGGTGACCTCCGGTAAAGGTGGTGTGGGTAAAACCACAACCAGTGCGAGCATTTCAACCGGCTTGGCTCAAAAGGGCAACAAGGTTTGTGTCATTGATTTCGATGTCGGTTTGCGTAATCTGGACTTGATTATGGGATGCGAGCGTCGCGTCGTCTACGATTTTGTCAATGTCGTTCAGGGTGAAGCGAATCTGAAACAGGCTTTGATTAAAGACAAGCGGGTTCCTAACCTGTATATTCTGGCGGCATCTCAGACCCGTGATAAAGATGCCTTGACCCAGGAAGGGGTGGAAAAAGTCATCGAAGATCTGAAAGCCGACGGGTTCGATTACATTGTCTGTGATTCTCCGGCCGGAATTGAAAAAGGCGCTCAACTGGCGTTGTATTTTGCCGATGAAGCGATCATTGTCACCAACCCTGAAGTCTCTTCGGTTCGCGATTCCGACCGTATTCTGGGGATTTTGCAGGCGAAATCCCGCCGAGCGGAGCAGGGCGAAGAGCCGATTATCGAGCATCTGGTTTTGACTCGTTACAACCCTGCTCGTGTCGATAGCGGAGAAATGATGGCGGCGGATGATGTGATCGAATTGTTGAGCGTCAAGCTGTTGGGTGTGGTGCCGGAATCCGAAGATGTCTTGAATGCCTCCAATGCGGGTGAGCCGGTCATTCTGGATGCCGATTCCAACGCCGCTCAGGCATATGAAGATATCGTCGATCGTTTTTTGGGAGAAGATAAAGCGCATCGTTTCCTGAACGCCGAGAAGAAAAGTCTACTGAAAAAATTATTTGGGAAGTAATATGGCATTATTAGATTACTTACTGGGACAGCGTAAAAAGAAATCTGCTAATCAGGCGAAAGACCGTTTGCAGATTTTATTGGCGCACGAGCGTTCGGAGCGTAAAGCTCCGGATTATTTACCAAAAATGCGTGAAGAGATTCTTCAGGTGATTGCGAAATACGTTGAAATCGATCAGGATCAGTTACAGATTTCCGTAGATGAAGAAAACGGTTTTGAAGTGTTGGAACTGAACTTGGTTCTACCGGAAAAATAACCGGTTTGCAAAGGAAAAAACGCCCGCATCTGCGGGCGTTTTGCTTTAAGAAGGAGTGGTTAGAGGTCCCGCCTGATCTTGATTAGCGGCGACTGATCCAGCGGGCAAACAAGGCCCCGGTGATAAACATCAGGATCGAATAGGTGACCGCAGGAATCATCATTTGCGCATTGCCGATCAGGGTGCCGGCAACCACCAGCGCCAGAGTTCCGTTTTGCAGTCCGACCTCAAAACCGATGGTGGTGGCTTGTGCTTTGCCGAGTTTGCTCCAGCGGGCCAGCTGGTAGCCAAGTAGAAGCGCGATGACATTCAACAAGAGTGTTGCTAAACCGGCTTGAGCAAAGAAATTGCCCATATTGGCGGCGTTTTTCAAAATAATTAAAACGATGATCAGTGCCAGAAATGCGACGGAGAACCATTTGAAAAATCCCTGCATCGCTTGAGCCCATTTCGGTTTATAAGTGTGGATCAAGATTCCCAGGGCAACCGGAATAATGGTAATGACCAGCAGCTGCAGGATGGTTTTGCCGATTGGCAGAGTGAATTCGCTTTGGGTTCCCATGAAATATTGCATCGAGAAGGCGGCAACCAGAGGGATGGTAAAGGGAGTGATAACGCTGATGACGGCTGTCAGGCTGATTGACAGAGAAACGTCGCCCTTGCTCAAAAAAGTGAACAGGTTTGAGGTTGCTCCGCTGGGTGCCAGCGCGATGATCATCAGTCCGACGGCGATTTCCGGTGCCAGTTGCAGGGCGTTGGCGATCAGGAAAGCCAGAATTGGCAGTAACAGGAGTTGGGCGGACAAGCCGATGGCAACGGCTTTTGGAGCGGCCGCAACCTGATAAAAATTCTCCAGGCGCAAGCTCAACCCGAGGCCGAACATAATCAGAAACAGCGCGCCGGGTAAAATCACCTGGGTTAGTAGATCAGCAGACATGGTATCCTCGTTTAATGTTGTTTTGACGTTACCGCGATTTTAGTGGTTTCTACAACTGACGCAAGCTTATCAGCAAAGAATGATATTCTTAGGATTGATTTAACCTGATGATGATAAATTGTTATCTGATAGTTAATCGCTAATTGTGCGATTAAAACGCTTTGACTTTGTCTGGGTGCAAATCCTTTATAATAGGCAGCTTAATTTAGAGATCGTACAGACTGTTGCAAAGGATAAATGATATGTTGATGTTGGTTTCCCCGGCAAAATCTTTGGATGAAACAAATCCGGTTCAAACTTCCTGCGCCACCGAAGCGCAATTTTTACCCCAGGCCCAACAGTTGATCGATGAACTTCAATCGCTTGGTCCGGTAGAGATCGGGCAGCTGATGAGTATCAGCGAGAAGCTTTCAGAGTTGAATTACCAACGTTTTCAGGACTGGTCTTTGCCGTTTGATCCGCAAGTCGCCAAACAGGCGGCATGGCTGTTTAAGGGGGATGTTTATCAGGGATTGGATGCTTACAGTCTTTCAGAAGAAGGGGTGAGCTATATTCAGGCGCATTTGCGGATTCTTTCTGGTTTGTATGGTTTATTAAAACCCTGTGATCTAATGCTTCCGTACCGTCTGGAAATGGGAACTCGATTTGCTAATTCCAAAGGTAAGGATCTGTACGCCTTTTGGGAAAACTTACTCGCTGAAGCTTTGAATGCGGAATTGAAAGCCCAGCAGGGAACAACCATTGTCAATCTGGCATCCAATGAATATTTCAAAGCTGTCAGTAAGAAAAAATTAACCGGTCGACTGGTGACACCGATCTTCAAAGATTGGAAAAACGGTCAATATAAGATTATCAGTTTCTACGCCAAAAAAGCGCGTGGCTTAATGGCGCGATATGCTGCAGATCATCAAGTGGAAAATGCAGAAGAGCTGAAATATTTCGATTACGAAGGCTATCGGTTTGCGCCTGAGCTATCGAAAGAAAATGATTGGGTGTTTACCCGCAAAGTTGAAGACTGATTCTTTCTCGATCCTTTCGGAACGGCGGGCTTTCAGAATTATTTTGAAGGCCCGTTTTTTATTGTTGGTACTCACTGAAGTGAGCGGGCTTCCGCGAAGAGTTCGTCCACGGCCTTGGCATCATAGCGGAAATGCACATTGCAAATTTCATTGTGGATGACGATTTCTCCCTGCTCTGCCAGCAGTTTGCGCACTTCGGCTTCTCCAAGACTGCGTAACATGTCATCAACGCGCTGACGGTCCTGTGGACACTCATACGTCACAGCCTGAGATTCGAAGAGTTCCACCAGCTCTTCATGGAACAGGCGGTGTAACAGTGTTTCGCTGTCCAGGGTTGTCAATTCGTCATCGCTCAGGGTTCCGGTCAGATGGATGATCCGATCCCAGGCATCGGCATCCTTGTCATCGCTGTCCGGCATTTTCTGAATCAGAATTCCCCCCAGTTTCTGCTCGTCAGCGGCCAGCCATAGCTGACTCGGCAATTGTTCCGATTGACTGAAAAACAGCTCGAAGCATTCGGCAATCGTTGCACCGTCACGTGGAACATACGATTGAAAATGGTGTTTGGTTTGCATATTTTCCAGCGTGACCAGAATCTGACCATCTCCCAGTAAATCGTCAAGGGTGTTTTGATCGGTGATGGTTTCCCGGGTTTTTGCTACGCCGCGAATTTTCAGATCGTGAGTGACTTCGACCACCAGCAGGTTGACCGGCCCGGAACCCTGCACCTGCAGGGTGATTTTACCTTCGTGTTTCATGCTGTTGGCCATCACGACGGAAACGGCTGTCAGCTGCCCCAGTAATTGACTGATAATCGGCGGATAGTGGCGATCTTTGGTCATCTCCTGCCAGGCATCATGCAGTTGAATGACCTGCCCGCGGATATTGTGTTCTTTAAATAGAAAGCGTTGAATCGAATTGGTAGCCATAAAAGAGGTCTCAACTAAGGATTGTCGGAGCTGAAAATTTCAGCGATGTCATTCAATAAAATCGGCTTTCGAGCCCTGGGCCTGCAAATCAGCATGATAGCTTGAGCGCACCATCGGGCCGGAGGCGACGTTGCTGAAGCCCATTTCGTAACCGGCTTGTTCGACCTGTTTGAACTCTTCCGGGGTCCAGTATTTTTTTACTGCCAGGTGGTAGTCGCTGGGTTGCAGGTATTGGCCAACGGTGAGCATTTCGACCTTATGATCGCGCAGATCGCGCATCACCTGAAGCAGTTCTTCCATGCTTTCCCCAAGGCCGACCATTAATCCGGATTTGGTTTTGACATCCGGGTTGTCTTGTTTAAAACGTTTCAGGAGGTCAAGCGAGGCTTGGTAGTTTGCGCCGGGGCGAGCTTCTTCATACAGTCGCGGGATGGTTTCCAGATTGTGATTTAAAACATCCGGGGGCGCTTGATTTAGGGTTTGCAGAGCCACGCTTAGGCGGCCGCGAAAATCCGGAACCAACGTTTCGATCGTGGTTTCGGGCGAAGTTTCACGCAGGGCTTGAATGCATTGTAAAAAGTGGTTGGCTCCGCCGTCGCGCAGGTCATCGCGGTCGACGGAGGTAATGACGACGTAATTCAGTCCCATGGCTTTTACGGTATTGGCCAGATGCTGCGGTTCTTTTTGATCCAGTGCTTTGGGTCTTCCGAAAGTCACATCGCAGAAAGGACAACGGCGGGTGCAGATGTCACCCATAATCATAAACGTTGCGGTGCCGTGGCCGAAGCATTCCCCCAGGTTCGGGCAGGATGCTTCTTCACAGACACTGTGCAGGCCTTGTTCTCGCAGAATATTTTTCAATTCTTTGACGCGGTGGATATCCCGTGCCTTTGGAAGTTTGGCTTTAATCCAGCGGGGTTTCTGCAGTTTTTCACTGTTTGGGTCTGGTCGATGTTTCAGGGCTTTGGTTTTGTATTCGCCTTTGGGCATAGCGGCATTGCGGGCTTTGAGTGAGCTTGCATTGCCGATTTGATCGAGACCGATTTCTTGAATTTGAGGAGGGTTTGCCATCTGCCGTACTGAATGCCTGTTTTCGAAAATTGTTTGAAATTAGGCGCTTATTATAAAGGATTCACTTACTTGGGGCATCTTCTTGCAGAGCGACTTGCTGTTCAGCGCTCTGGAGGCGGTTTTTATTTTGCTCAATGCGCTGTCTGATCAGCTTTGCAAGCGTCTCGGCAAGTTGCTTCGAAGCTTTTTCAAAAGAGGGCAGAGAATCGGCAGGGATCAGGTCTTTCAGTTGAACCATCTGCATATTGATCAAGCCGCAGGGGTTGATTGCCGCAAAGGGCGTTAAGTCCATGTTCAGATTGAAGGCGAGGCCGTGATAACTTTTCTGTTTGCGGATTTTCAGGCCGAGAGAAGCGATTTTCCGGCCGCTGACATAGACTCCGGGAGCCTGAGGGTCGGCCAAGGCTGAAATGTTCTGGCTTTGCAAAAATTGAATAATGGCTTCTTCAAGTAGTGAAACCAGTTCGCGTACCCCCAATCGGGCGCGTTTCAGGTCGATCAGCGCGTAAAGAACAATCTGTCCCGGGCCGTGATAAGTGATCTGGCCACCACGATCGGTCTGCACAACCGGAATCGACGGGTCAGGATGGAGCAGGTGTTCACTTTTGCCGTTGAGTCCCTGAGTGTAGACCGCCGGGTGTTCGACAATCCATATCCGGTCTTTACTGTTTTCATCCCGAGCGGAAGTATATTCCTGCATCGCTTGCCAGGTTTGTTCATAAGGTTGCAGACCGAGGGAGGTGATTTGAATCGACATGAGGATAAAAGTGATAAACGCTGGGTTAAAGGGTCATCAAAACCTGTGGATGTTTTTTCAGGTCGCCGTAAATGCCATGCACCTGTTCCAGGCAGGTCGCGTAGAAAGTGATGTTGACGGAAATGAATTTCTTGCCTTTGGAGTCGTTGATGTGAATGTTCTCCCGCGGCGTGTTCGGTGCGTATTTGCAGGTGATTTCATAGACCAGTTCAATAAACTCCTCGGAGTTGTGGCCCATTGCCTTGAGTTTGAAATCGCAGGGAAATTCAATCAAGCTCTCGTTGTCGGGGGTGTGTAAATCCTTGGTCATATCGATTTGCCTTTTTTCAGGGGGACGCTCAGACGGTGTCTTGTTGCAATAGCGTCGTTTTTGTCTGTTGGTAATGGTCGCGCATTGTATGCCAAACCGGGCCCGGTTTTCCAGTACCGACCTTCTCTCCATTCAGTCGGGTAACCGGCAAAGCTTCCTTGGTCGAGCTTGAAAGCCAGATTTCGTCGGCCTCTTGCAACGCCTGTTCACTTATCGGAATTTCCTGCAGCGGAAGCTGTATATCCTGTGCTATCCGTTCGATAACCAAGCGGGTCACGCCGGGAAGAAGCCGAGTGCCGTTCGGCGGTGTAAACAGTATGCCGTTCTTGACGACGAAGACGTTACTGGCTGTTCCTTCATTGACATAGCCGTCTCTGCCGATCAGGAGCGCATCATCTGCTCCGTGCGATTTAGCCGCCAGTTTCATCATAACGTTCGGTAATAGTGTAATGGCTTTGATATCGCAGCGCATCCAGCGGATATCTTCAAGAGTGATCGCTTGAATTCCGTTTTGCAGAATGTGTTCGGCGACCGGCTTGAGCGGGTTGGTATAGGCGTAGATTGTCGGTTGCAGGCAGTCGGCAGGCATGTGATCCCGCTGCATCTGGATGCCGCGGGTAATCTGCAAATAGATGAATTGATCTTCCCAGGGATGCCGGGCGATCAGTTCGTTGAACAGATTCAGCCATTCCTGATCCGTCAGAGGGTTGACGATGGATACGGCTTGCAGGCTGTTCTTTAAACGTTGCAGGTGCTGTGCAAAGCAAAAAAGTTTGCGCTGATAGACCGGAATAACTTCATAGATACCGTCGCCAAACAGGAACCCTCTATCCTGAGTAGAGATTCGGGCATCAATCATCGGCAGGAATTCGCCATTGAGGTAGACATGCTGTTCGTGAGCGTGAGAAGTCGACATGAAACCGGTTCCTGACTGAAAAGGCCGCGTTTGACGCGGCCGATAAAAGCGTTTAACCGAGGAAGCTGAAAAGCGATCGGAAGAACAGTTTCAGTTGATCAATGACTTTCTTGAAGAAAGAGCCTTCTTCGACTTCAGCCAGAGAAACCAGAGGGCGTTCGACTAAGAGCTTGTCGTTGAGGGAAATATGCAAAGTTCCCAGTTCCTGAAGGTTTTGAATCGGGGCGGTAATCTGCGGTTGGATCGAACTTTCGATTTTCAGGTTTTTGTACTGGCCGCGCGGAATGGTGACGTAAAGGTCATCCTGCAGACCGATACCGATCAAATCGCGGGTGCCTTCCCATACTTTTACGTCGTTCAGTCGTTGCTGTGCGTTATACAGTTTATGCGTTTCAAAGAAGCGGAAGCCGTAGTTCAGCAGTTTCTGAGTTTCCTGAATTCGCATTTTGGCGCTGGAGGCACCGAGAATCACACTGATCAGGCGCATTTCTTCGCGTTTGGCCGAAGAAACCAGGCAATAGCCGGCAGAGTCTGTATGGCCTGTTTTCAGGCCGTCGACAGTCGGATCCTGCCACAGAAGCTTGTTGCGGTTGTATTGGGTGATACCGTTAAAGGTAAATTTTTTCTCCGAATACCATTCGTATTCTTCCGGGAATTTGGTGATCAGCGCTTTGGTCAGTGTCGCCAGATCGCGTGCGGTTGTGTAGTGATCCGGATTCGGCAGGCCGGTCGCGTTGACGTAATGCGTTCCCGTCATACCAAGCGATTTGGCATACTTGTTCATTAATTGGGCGAAGACTTCTTCGCTTCCGGCAACATGCTCGGCAAGTGCCACGCTGGCATCGTTACCGGATTGAATGACCATCCCCTTGATTAAGTCCTGTACCGAAACCTGCTTGCCGACTTCGATGAACATTTTCGACCCCGGCATTTTCCAGGCTTTTTGGCTGATGGTGACCATGTCGTCAAGGTGCAGGTTACCGTTTCGTAACTCGTTGATGACTACGTAGCCGGTCATAATTTTGGTGAGACTTGCCGGTTCGACAGGTTTGTCAGGATCTTTGGAAGCCAGCACGTTACCGCTGTTGATATCGATCAGCAGATAAGCCTTTCCGGCAATGGACGGAGGAGAGGGAATGACATGCGGAATTGGCGGATTGGCCAGTGGGGTCGGTGACGGAATGGGGTCAGCAAAAACGGAGGTGCTGAATAACACCGCGAAAAGCGTGAAAAGCTTGGCTAAATATTGCATGTCGATCTGATTCTCTACTGTCTTTGTGGGGAAGGCTGTCCAGAGGCTGTTGAAAATTCATCTTCGTGTCCTGTTGTCGCCGTTTTGCCTGATCGGCATCAGCACGAAAGCGCGGATCCTGTTTCAGCAAAGCGAAGGGTAATGGCCTGATCAGTGTATTTTCAGGCGAATCGGAACGAAAAATTTTTAACAGACACTAACAAAAAACAGTAAATAAATGTACCACATTTCGGGGTAAATCTAAACGAGGAAACGGCTGGAAGTCTTGAGAAATCCCTACCCTTCAGGATCTTTCGCCGTCAGCAGTTTTTTATGGGTATGAATGGACATCAGAATGCCGAAGCTGATCATCAGGGTGACCAGTGAACTGCCACCGTAACTGATCAGTGGTAAGGGGAGGCCGACCACCGGTAATAGTCCGCTGACCATGCCGATGTTTACGAAAGCGTATACGAACAGCGTCATGGTGAGGCTGGCGGCGATCAGGCGGGTGAAGTTATCCTGTGCCTGCGAGGAGATATACAGGCCGCGGGCAATGACAAAGGTGTAGAGCGCCAGCAGGAGGATTACGCCCAGAAGTCCGAACTCTTCGGAAAGAACCGAGAAAATGAAGTCTGTTGTGCTTTCGGGCAGGAATTCCAAATGCGCCTGGGTGCTGCCCATAAAGCCTTTCCCTTCAAGGCCCCCGGATCCGATGGCGATTTTAGATTGAATGATGTGATATCCACTGCCGAGTGGGTCGGTTTCCGGGTTGAGGAATGTCAGGACTCGCTGCTTCTGGTATTCATGCATGAATTGCCAGGCAATCGGCGCGCTGGCGATGACAGCGGCGATCGCCGCCAGAATAACTCTCCAAGGTAAGCCGGCAAAAAACACCACGAACAGTCCGCTCATGGCAATCAGCAGGGAAGTGCCTAAATCCGGTTGGATTACAATCAGGCCGGCAGTTACGCCGATAATGGCCAGGGCCGCGACAATGCGTTCAAAGCTGGGCGGTAATTTGCTGTGCGCAAACAGCCAGGCAACCATTAACGGCAGAACCAGCTTCATCAATTCCGATGGCTGGAAGCGAATCGGGCCGATTTCCAGCCAGCGTTGAGCGCCTTTGCCAATGTCGCCGAAAATCGGCACTGCGATCAACAGGGCGAGCCCGAATAAGAATAGCCACGGTGTAAAGATGTACAGCAGGGTTGGAGGAATCTGCGCAAACAGAAACAACAGACCCAGCGCAAAACCGATGCGAACCAGATGGCGAAAAATAACGGCATCGCTACCGCCGGAAGCACTGTATACAACGGCTGCGCTAGTGGCCAGAAGCAGCAGAATGCCCAGTAGTAACCAGCCATCCAAATGAAGCGCATTCAGTAGCCCTTTATTGCGGCGATAAACCTGTTGCGGTCTGGAAGTTTCGATTCTCATGGCGTTTTGTTCCCGGATTCGCTGGACGATTGCGCCTGTTCTTGTAAATAGTGCTTAATCAGGTTTACCGCCATAGGCGCTGCGGTTTTACTGCCGCTGCCACCGTTTTCAACGATCAGGGCAACGGCGATTTTCGGCTTGTCGAGTGGCGCAAAGCCGATGAATAAGGAGTGATCGTGTAGCGATTTATCGATTTCATCGGCATTGTAATTGGCTTCTTTCAAGCTGAAAACCTGAGCGGTACCGGTTTTTCCGGCCATTTTGAAGTCCAAGTCTTTGGTATGTTTGCGGGCGGTTCCTCTCCGGCTGTGCATGACATTGCTCATGGAGGTAATGACTCTTTCCCAGTTGTCGATGTTTTTGATTTCGATCTGATCGCTTGGTTCGCTGAGTGGCGTACGCAGCAGATGAGGTTTGACGATTTTTCCGCGGTTGGCCAGAACCGCCGTTGCCTGAGCCAATTGCAACGGGGTAGCCAGATTATATCCTTGGCCAATGGAGGAAATAATGGTTTCGCCGCGATACCAGGGCTTGCCTTTGGTTTCGCGTTTCCATTCCTGAGACGGTAGAATGCCGCGCGATTCGCCATACAGGTCGATGCCGGTCCGGTGCCCGAAACCGAACGGGTAAAGGGCATCGTGGATGTTGTCGATTCCCATGTCCAGACTCAGCATGTAAAAGTAGGTATCACAGGATTGGGTAATGGCGTCGTCCATGTCGACAAAACCGTGCCCGCTTCGTTTCCAGTCGCGGTAACGGTGATTCTTGTATTCGAAGTAACCCGGGTCGTAGATCTTTTTGGTGGGCGAGATAAAATCGTTTTCGATGGCGCCGAGGGCGACGAACGGCTTGATGGTTGAACCGGGGGGATACTGGCCGTTGATAACCCGGTTGATAAAGGGGCGGTTCGGGTTGTTTAGCAAGTCGCGATAGGTGTTATGGTCAATGCCGTCGACAAACAGGTTCGGATCGAAAGTCGGCATGCTGACATAGGCTAAGACCTCGCCGTTTTGCGGGTCAAGCGCAACCAGTCCGCCGCGTTTTTGGGTAAAGAGCGATTCGGCGAATTGCTGCAGTTTGATATCCAGGGTCAGGTGGATGTCTTGTCCGGGCACCGCCGGCAGGGTTTCCAGTTTACGCAGAACCCGGCCGCGGGCGTTGGTTTCAACCTGCTGTATGCCGGGTTGTCCGTGAAGCAGAGGTTCGTAGTATTTTTCTATTCCGGATTTTCCGATGATGTCTGTGCCCCGATACATGGCGGAGTCAAGTTTTTGCAACTCTTTCTGGTTGATACGTCCGACGTAGCCGAGAGCGTGAACAGCGTGTTCGTGGAATGGGTAGACCCGTTTCAGACGCGCACTGAGCGTGACGCCGGGAAAGCGGTAGCTGATGACTGCGTATTGCGCAGCTTGCTTTTCGTTCAGAGTGAAAGGCAGGGTGTGGGGCTTGACGCGGTTGCCTTTTTTGAAGCGTTTGAAGAATTTGTCCATGCTGGCGGGATCGATTTCCGGCATCAGCTGCTGTAAAGCTTGCTGAAAGCCATCAATATCGGTCATTTTTTCGCGAATCATTTTAATCGCATACACCGGCTGATTATCGGCAAGCAGAATGTGGTTCCGGTCATAAATCTTGCCGCGGGTCGGCGGCAAAGTTTCGATGGAGATGCGATTGCCTTCGGCCAGCCCGTGATAACGGTCGAAGTTATACCATTGCAAGTAGGCCATGCGCCCGATCAGGAACAGGAACAGGATCAGAACGAAGCCGAATGCGAAATAGAGACGGAATTTTAGCAGGTGTTTTTGCCGAAAGCGTTCCTGATCACTGTGGAACTCGAGATGGTCGTTCATGTTATTCGCCGCTCTCGGTCGCCTGGAAAGTGATCTGGCGCAGAAGAACGGCTAATACCGGCCAGATGATGATTGCACTTAATGGCATCAACCAGTAAGACAGGGTGTCGTTGGGATTGAGAACCGGCGAGAAAAAAATGAAATTAATGATCTGATAAACCAGCAGGTAAAAACTGATGAAAAAGCTCTGCTGCAGGATGGTATAACCCTTGAAGCGGCCGCGGTGGCGCAGCATCATAAAGACCAGGGTGACGTAAATCAGGGCGTGGCTGCCGAGCGTTGTCTGATAAAGCCCGTCACTTAGCAGGCCGAGGATGAAGGCGCTGGTAATATAGGTTCGATCCAGAAAGTGGCCGCACCAGTAAAGAACGATCAGCAAGGTAAAGGGGGGTAAAAACAGCAGGGTTTCACCATACAGATTCATGCTGTCGGCGATTAGCGCGAGAAAGAATGAAAACAGAATCAGAC
The DNA here is from genome assembly GCF_963677875.1 of Thiomicrorhabdus sp. Taxonomy (NCBI): domain Bacteria; kingdom Pseudomonadati; phylum Pseudomonadota; class Gammaproteobacteria; order Thiotrichales; family Piscirickettsiaceae; genus Thiomicrorhabdus; species Thiomicrorhabdus sp. The sequence goes on along the minus strand of NZ_OY782564.1, from coordinate 49,255 downwards.
CGCGGATTTGCGCTGTGCGGATATAGATGAATTTGCTACTCATTCGGCTCGTCCTGTTCGGGTTTTGCAGCAGCGGCTGCATCCTGCTGCAGGGCTGCGGAGTCGGATGCATCTTCGCTTGACGTATCAGATTCGTTAATCTCTTCCGGTTTGCTGAGAATGAGAACCTTGTGGGTCTGGTGCAGTTGGGCCACAGGCAGTGCGGAAATGCTCAAATAAGGATTCTCTTTTCGGGCTTCGACTTTGGAAACTCTGGCTACGGGGTAGCCTTGAGGAAAGACGCCGCCAAGGCCTGAGCTTTCCAGAATATCGCCGACTCTGACTTCGCTGTTATACGGAATAAAGTTCAGTTGCATCAGATCGTGGCCCTTGCCGGTGAGAATTCCCCGTTGCGCTGTGCGTTGAATTCGCACCGGGATTTGATGGTCGGGGTCGGTAATCAGCAATACTCTGGCGCTGCCGGGGGAGGTTTGTACGATTTGTCCCATGATTCCGTTAGCATCGATTACGGTCTGCTGGTTTTCGACACCATCTTGTTTGCCTTTGTTTACCGTGACAAATTGGGCCAGTGGGTTGTTGCTGTAGTAGGAAATGTTGGCAATCTGTACAGACTGGTCGTTCACTTTGCCAGTGGTGCCGAGAAGGGCTTCCAGCCGACGGACTTCCATCTCCAGATTGGCCAGTTGCTGCTGCTTGGCTTTTAGCAGCAAAAGTTCGGTTTTGAGTTGCTGGTTTTCCAGTTGGAGTGTATTGCGTGTGCTGTATTCGGAAGCCATCAGCTGATACAGGTGTTGCGGATAGGTTGCAATGCGTTCGATAGGATTTAGAGCGGCGAGTAGTGCGCCTCGGACACTGCCCATGATGTGGCCGTAATGATCCGCTGCCATAATGGTAACAGCCAGGATAAAGGCAACCACAAAATGGATGCCTTCCTGTTCGGGGGAGGTGGCCTTCAGGCTAATGGTGAACTCCTTGGGACGTCTCTATCAATCAAAAGAGAAGACGTCGACTCCTTTTTCGTCCATCAGTTCCAAAGCGCGGCCGCCGCCGCGGGCCACACAAGTCAACGGATCGTCGGCCAGAATGACCGGAATTCCGGTTTCTTCCGAAAGCAGTGTGTTGATATTGCGCAGCAGGGCACCGCCGCCGGTTAAGACGATTCCGTGTTCGGCAATGTCGGCTCCCAGTTCAGGAGGGGTATTTTCCAATGCTGTTTTAATGGAGCTGGTAATGGCCGCCAAAGGCTCCTGCAGGGCTTCATAAATTTCGTTGCTGTTCAAAGTGAAGCGACGTGGAACCGTCTCAGCGATATTGCAACCGTGAACTTCCATTGTCAAAGGTTCAACTTCATGCGTTGCGGTACCGATGGTCTTTTTGATGCGTTCAGCTGTGGATTCACCGATGACCATGCCGTAGTTGCGACGGATGTAACGCATAATCGATTCGTCAAAACGATCTCCGCCGACCTTGACCGAATCGGACCAGACGATTCCGTTCAATGACAGGGTGGCGACCTCGGTTGTACCGCCGCCGATATCGACGACCATGGAACCGGTCGGGTCACTGACCGGCATGCCAGCACCGATTGCGGCGGCCATCGGCTCTTCGATCAGGTAAACTTCTCGTGCGCCTGCCCCGGCTGCCGATTCGCGAATGGCGCGGCGTTCAACTTGAGTGGAGCCGCAAGGGACACAAACCAGAACCCGAGGGCTCGGTTGGAAAAACTTGGCTTCATGTACTTTTCGGATAAACGCCTGCAGCATTTTTTCGGTGACTTCGAAGTCGGCAATGACGCCGTCTTTCATCGGGCGGATGGTTTCAATGTCTTTGTTTTCTTTTCCAAGCATCAATTTGGCGTTTTCACCAACGGCGATGATGGCACGGGTACCGCTTCCACGGTGATTGTTGCGGATGGAAACCACGGATGGTTCGTCCAGAACCATGCCTTTGCCGCGAACATAAATCAAAGTGTTTGCGGTACCTAAATCAATGGATAGGTCGTTGGAGAAAAGTCCCATTAGTTTGCGAAACATTGAATACGGTCCTTAAGAATTTCGGGCTAAAAAAGAATCCGAACATTTTAACTGAATTCATGGGTGGGGAGAAGTGTAAATATTTATGCACACTAAAAAAATCCATCGTCGCAAGTTTGTCGGGTGAGGCGGCTTTTCGGCAGGCGGAATTTTGGCGGGATTAGCGCTTTTCTCTTTAGCCGAAATCATAAATATGATATTTTATATGGTTAAATTTTGTTTATGGGGCGCTGTATCCATGCTTGCTGATCTGCTGTTTTTTTGACATGAAAAAATGCGGTTTTAAAGTCTTTTCAGCGTTTCGATTCAGTTTAGACATAAGGAGTCTTGAGTGTCTATAGGAAAAAGCGAAGTCGAGTACATTTCGCGTTTGGCGATGATTGATGTCGCCGACAATGAAGTGGAGCAGGTCTCCGCAAAATTATCAAAAGTGCTTGATCTGTTTGAGCAGATGGAAGCCGTGAATACGGATGGCGTTGATCCTATGGCGCATCCGCACGATGTCCAGCAACGTCTGCGTGCCGATGAAATTACCGAAGCCGACCAGCATGAAAAATTACAAACGGTTGCACCGGCGACAGCTAAAGATATGTATCTTGTTCCGCAAGTAATTGAATGATAAGAGAAAAAGAATGTTACACACTCTAAGCGTAAAACAGATGAGCGAGAAGCTCCATGCGGGCGAGATCAGCAGTGTTGAATTGACTCAGCATTATCTGGATCGAATTTCAAAATACGACCCGGAATTGAATGCTTATGTGACGGTTACGCCGGAATTGGCGTTGCAGATGGCGCGTGAAGCGGATGAGCGTTTGCAGAACGGTACTGCGGGGATTCTGACCGGTATTCCGGTTGCGCACAAAGATATTTTCTGTACCGACGGCATCAAGACTTCCTGTTCGTCAAAAATGCTGGACAACTTTATTGCGCCTTACGATGCCCATGTTGTTACCTTGCTTAAAAATGCCGGCATGCCGATTTTGGGTAAAACCAATATGGATGAATTTGCGATGGGTTCGTCATCGGAAAGCTCATACTACGGACCGACTAAAAACCCTTGGGATTTGAATGCGGTACCAGGTGGTTCATCCGGTGGTGCGGCGGCAGTGATTGCGGCGAATCTTGCGCCGATGGCCACTGGTACTGACACCGGTGGTTCGATTCGTCAGCCGGCGTCCTTCTGCGGGATTACTGGGATCAAACCGACTTACGGGACCGTGTCGAGGTTCGGGATTATCGCTTATGCATCCAGTTTTGATCAGGCTGGGCCGATGGCCCGTTCGGCGGAAGAGTCGGCGTGGATGTTGAATGCGATGAGCGAATTCGATCAGCGTGATTCAACTTGTCTGGAAATGGAGCGTCCTGACTTTGCCGCCAACCTGGGCGATTCTCTGGAAGGTTTGAAAGTGGGAGTTCCTGCGGAATACTTCGGTGAAGGTCTGAGCCCGGAAGTTGAAAAAGTGGTTAAGGATGCAATCGCCGAGATCGAGAAGCTGGGGGCAACGACTGTTCCGGTTAGTCTGCCGAATAAAAATTTGGCCGTGCCTTCTTATTATGTATTGGCTCCGGCCGAAGCGTCTTCCAACCTGTCACGTTACGACGGTGTGCGTTTCGGTTACCGTTGCGAAAACCCGACCGATCTGCAAGACCTTTATAAGCGTTCGCGTGCCGAAGGGTTCGGAGCCGAAGTGAAGCGCCGTATTATGGTCGGCGCCTATGCGCTGTCGGCCGGTTACTACGATGCGTATTATCTGAAAGCCCAGCGTCTGCGTCGTATGGTGCGTGATGATTTTACGAATGCTTTCAAACAGTGTGATGTGATTATGGGGCCGGTAGCGCCGACTCCTGCGTTTAATATCGGTGAAAAAACCGATGATCCGACCAGCATGTACTTGGCTGACCTTTATACCATCCCGGTAAACCTTGGTGGTTTCCCTGGCATGTCGGTACCGGCCGGTTTTGCTAATGGTCGTCCGGTAGGGCTGCACATTGTCGGTCCTTACTTCTCGGAAGCAAAACTGCTGAATATCGGGCACCAATTCCAACAAGTCACCGACTGGCACAAACAAACGCCAGCACAGTACCAATAAGCGCAGGGAGAGAACATAAATGAGTTGGGAAGTTGTAATCGGTCTTGAGATTCATGCTCAGTTGACCACCAAATCTAAAATCTTTTCGGGCGCATCGATCGCTTATGGAGCGGCTCCAAACAGCCAGGCCTGCGCGGTTGATCTGGGTATGCCGGGTATGTTGCCTGTGGTCAATCATGCGGTGATCGGTAAAGGGATTGCATTAGGTCTGGCATTGAATGCCGAGCTGGGTAAAAAACAGGTCTTTGACCGTAAAAACTATTTCTATCCGGATTTACCGAAAGGTTACCAAACCACGCAGATGGATTATCCGATTGTCGGCAAAGGTTATCTGGACATTGACGTGGATGGTGAAACCAAACGTATTGGCGTAACCCGTGCGCACCTGGAAGAAGATGCCGGTAAGTCAAATCATGGTATCGTACCGGGAATGACCGGTATCGATTTGAACCGTGCCGGTACGCCGCTGTTGGAAATTGTTTCTGAACCGGATCTGTCTTCGGCACAAGAAGCGGTGGCTTATGCACGTAAAATGCACGAACTGGTGACTTTCCTGGGAATTTGTGATGGAAACATGCAGGAAGGTTCTTTCCGCGTCGACTCCAATGTTTCGGTGCGCCGCCCGGGTGAAGCGCTAGGGACGCGTGCCGAGTTGAAAAATATCAACTCTTTCCGCTTTATTGAAAAAGCGATTGAGTTTGAAATCGAGCGCCAGATCGATCTGATCGAAAGCGGCGGAAAAGTGGTGCAGGAAACGCGTTTGTACGATTCGGAAACGAACACGACTCGTTCAATGCGTACCAAAGAAGAAGCCAACGACTATCGTTACTTCCCTTGTCCGGATCTGTTACCGGTGCGTATTACCGACGAAGATATCGATGCAGTGAAAGCGACCATGCCGGAACTGCCGGATATTAAACGCGCGCGCTACGTCGCCGAGCTGGGTCTTAGCGAATATGATGCGGGAGTATTGACTTCATCACGCGCTATGGCGGAATACTTCGAGTCTCTGGTTGAACATACCGGCGGCAAAGACGCCAAAATGTGTGCGAACTGGATTACTTCCGATCTGGCAGGTGCTTTGAATAAAGCGGGGCTGGATATCGCTGAATCGCCGATCAGCGAGCAGATGCTGGCCGGATTAATTGTTCGCATTTTGGATGATACCATCTCCGGTAAAATCGCCAAGCAGGTGTTTGACGCCATGTGGAAAGGCGAGGGTTCTGCTGATGAGGTTATCGAAGCCAAAGGCCTGAAACAGATTACTGACAGCGGTGCGATTGAGGCTCTGGTTGATGAAGTGCTGGCGGCCAATCCATCTCAAGTTGAAGCCTACAAAGGCGGCCAGGAGAAGATGCTGGGCTACTTTGTCGGTCAGATTATGAAAGCGTCCGGCGGTCAGGCTAACCCTGGACAGGTGAATAAGATCTTGAAAGAAAAGCTTTCCTCTTGAAATTAGGCTTGATGGCCTTAAGTTAAAAGCGGAGCTTGCCTCCGCTTTTTTGTATTTATTGTTTAAGGTTGCCATTTGGATTTATTGAGATAATCTGAATAGATTGCTTAAATGAAAATTAAAACTTGAAAGGTTATAAAAAAACCTTATATTACTCATATAGAAAACTTTGTAACCCAGTAAATCTCTACGTAATCTCTATTTAGGAGAAGGAAACATGTTAAAACGTGTCGGTCTGTTTTTATTGACGAACATCGCGGTGATTGCCGTTGCGATGATTACGTTGAACCTGCTTGGGGTTGGTAACTATATGCAAGGTACCAGCCTGAATTTGAATAACCTGTTTATGTTCGCTCTGGTCTTCGGTTTTGCGGGCTCTTTCGTTTCTTTGGCGATGTCCAAATGGATGGCCAAAATGGCGACAGGTGCCCAAGTCATCGAAACACCGCGTAATGCCGATGAGCAGTGGTTGCTGGAAACCGTTCGTCGTCAAGCGGAAAAAGCCGGAATTAAAACACCGGAAGTTGCGATTTACGACGCTCCTGAACCAAATGCGTTTGCAACCGGTATGCGAAAAAACAACTCAATGGTTGCAGTTTCCACCGGATTGTTGCGCTTTATGCAACGCAATGAAGTGGAAGCGGTTCTGGGTCACGAGGTAGCACACGTTGCCAATGGTGACATGGTTACCATGGCATTGTTGCAAGGTGTGTTGAACACTTTCGTTATCTTCTTTGCAAAAATCGTTGCTTACGTGGTTGACCGCGTCGTGCTTAAAAACGAAGAAGAAGGACACAGCCTGGCGTTCATCGTGACGGATATCGTCGCGCAGATTCTGTTTGGTATTCTGGCGAGTATTGTGGCGATGTGGTTCTCGCGTTACCGTGAATTCCATGCCGATAACGGCGGTGCTTATCTGGCCGGTAAAGAGAATATGATTGCTGCGCTGAAACGTCTGCAAACCATGCAGCCGGGTCACCTTCCTGATCAGATGGCCGCTTTCGGTATCTCTGCGGCGCCATCGTCATTTGGTGATCTGTTCAAGTCTCACCCTGACTTGGCTGACCGTATTGCCAAACTTGAGCAAACTTCTCAAGAGCAATTGAAAATCGCCTAATTGATTTCATCAAAAATCGATTGCCCTGAAAACCCCGCAAGGATTGCCTTCGCGGGGTTTTTTCTTTGATCTCTTTTAACAAGAAATATGTTTAAGCGGAAGGTGATTTTTTACTGTGGCCGTTGTTTTCAAGGCGAAGGAAGAGAAGGAGAACTGCATCATAAAGCTAATTCGGACATGACGCTTCTATAAAAGTCTCGAAAGGATTTTTGGCCTGTTCTTTCAGTGCGCCATAGGTCGCTGCTGCACTGATTGGAGTGGGGCTTGTTTGAAATGGTGGCCTGCTTTGAGAACTCATCTTAGGTGCCCGCAATTTAGCCCCTATCTTTTTTGTGATGATGCTTTTTACCGCCGTTTGGCGGCGTTTACCTTGCAATGCTTACTTTTTTGATCGGATTGTCCTCGTATGTGTTGGCAGATAAATTTAATCTGCTGAGGCGAAGCACGGTATATTCGACAGCTGTTCTGCCGGGTGCTTCAGCGCCATTTGTATTATTCATTCCGCTGCCTGAAGTGCAGTTCGGTGCTATCAATATTAAGATGCTTATCTGCGGGTTTTGCGGTTTGGCCTGAAGTTGAGTGTTTTGTCAACAGGTCGAAATTTTGAAGTAAAAAGATTCGAATATAATTCGAATATAAAGGATTCGATGGGGTGGGGAAGCAGGGGGTACTTTGGTGTTTTTGAGTTGGAAGGGAGCTTTAGCTCCCTTGTTCATATGAGGCTAAAAACGGTTATTCGCCGGTTCCGAAGTTATCAGCCACGTAGTCAATATCCTTGTCGCCACGACCTGACAAGTTAATCAGAATAGTTGCGCCGGGGTTTTCTTTGCCGTATTTCATCGCCCAGGCGACGGCGTGGGAGCTTTCCAGTGCCGGAATAATGCCTTCCAGGCGCGATAATTTGTAGAAAGCGTCCAGAGTCTCATCGTCGGTGACGGCGTGGTAGTGAACTCTGCCAATGGTTTTCAAATGCGAGTGTTCAGGTCCAACGCCAGGGTAGTCCAGTCCGGAAGCAATGGAGTGAACCGGTGCAGGATTGCCTTCTTCATCTTCCAGAACCAGGCTTTTGAAGCCGTGAATCATTCCGGGTTTCCCGAAGGTCATGGTCGCGGAATGTTCGCCCAGTTTGGTGCCTTTCCCGAGAGGTTCAACACCATTTAAACCGACTTCGGCATCATCGATGAAGCCGGCGAATAGTCCCATGGCATTCGAGCCGCCGCCGACGCAGGCACCAATCTGATCCGGCAACTGATCGGTCATTTCCAGAAATTGTTCGCGGGATTCATGGCCGACGACGGATTGAAAGTTTCTGACCATCAGCGGGAAGGGGTGAGGCCCGACGACCGAGCCGATAGCGAATAAGGCGCTTTCAGCTTGCGGGACGTAGGATTGGAATGCCGAATCGACGGCTTCTTTCAGGCTTCGTCCACCGAAAGATACCGGCACGACTTTAGCGCCGAGTAATTTCATGCGAGTTACGTTTGGCGCTTCTTTGGCGATATCGATTTCCCCCATGTGAATTTCGCATTCCATGCCAAAGTAGGCTGCGGCGGTAGCAAGAGCCACACCGTGCTGGCCCGCGCCGGTTTCGGCAATCAGCTTGGTTTTACCCATGTGCTTGGCCAGCAAGGCTTCGGCCATGCAGTGGTTCAGCTTGTGGGCACCCGAGTGGTTAAGGTCTTCACGTTTGAGGTAAATATGTGCGCCGACCAATTTGCTGATGTTGTGTGCGTAATAGACTGGTGTTGGGCGGCCTTGATAGTGTTTTCGGATGTATTTCAGTTCGTTTAGAAAGTCGGCCGAACGTCCAAGCTCCAGATAGGCTTTATTGATTTCTTTAAAGTGAGGCACGAGTTCCGGTGGCAAAAAGGCTCCACCGAATTCACCGAAATACCCCTCTGCGTTTGGAGCGTTTTTTAAGTAGGACATGCCTGATCCTCCGTTTTGTTCTTATTTTGGAATGAATTTGAGATTTTTAGGTTTGAAAGATAAAGGATACCCGAAATCGTTCTGCGAGACAGGATTTGTCGGCAGGAATTTTAAATTGCAAAAGAGGGAGAGATGGTGATGGCGGGCTGCAAGAAGAGAAGGTGGAAAGGTGCGGCCCGATAAGTTGCAGGTCAACAGTCGCTGTCAATTTATGCTGCGAGTCGCTTTTGGCCTTCGGATTGAATTCTTTTGATCATGTGATACAGACCGGTTGAGCGGTTTGGCGAAAGTTGCTGTAACAGGCCAATTTTGCCTAGAAAATCCAGTGGAGCCGAAGCAACTTCCTGCGGCGTTCTGCCGTTATAGATTTTCAGCAGCAGCGCGATCAGGCCGGAAACAATTGCGGCATCGCTGCGGGCCTGCATGAACAGGCGGCCTTCGTGTTCGTCTATGTGAATCCAGACCTGCGACTGGCAACCGTGAATGCGGTTTTCTTCCGTGAGAAAGCCGTCATCGAGTTGTTGCAGTTGTTTTCCCATATCGATCAAATAGCGATACCGATCTTTAGGGTTGCTGAAATGGGTGAAGCGTTTGACCAGATCGGCTTGAACTTCCTCAATGGTTTGAGACGGAATTTGGTGATTCACAATGTTGCCCTGTAAAATTTTTGCTGCATAGTGTAACAAAAATTAAACCTTTCGAGGAGTCGCTGAAAAAGCAGCCGGCATTTTTTACGCTGAAGGCGCCTTCATAGCCGCCTGCAAACGGCTGTATTGTATTTAACGCAGGTGATAATTTACCGGAACGCTGATGACCCAGGTACGACGCTGAATTTCTTCCGGAAATTCTTTGAATTTCATCGCCATTTTTTCTTTGAAGATCCGCAAAGCAGCTTCGTCGAGAATTGTTTTTCCGGATGACTCCAGTACTTTTAAGTCGGAGAGGGCACCGGATTTGTGCAGTGTGAACTTGATGATAACATCACCTTCCCAGCGCCGGCGCTTGGCCTGCCTTGGATAGGTGTCACGTGCATATTGCACAATTTCACGTCTGAGTTCGCTTAAGTACAGCTGTTCGGCATCCTGAACTTCCTGCGCCGAAAATTGCGGAGCGGGCGGTTCAATGACCTTGGGCGGTATTTTCGGAGCCGCCGCCACCTGTTTTTCCGGCTTGGTTTCAACCTGCGGGATTTCTTCTACCGCTGGCGCATTATTTATTTCCTGAACCGGTTCCGGTTTTGGATCCGGCTTCGGTTTTGGATCCGGCTTCGGTTTTGGATCCGGCTTCGGTTTTGGATCCGGCTTCGGTTTTGGATCCGGCTTCGGTTTTGGATCCGGTTTCGGTTTTGGGTCCGGTTTCGGTTTTGGATCCGGTTTCGGTTTTGGATCCGGTTTCGGTTTTGGATCCGGTTTCGGTTTTGGATCCGGTTTCGGTTTTGGATCCGGTTTCGGTTTTGGATCCGGTTTCGGTTCGGGTTTGCTTTCGGTTTTTACCGGTGGCGGAGTCGGTTGAAACATTTGCAGAGAAACGGGGACAACTTGCGGAGTAGCCGCTTTGGGTTCGGTTTTCTGGTCATCGAGTAAAAGCCAGTAGGTGCCCAAAATCAGTACCGAATAAATCAGTACGGACAGAAGGAATGCGTAAACAGAGTGGGATTTCATCAGGGCAGCTGGTTATTTTGATTCGGTTAATATGGTTAAGTTGTCCAGTTCTTCGCCTTTTAACAGGTCGACGATTTTGACAAATTCGCCAAATTTTGCATCCTGATCGACTTCCAGGGTTAGTGCGCGCGTCTTTTCCACTTCTGTTAACTTTTGTTTGAGAGCGGTAAAGTCAATCGGATTTTCGTCCATAAAAATCTGATTGTCTTTGTTCAGACTGATGGATAAAGGGTCTTCTTCCGGTGGAGTGTAGCTTTGGGTGTTTTCGGTATCCGGCAGGGTGATGTCCAGATGGTCCTTGACGATAAAGCTGGCGGTCGTAAGGACGATTGCCAGCAAGACCAGCATGACGTCAATCAGGGGGATTACATTGATGCTGTCGAAACGTTTCATTGAGTTTATCTGCCGTTGTCAGCGCGGTATAGAGCGTTAATGACGTCGATTTTTCGCATCAGGCCGTTGTAGGCCATAATGCTTGGAATGGCAAGTGCAATACCCGCAGCGGTGGCTTTCAAGGCAAGTGCAAGCCCAAGCATGATCGCACCTGTGTCGATGCTGTCGCCTTGCCCCAGATCGTAGAAAGTGATCAGGATGCCGAGTACGGTTCCCAGCAGCCCGACGTAAGGGGCGTTGGCACCGATGGTCGACAGGGTAGTTAAGTGATTGGTCAGATCGATATTCAGTTTTTCGGCGTGTGTGTACTCGTTTTGACGAATTCGGCGATAGAAGAAAAGGCGCTCAAGTGTGATCCAGAGAGCAATAAAGCCCATTAGGCCTAAAATGCCAAAGACGGCCAAATCCAGGTAGGTTTTTAATAGTTCCATAAGATTTTTTAGTTGATTATTTAAAAATGAGAATCATTATAAGATGATAAAGGTCGCAATTGGAAGTCCTTATGCAGAGAAAAGTGGTTGGGATTTGCAAAAAGACTTTTGACATTGTATTTCATCCTTGAAAGGGAATTTGTTTTTTTAAGGTTTTTTGAAAAGTGTTAAACTCGTACGGTTTATTTCAAAGTAACAAGCGTAAAGTCATTAGATTGGCGGTCGCGCCCGATTATTTATTTTAACGTTAGGAGAATCGAATGAAACGTCGTGATTTTTTCAAATCCGCTTTTTCGATGGGAGTCGGTCTTGTTGGAGCTTCGGCCCTTAAGCCTTTGTATGCAAACGATGAATTGAAAGAGTTTCGCGGCCCGGATGTTCCGGATGTCGAAGCGATCAAAGTCAGCGAGCGTTGTTACTCTATTCCCGCAATGGGACCGCATCCGACTCCGGATAATTTTGGTATGTTTTCCAATCCTGGCTTTGTTGTGACCTCGGAAGGTGTGGTTGTGATCGACACCGGCAGTTCAACGCAGATCGGGGAAATGATCTTACGTCAGATTAAGAAGGTGACGGATAAGCCGGTTGTTCAGGTCATCAATACGCATTTTCATGGCGACCATTGGCTGGGAAATCATGCATTTGTCGAGGCGAATCCAAAGGTGGAGATTTATTCTCACCAAGATTGTATTACAACGCTGAAAAACGGTGCCGACAAGTTCTGGTTTGATTTCATGCAATCAAATACCGATAACAAAATTACCGGTACGGTGATCACTCTGCCGAATAAAACCTATGCCGGCGGTGAAGAATTTACTATTGGTGATACGACGTTCAAAATTCATCATTTCGGTAAAGTACATACCTCTTCGGATATTGCCGTTGAAGTGAAAAACGACAAGACGATTTACATGGGTGATATGGTCATGCGTCGTATTGCGAATATGGAAGATGGTTCCTATGTCGGTTCGATCAAGGCTCTGGAGAGTGTATCCAAGATGGATGTCGAACATATTATCCCAATGCATGGCAAGCCGGACAACATGAAGTTGATTCTGGAAGGGAAGGAATTTATGGAAACCATCTACAAAAATGTGGCCGAGTTGTATGACGAGGGGCTTTCCGATTTCGAAATGAAACCGATTATTTCGGAAAAACCGTTTATGAAAAATGTTGCCAGCCAGTGGCCTGGGTATGAATCGACAATCGGTAAATTCATTGTCGTTGCAATCAAGGAAGTGGAACAGAATATGTTCTAAGTCGAGTTTCGACATAAAAAAACCGCGTTTATCGCGGTTTTTTTATGTCTGGAATGTAATGCCTTCACCTTTAATCAATGAAATCAAGAATTGCATCCAGCCCGCGATAATTTAGAGCGCAGTCCGCTTCCGCCTGTACTGCCGGTTTTGCGTGATAGGCAACGCTCAACCCGGCTTCTTTCATCATTAACAGGTCGTTGGCACCATCGCCGACGGCAACAGTTTGCGAGGGATCAATTGACAGTTGCTCACACAATTCATGCAGGAAATCCGCTTTGGCCTGTGCGCCGATAATCCCGCCGACAACGCTGCCGGCCAGTTTGTCGTTCTCTTCTGCCAGGACGTTGGCACGGGTGAAGTCGATCTTCAGGCGCTGCTGAAGCCGATCGGTAAAGAAGGTGAAGCCTCCGGATACCAGTGCAAATTTAATTTGCTGTTTTTGCAGGCCTTTAATCCATTCATCGGCACCGGGGTTTAAAGTCAGCCGTTCGTCGTAAACGCGCTGCAAAGCGTCGTATTCCAAACCTTTGAGCAGTGCGACACGCTGAGTCAGCGACTCTTCGAAATTCAACTCACCGCGCATGGCGGCCTCGGTGATCGCCGACACTTGCGGTTTTACCTGGATGAAGTCGGCAATCTCATCAATGCATTCGATCGCGATCAGTGTCGAATCCATATCGCTGATCATCAGTTGAACCCGATCCCCCTGAAACGCTTCCGGCAGAATATTGATATCCAGTTCTGTCTGCTTGCGTAGCTCGTTGAGCTTTTCATTCGAGGGAGCCTGTTCCGGGAAGGCTCTGTAGTGTTTGTGATGCTTTTGCAATTTTCCCAGACTGCGTTCCAGAATCTTGCATTGTTCGAAATTCAGCGCATTGCAGTGGATAATAATGGTTGTCATAAGCTTCCTTCAGATTGAACGGCGATTATTTTAGTCTTTGCAAGCCGATCCTGCAAAAGTTGCTGGCCGGGAAAGAGTAGTCCCAGCCAACCGACCGGAAATAATAATACGCTCAGGAGAAAGCGCAGGTTGGCGTTGTGTCGGGTCATTAAGTATTCGTCCTGTCTGACCAATTGCAGTTTCCAGGTTCTCAAGCCGGGAGTCTGCCCTGATTGGGTCCAGAAATAGGTAAGGTACAGATAAGTGATGGCAAGCAAATACAATTGAAATGCCAGTAGCAGGAGTGGGTCTGTTTCGAATTCTCCCCCGCCTTGCCAGAGAACAAAAGGAATGGCTGCACCGAACCAAATGGCACACAGCAGAATAAAGTCGTAGATTTGAGCAAAGAATATTTTCAGTCCATTCATGGATGGGGACGCTTTATAATGTTGAAAAATCCGGGGGGTCGAAGTCTGTTGTATCGTCTTCGAACCGAGTCTGGCGATTATTGTACCTGCTTGAAAAGGTGAAGGTTGAGTTTGTCATGCGGATTGCGAGTTTGAATTGAAATGATGGGCCGGAAGTATTGTGAATTTAGTTGCGGAAACTTTGGGGTTTAATTTCCTGTTGAGCGGATGGCTGATCTATCTGCTGTTTGCCGGTTGGGCGTTATGGACGGCGCCCTGGTTCAAGGTTGAAAACGATAGGCATGCGCAAAATGTTCTGTTGGGAGCCAGTGTGATTGTGCTGCTGGTTTGGCTGTTTTCTGCCAGTCTGGAGAACGGTTTGACATTCCACTTCCTGCTGATGGCGGTGATGACGTTGATGTTCGGGCCGCAGTTTGCTTTTATGGGAATGAGTCTGGCACTTCTTGGCGTCACTTTTCAAGCCGGTCTGGGTTGGGAGGGGATCGGGTTGAATGCCGCTTTGATGGGGATAATCCCGATTGCCGTTACCTGGGGAATGTTTCATTTGGGGCGACAGTTTCTGGAAATGAACTTTTTCGTGTACACACTTTTCAATGGCTTTTTGTCGTCTGCCGTCGGGGCGGTGCTTTCTCTGGGACTGGCGTCCTGGATTTTGTGGGCCGGAGAAGTACATTCGCCGGAAACCTTAAAGCAGACGTTCATTCCGTTTATCCCGATGCTGGCGGCTCCGGAAGGATTTTTGAACGGGTTGCTGATCGGGGCGCTGGCGCTTGTCAGGCCGGACTGGATTGCGACTTATCGCTATTAAGGCAGATGTTCCGATGTCGTTAAAAGTTTATTGCGGCAATAAAAAAACCGGCATTTAGCCGGTTTTTTTATCGTATGGGAGTCGTCTATTATCGATCCCAGCCTGCTTTGATATTTGCATGCTCGTCGCGTTGTGCAACTTCCGCTTTAGCCGATTTCAGCGCTTCTTTGGCAAAGTGCATTGCCGCTTTGGCATCGCCTTTCTTGTGAGCGGCTTCAGCTTGAGCCAGATAGTCTTTTACATAAGGCATTTTCATTTTCTTCTGTTTCCAGATATAGCCGTCTTTCGCCGCGTCCGCGTGAACCGCTTTTGCCTGAGCAACGGTTTCTTCATACGACATTGCATTTGCACTTGCTGTGCCTGCGAAAACAGCGGAAGCGATCAAGGTTGCGCCGATAAGTGATTTCTTCATGTTTTATCCTCCAAAATGGGTGAGAGCTTTTATTGTTATATCTTGCCAATCATTCTAATGAATCGGGGAGAAAAATACAGCGAGTTCCGTTTAAGAATTCGTTGTTTTCTTTAAGTTGCATACGTTATTCAGTTTACCCCGGTCGTGTCAATCTTTATAATAGCGGCTAACAGATAAAAAAGGGGGCGATTTTTTATGAAAAAAACAAATAAGTCGCCTTTAAAGTATTGAAAATTAAAACTATTTTGCGTTTTTGGTTATGTTTTTGAAATTTTTAGAAAAATAACTGATTAGCCTATAAGTTTTGTATAAGGTAGAAAAAAATGAGAATTTTGCAAGAAGCCCTCACATTTGACGACGTTTTATTGGTTCCGGCACACTCGACGGTTCTGCCTAAAGACGTCAGTTTGAAAACGAAATTGACCCGAAACATTACTTTGAATATTCCGTTTGTTTCAGCGGCAATGGATACCGTTACCGAAGCGCGACTTGCAATTTCCATGGCTCAGGAAGGCGGGATCGGTATCATTCATAAGAATATGACGATCGAGCAACAGGCTCATACGGTACGCAAGGTTAAAAAATTCGAACATGGGGTTATCTCCGATCCGGTAACGGTACAGAAAGATATGTCGGTTGAGGAAGTGGTCATTAAGACAAAATCCAATCGGGTTTCCAGCGCTCCGGTCATGGATGGCGATAATCTGGTCGGTATCGTCACCAGTCGTGATATTCGTTTTGTCACCGACCTGTCGTTGCCGGTTTCAAAAATTATGACTCCGAAAGAAAAACTGGTAACCGTTAGAGAAGGGACTAAGCGCGAAGATGTTCTGGATTTGCTGCACGAACACCGTATTGAACGCGTGCTGATTGTGAATGACGATTTCAAATTACGCGGCATGATTACGGTTTCCGACATGATGAAATCTTCCGATCATCCGAATGCCTGCAAGGATTCTGAGGGCCGTTTGCGTGTTGGTGCAGCGGTCGGAACCGGTAAAGAAACCGAAGAACGCGTTAAGGCTCTTGTCGAAGCGGGTGTGGATGCGATTATCGTCGACACAGCTCACGGTCATTCGCAAGGTGTATTGGATCGCGTTGCCTGGGTGAAGCAGAATTACCCTGAAATTGAAGTAATTGGTGGAAATATCGCTACGGGCGAAGCGGCTCTTGACCTGGTTAAAGCCGGTGCGGATGGCGTTAAAGTCGGGATTGGCCCCGGGTCAATTTGTACTACCCGTATCGTTGCCGGTGTCGGTGTCCCACAGATTACCGCGATTTCCAACGTCGCCAAAGCGTTGGAAGGAACCGGAGTTCCTTTAATTGCCGATGGCGGAATGCGTTTTTCCGGCGATGTTGCCAAAGCGCTGGTTGCCGGCGCTTCGGCTTGTATGTTCGGTTCCATGTTTGCCGGTACCGAAGAATCTCCGGGTGAAGTTGAATACTATCAGGGGCGTGCTTACAAATCCTATCGCGGAATGGGATCTTTGGGAGCGATGGCCCAGCCGACGGGGTCTTCCGATCGTTACTTCCAGTCGTCCAACGCCGAAGACAAGCTGGTTCCGGAAGGGATTGAAGGACGTGTTGCCTATAAAGGGCCTTTGTCGCCGATCATTCATCAGTTGGCCGGTGGTTTGCGCTCGGCAATGGGTTATACCGGTTGCAAGGATATTGCAACAATGAACTCCAAGCCATCGTTTGTTCGTGTGACCAATGCGGGTATGACCGAGTCGCACGTTCACGATGTCACCATTACAAAAGAAGCGCCGAATTATCGAGTTTAATCGTTCTCGTCGCGAGCATGCTATTCCGTTCTGGAACGCCACAAGGCTTTTGCGGGTTTTTCCGCAAAAGCCTTGTGTGTTTTGATTTCCGAGACCAGCAGGGTCTAACCATTTAATTCTGGATATCTTTATGTCAAATACAAATCTTCACGATCATCGTATTCTCATTCTTGACTTCGGGTCGCAATATACGCAACTGATTGCCCGCCGCATTCGTGAAATCGGCGTTTACTGCGAAGTGGAACCTTGGGATGTGGATTCCCAGTTTGTGCGCGATTTCGGTGCCAAAGGGGTCATTCTTTCCGGTGGTCCGGAAACGGTTACCGGAGACGATGCTCCAGTTGCCCCTCAGGCGGTGTTTGAACTGGGTGTTCCGGTTCTTGGTATCTGCTACGGTATGCAGACCATGGCGCAGCAACTTGGTGGCAAGGTGATCAATGCGTTGGAGCATGAATACGGTTATGCACAGGTACGCGCTCATGGTCATACCAAGTTTTTGATCGATATTGAAGACGAAGTGACTCCGGAAGGCTATGGCATGCTGGATGTTTGGATGTCGCACGGCGACCGTGTTGATCAGTTGCCGGAAGGTTTCAAGCTGATGGCTTCAACGCCGAACTGCCCGATTGCCGGTATGGCGAACGAAGAGAAAAATTTCTACGGAATTCAGTTTCATCCGGAAGTGACTCATACCAAACAAGGCAAGCGTATGATCGATCGTTTTGTCGTCGAACTGTGCGGTTGCGAAAAGCTTTGGACGACTGAAAACATTATTGAAGACAGTATTAAACGCATTCGCGAACAGGTCGGTACCGATCAGGTGATGCTGGGACTTTCCGGTGGTGTTGACTCGTCTGTCGTTGCTGCGCTGTTGCATAAAGCCATTGGCGACCAGTTGACTTGCGTGTTTGTGGATCACGGTCTGTTGCGTTATCAGGAAGGCGATCAGGTCATGGCGATGTTTGCCGAAAACATGGGGATTCGTGTCATCCGTGCCGATTCCGAAGAGCGTTTTATGAATGCTTTGGCAGGGAAAACCGATCCGGAAGAAAAGCGTAAAATTATCGGGCGCGAGTTTATTGAAGTGTTTGATGCAGAGTCGGCGAAGTTGGCAGGCGTCAAATGGCTGGCGCAGGGAACCATCTATCCGGATGTGATCGAGTCGGCCGGTTCCAAAACCGGTAAAGCGAAAGTCATCAAATCCCACCATAACGTCGGCGGCTTGCCGGAAGACATGGAAATGTCGTTGATCGAGCCGTTGCGCGAATTATTTAAGGACGAAGTGCGTAAACTGGGTGTGGCTTTAGGCTTGCCTTATAACATGGTTTATCGTCATCCGTTCCCCGGGCCGGGGCTTGGCGTTCGCATTCTGGGAGAAGTCAAAAAAGAGTATGCCGACATTCTGCGCCTGGCGGATCATATTTTTATCGAAGAATTGCATAAATGGGAACTGTACGACAAAACTTCACAGGCGTTTGCGGTCTTCCTGCCGGTGAAATCGGTCGGTGTTGTCGGCGATGCGCGGCGTTATGATTATGTGGTTGCCTTGCGTGCCGTTGAAACCATCGACTTTATGACTGCGCGCTGGGCGCATCTTCCTTACGAGTTTCTGGAGCATGTTTCCGGGAGAATCATCAATGAGATTCCACGTATTTCGCGTGTGACTTACGATATTTCGTCCAAGCCGCCTGCGACCATCGAATGGGAGTGATTTGTTCCGAAACTTTTCTTTAACGTGATGTGCCCACGCGTTTATTTGCTAATAAACGTCGTTTGGCATGTGGCGAGTTAGAAAGGCTTCGGTTTGAATTCGAAATTTCGTTTTAAAACCGTTTTCCTCGTTGTTGATGATTCCGTCTCAATTGAGTGGGGAAGAAGCCGACGATCTGGCTGGGTTTGAATAGGGTAAAATTTTTGACTTTACAGGGCTTTCCTTGGAGTATTCCGGGAGAGCCTTTTTTGTTTACGGGAGTGGAAAGTGTCGCAAAAACCGCAATGTCCTCCGGGGTTGACTCAGGAAGAAAAAGACCGATTTTGGATGGCCTATGCAATTAATTTGGCAAAAAAGGCGGAATCGACTGGAGAAGTTCCGGTTGGTGCCGTTATGGTAATTGACGATCAGTGGCTGGCAGAGGGTTGGAATCAATCGATTCAAGGAAACGACCCGACGGCGCATGCCGAGATGCTGGCAATCCGGGCGGCTGGTCAGGTATTGGAGAACTATCGAATGCCGGAGACGACTTTGTATGTGACTCTGGAACCGTGCCCGATGTGCGCCGGCGCTCTGGTGCATGCCAGAGTCAAGCGGATTGTCTATGGGGCTGCCGATCCGAGGACCGGCGCTGTCGATTCGGTTTTCGAATTGGTGAGTGACGACCGACTGAATCATCAGCTGGATGTTGGTCGGGGTGTACTGGCTCACGAGTGCAGCACACAAATCAGCGGCTTTTTTAAAATGCGCAGAGCCCAGCAAAAAGCGCAAAAACAACAGAACAAACAGATTCTAGAGAAAGACGATTAAACGTTATGCAAAGAAGTACCGATCCGGTTGAAGGCATTGAAACTGTGAAAATTCTACCGGGCGAATTTTATGTGACAAGGGCAAATGAACGGATCGAAACCGTGCTGGGTTCCTGTATCTCGGCTTGTGTTCGCGATCCGATTGCCGGTGTCGGCGGCATGAATCATTTTATGTTGCCGGTCGACCGTAAGCTGAATCAAAGTCCGGCCGAACTCTCCGATGCCAATCGTTACGGAAACTACGCCATGGAAAACCTGGTCAATGCACTTCTGGCAATCGGAGCCAGACGTAACCGACTGGAATTCAAGCTGTTCGGCGGCGGCCGGATTATGGGCGCGATGAATAACATCGGCTGGTACAACATCGGCTTTGCATTTGATTATGTTTACACCGAAGGCTTTAATCTGGTATCGCAAGACATCGGAGATATTTACCCGCGCAAGGTGCTTTATTACCCGGCGGACGGTCGGGTGCGGGTTCGTCGACTGAATGCCATGCACAACCGTTCGCTGGCCGAACAGGAAAATAACTATATTCATCACATTGAATCGAAACCGATTGAAGGTGATGTGGAACTCTTCTGAGGATAAAACTCTATGGATATGATGGAAACCTTTCGCCAAACTTATCTTGAAGAAAGTTTTGAAGGTCTGGACGTGATGGAGTCCGGCCTTCTTGAATTGCCGACCGGGGTTCCCGACAGCGAAAAGATCAACGAAATTTTTCGTGCAGCACACTCGATCAAGGGCGGCAGCGGGACTTTTGGTTTCAATGAAATAGCCGGTTTCACTCATGTTCTGGAAACCTTGCTTGATGAAATGCGTGACGGCGCCCGGGAAGTTACCACGGCTTCTCAGCAGGCGTTGTTGCAGGCAGTGGATGTCTTGCGCGACATGCTGACGAAATTGAAGGATCATCAGGAGATTGATGCGCAGAGAGCCAGAGAAGTGCAAGATCAGCTGGAAGCCATTCTGGGTAACAATCCGGTGATGCCGGAAGCGTCAGAAAGCAAAGCTGACAGTGCCGAAAAGGTCTGGCAGATTGATGTGATTCCCGAAGCTGATTTGCTTAAAACCGGTAATGAACCGTTGCGGATTTTTCGCGAACTGGAAACGCTCGGGGATCTGACGGTTGAACTCAAAAACGATGAATTGCCCGATTTTGATGCCTTTGATCCGGAGTCATTGTATTTAAGTTGGCGGCTCACTTTGAAAAGCGATCACGCCACTTTGGAAGAGGTTCAAGAAGTGTTCGAATGGATCGATGGTGATGGTGCCACCATTGAGATTCGTGAAGTGGATGCCCCACGGACGCCTGTCGAGTCAAAGTCGGCTCCTGAGGTTGCGGCAACGGCTCCTGCAAAAGCAATTGATGAAAAAGCGGCACATCAATCTGCTCCAGCCTCGGCAAGGAAAGCAGAGAAGAAAGCCGTACCTCAATCATCCAGTAAGCCGGAAGGTTCGATTCGTGTCGATTTGAGCAAGATCGATCAACTGGTGAATCTGGTCGGGGAGTTGGTTATTACCCAGTCGATGTTGAGTCAGTTCGGCGATCAGGCCGAGCAAGGTACGCAGGACGGTAATCACGACTGGGTCGATAAGTTGAAGGAGGGGCTGAATCACCTTGAACGCCACACCCGGGAACTGCAGGAGAGCGTGATGAATATCCGCATGTTGCCGGTTAGCTTTGCTTTCAACCGCATGCCGCGAATCGTGCATGATGTCAGCCAGAAGCTGGAGAAAAAAATTAACCTGGTTATGGAAGGCGAAGGCACCGAGCTGGATAAAACCATGCTTGAACAATTGACCGATCCATTGGTGCATATCGTCCGCAACTCGATTGACCACGGCATTGAAACGCCGCAAGCGCGTCTGGAGAGCGGTAAGGACGAAACGGGAACCGTCAAGCTGTCCGCCTATCATCAAGGCGGCAGTATTTTGATTCAAATCAGCGATGATGGCGCGGGAATCAATGCGGCGAAAATCGAGCAGAAGGCGATTGAAAAAGGCGTCATTGAAGCGGATCACGGTTTGAGTGAGCAGGAAATCATCGATCTGATCTTTCATCCCGGTTTTTCAACGGCGGAAGTGGTCAGCGATATTTCCGGTCGTGGCGTCGGTATGGATGTCGTGCGGCGTAATATCCGCAGTCTGGGCGGTTCGGTCGACGTCGAAACCCGTCTGGGCGAAGGCAGTGTTTTTACCATCCGTCTGCCGTTGACTCTGGCCATTCTTGACGGTCAGCTATGTACCGTGGGTAGCCAGACGTTCGTCTTCCCGCTGGTGTCGATTATCGAATCGATTCAAGTTGATCCGGTCAGCGTTAAGGGAATTGCCGGCGGAGCCGAGCTGTATAAATTGCGCGACCATTACATTCCGGTGATTCGTTTGCACCGCAAAATGGGAGTGGATGATGCACGCGAGAATCTGCAGGAAGGTCTTTTGGTGGTTGTCGAAGACGGTGGTCAGCGTGCGGGAATTTTTGTGGATGATCTGCTGGGACAGCAGCAAGTCGTTATCAAAAGCTTGGAAAGCAATTTTGCCAAGGTGGATGGTATTGCCGGGGCAACGATTCTCGGCGATGGAACCGTCTCGCTGATTTTGGATATTAATGAAATTCTGAGTGGTCACAAGGCTCCGGTCTGAGACAGAATCGAATATAAGGAAAATAGAAATATGCATGCGATTGACCAAAACTTTACCCTCGGAGCCAAAGAAGTTCAGCAGACGATTCTGGTTTTGAATCTGTCGGTTGCGCAAATCGATCTGTCGATCAGTGAAGGGGATAATTCCGTTAATGCCTTGATCGATTCCTTCACCTATATGTCGCAGCATATCGAGCATATTCAGAAGCTTGGTCAGGATTTGAGCAAAGAAGATTCCGGAGAAGAGGGCTCTCTCAGAGGGGCTTTGCTTACTCAGGCGGACGATTTGGCAGCTAAAATGCAGCAGGCGATTATTGCTTTTCAATTCTACGATAAACTCAGTCAACGTCTGGAGCATGTCTCCTATGGCTTGTCCGGATTGGCAGAAATTGTTTCGCATGAGATGCGGGTTAAAAGTGCTGAAGAGTGGGAAGCGTTTAAAGCCGGTGTGCGCAAAGGCACGACCATGCGCGAGGAAGAAGAGCTGTTTGAATTGATTTTTGATCAGCATATTCCGGCGGATCAGGCGATCGAAATGATGAAAGACCGAATGCGTTCGAGAATGCATCAGGCGGTCGAGTCTGAAGCGGATGAATTTGAACTTTTTTAAGGAATTTCCTTATTTTAGCGATTTCTAATATTAGATCGACCTTATTCTGATATAAAAATATTTAGGTTTTTAAATTAAGAAAATTTTATAACAATAGCCTCCAACTTCGGAAACGAAGGCATAAAAACAAAGACAGATAAAAACCTGACAGGGGAGGTTATGGTTATGAAAAATATTCAATCTATTCTGCGTAAAGGCGTTTTATGCGCCAGCCTGGGATTCATGCCTTTTGCCGCATTTGCCGGTGAACTTAAACCGTTTGTAATGGGATCTTCAGCCGCTTCAAGTATCGCCGATGCGTCCGCGAAAGCGACTGCGGCATTGCAAAAAAATGGTTTTGAAGTGGTCGGCAGTTACGCGCCGGATGCTGATTCCAATGTCATTGTCGTGACCAACGACGCCTTGAAGAAAATGGCTGGTGCGTCGAAAAACGGCGGCTTTGGTGCCATGGAGCGGGTTGCTGTGGTTAAGAACGGTTCTTCGGTTGAAGTCAGTTACACCAATCCGGAATATATGTGGAATGCTTACCGCATGCAAGGGGATATCAAACCCGTTCAGGCTGCAATGCAAGCCGCTTTGGGTGCAGGTAAGACATATGGTGCCGCAGAAGGTTTGAGCCCGGATGATCTGCGCGATTACCATTACAAAATTATGATGCCATATTTTGACGACGTTGATGAATTGGCGGAATTCGGTTCGCATCAAGCGGCGGTTGATTCGGTCGAAGCCGGTTTGAAAGCCAATCGTGCCGGGGCGAAAAAAGTGTATCGCATCAATGTCTCTAAAGATATGACGGTATTTGGGGTGGCTTTGAAACACGGTGAAGGCGATGATGCTTTTATTCGCAAGTCGATTGATGGTTCCGGGCCATCGCATGCAGCGCATTTTCCGTATGAAATTCTGGTGGTCGGTAATGAAGTGGTTGCGTTGAATGCCAAGTTCCGTATTGCGATCAACTGG
The DNA here is from genome assembly GCF_963677875.1 of Thiomicrorhabdus sp. NCBI lineage: Bacteria > Pseudomonadati > Pseudomonadota > Gammaproteobacteria > Thiotrichales > Piscirickettsiaceae > Thiomicrorhabdus > Thiomicrorhabdus sp. The sequence goes on along the minus strand of NZ_OY782564.1, from coordinate 25,842 downwards.
CCAAGCTTGTCGATGATGGGATCCGGAAGCTTTATGAGTATTATGAGTGCGCCGGATGATATTACCGCTTCCTTAACTGCGGTTGCTAATAATAAAAAAGTGGAAACCACGGTTGCGGGCGAGTTTTAAATTTCGCTAAAATCGAGAGCCTTTCATTGAAAAGCACGGATAATTCCGTGCTTTTTTTGTTTCCGGCCTTGAAAAAAATGCATGTCAGCCCTATTGAAAGCGAAGTGTTTAATTTTCAAATTGATCCTGCCGATCGCTGACGGGATCAAATCGCTGAACGTTTTAAAATTCATATCGGAGAACAAACCATGAGTGCAACCGAAACCCATGCGTTTCAAACAGAAGTCAATCAACTGCTTAAATTAATGATCCACGCGCTGTATTCGAATAAAGAAATCTTTTTGCGCGAATTGGTTTCCAACGCTTCCGACGCTTTGGATAAATTACGTTTCCAGGCGGTTTCGGATGACAGTTTAAACGAGGGCGAGGATGAGCTGGCGATTTCCATCGATTTCGACAAAAATGCCCGCACTGTGACCATTCGTGACAATGGCATCGGCATGACGCGTGACGAAGTCATTGCCAACATCGGAACCATTGCCAACTCCGGAACCAAGAAATTTCTTGAGAGTCTGACCGGGGATCAGGCTAAGGATTCCAACCTGATCGGTCAATTTGGGGTAGGGTTCTATTCCTCGTTTATTGTTGCCGATGAAGTTGCTCTGGAAACCCGCAAAGCGGGAAGCGAGGCTTCGGAAGGAACGCGCTGGGTGTCAAAAGGAGAAGGTGAGTACACGCTGGAAACCGTTGAAAAAGCCGGCAAAGGTACCTCGATCACTCTGCATTTGAAAGAGGATATGGATGAGTTTCTGGATAATTTCCGTCTGAAAAACATTATTACCACCTATTCGGATCACATCAATTTTCCGATTCAGATGAGAAAAACCGAATGGGATGAAGAGGCGAAAGCTGAAAAAATCACCGAGGAATGGGAAAAGGTGAACAAGGCAACAGCCTTGTGGACTCAGCCGAAGTCGGAATTAAGCGAAGAAGATTACACTAACTTCTACCAGACCATTTCGCACGATTTTAACGAGCCTTTGACGCATATGCACAATAAGGTTGAAGGGACGCTGGAATATACTTCGTTGCTGTATATTCCAAAGCAGGCGCCGTTCGATCTGTATGATCGCGAGCGCCGTTACGGTTTGAAATTGTATGTGAAACGTGTGTTCATTATGGATGACGCCGAACATCTGATGCCGACCTATCTGCGTTTCGTGCGCGGGGTCATCGATTCGGCCGACTTGCCGCTGAACGTGTCGCGTGAAATTCTGCAAAGCAATAAAGTGGTCGATAAGATTCGTGCCGCTTCCGTCAAGCGAGTGCTGGATCAGCTAGGCAAAATGGCCAAAGCGGAAGAGCAGGACGACTACAACACCTTCTGGGATCAGTTCGGTCAAGTAATGAAAGAAGGGATTGTGGAAGATTTTGCCAATAAGGATAAGATCGCGGCATTGCTGCGTTTTGCTTCAACCCACGATGATAAAGCGGAACAGCGCATTTCTTTGCAGGGTTACATCGATCGCATGCAGGAAGGTCAGGAAGCGATCTATTTTATTGTCGCCGATACGCATGCCGCTGCGAAAGGCAGCCCGCACCTGGAAATGTTCCGCAAGAAGGGGATTGAAGTATTGCTGTTGTCGGATCGCATCGACGAATGGCTGGTTTCCCACTTGACCGAGTTCGACGGTAAACCGTTGAAGTCGATTACTTCGGCCGATCTGAAAGAGTTCGAAGACGAGGCGGAAGCGGAGCTGTCTGAAGAAGACAAAAAAGCGCGCGAAGCCCTAACGGAAAAAGTTAAGAAAGCGATCGAAGACAATGTTTCTGACGTTAAAATCACGCATCGTTTGACGGATTCTCCGGCTTGTGTGGTGAATGCCGAAGGAGATATGTCGGCACACATGGCTCGCATGATGGAGCAGATGGGACAAAGCGTACCGAAGCAAAAACCGGTACTGGAACTGAACCCGGAGCATATTCTGGTCAAGAAATTGGATGCGATGGATGATGAAAACCGAGTGAAAGAATGGTCTTTGTTCCTGCTTGAGCAGGCGCAGCTGGCTGAAGGCGATCAGCTTGAAGAACCGGCAGCATTTATCAAACGTATGAATACGCTTCTGGCGGAAGTGGTATAACACCTTTACCAAGCGTTTCCGTAAATGTTTCGGCAAGCCCCGTTGTGAGAAATCCACCGGGGCTTTTTGCTTTCTTTCCGGTGGTTTTTCTCTGTTCCCTCGTTTTTTGTGGCCATTTGTGCCAGAATACGCGCATTTCTTATTCCCTGTAAGTTAACAGAAAGGATTTCAAAGTGTTATCAACCGCAAACATCACCATGCAGTTTGGTGAAAAGCCGCTTTTCGAAGACATCTCAGTCAAATTCGGTGAAGGGAACCGCTACGGTTTAATCGGTGCCAACGGCTGCGGAAAGTCGACACTGATGAAAATTCTTGGTGGCGATCTGGAACCCACTGCCGGAAGCGTTTCACTGGATCCGGACGAACGTTTGGGGAAATTGAAACAGGATCAGTTCGCCTACGAAGCCTATTCGGTGATCGATACCGTCATTATGGGGCAGCCGGAATTGTGGGAGGTCAAAAGCGAACGCGATCGCATCTACGGCCTGGCGGAAATGTCTGAAGACGAAGGGATGCAAGTTGCCGATTTAGAAGTCAAGTTCGGCGAAATGGATGGCTATACTGCTGAGTCGCGCGCCGGAGAATTGTTGCTTGGCGTGGGGATTCCGGTAGAACAGCATTACGGTCCCATGAGCGAAGTGGCACCGGGTTGGAAATTGCGTGTGCTTTTGGCACAGGCGCTGTTTGCCGATCCGGATATCCTGCTGTTGGACGAACCGACCAACAACTTGGATATCGATACCATTCGCTGGTTGGAAAATGTGTTGAACGAACGCAAAAGCACCATGATCATCATCTCTCACGATCGTCACTTTCTGAACAGTGTCTGTACGCATATGGCGGATTTGGATTACGGTGAATTGCGTGTTTATCCCGGCAACTACGATGAGTACATGGTTGCGTCCACTCAGGCTCGTGAGCGTTTGCTGGCGGATAACGCTAAGAAACAGGCACAGATCAATGAATTGAAAACCTTCGTCAGCCGTTTCTCGGCCAATGCGTCCAAAGCCAAACAGGCAACTTCGCGTGCTAAGTTGATCGACAAAATTCAGCTGGAAGAGGTTAAGCCATCCAGCCGTGTCAATCCGTTCATCCGCTTTGAGCAGGAGAAAAAACTCTTCCGTCTGGCGTTGGAAATCGAGCATTTATCGAAAACCTATCATGATGACGCTGACGGTGACAATGAAGTAATCAAGGATTTCAGCATGATGCTGGAAGTCGAAGAGCGCCTGGCGGTAATCGGTGGTAACGGGATCGGAAAAACCACTTTCCTGAAATGCCTGGTCGGCGACACCGGACTGACTTCAGGCGTGGTCAAGTGGTCGGAAAACGTTAAAATCGGTTACTACGCACAAGATCATGCGGCGGATTTTTCCGAAGATCTGAGTCTTTTGGATTGGATGAGCCAGTGGAAGCAGGAAGGCGATGACGAACAGGCCGTACGTGCGATTCTCGGACGTTTGCTGTTCTCGCAGAAAGAGATCGACAAATCCGTCAAGGTTTTGTCCGGAGGTGAACAGGGACGGATGCTGTTCGGTAAATTGATGATGCAAAAGCCGAATGTTCTGATTATGGATGAACCGACCAACCACTTGGATATGGAGTCGATCGAATCGTTGAACATGGCGCTGGAAAATTATCCCGGGACGGTGATTTTTGTTTCGCATGACCGGGAATTTGTATCCTCGATTGCCACTCGAGTCATGGTAATGAAAGAAGGCGGTATCGAAGATTACCGTGGTGATTATGAGTCCTATCTGGAGAAAAGCCAGCTTCAATAGTTGCACTGAAGTCCAGGTCGCGGCTCTCTGGTTCTCCACTAAAGTCCGGTTGTATGTCGGGCTACATGGAGCTATGGGAGCGCATGTAGTCGATAAACAGGCGCAGGCGGTAGGGGAGTTCTTTGTGAAAAGGGTAGACGATATTGACCGCGAACGGAGCCGACACTTCGGGGAGTAATTGAACCAGCCGTTTTTCCTCCAGTTCTTTCTCGACCAGCGCACGAGGAAAAAAGAGCAACCCTTTTCCTCTGCATGCCATGCGCACCAGCATCTCTTCACTGTTGCTCTCGAAATTGCCGTTCACTCTCAGGCTTTCGACCGTATCCAGGAGACTCCCCCAGTTATATGGTTGCGACATGGCTGTGTAGATCAAACAGCTATGCTCCTTTAAATCAGCCACTTTTTGCGGCTTTCCATGAATATTCAGATAAGACGGCGCTGCGAAAATGCCAAGTTCCGTCGTTCTCAATATTCTGGAACGCAGCGTTGAGTCTTCCAATGGTCCGAAGCGAAAAGCCAGGTCGTAGCCACCTTCTACCAGAAACTCATGCTTTCCGTCCATAATTAATGCAATGCGAACTTTTGGATACAACTGAAGAAAACGTTCGATCGGTTCAACCAGATACAAATTGCTGAAAAGACTTGAAGCGGCGATGCGGATCTCGCCGGAAGCGACGCCCTGTAGGGTATCGACTTCTTCGCGTACGTTCTGAATCGAGTCAAGCCAGTCGACGCAATGTTTGTAAACCAGACGCCCGGCTTCGGTAACGTGGGTGCTGCGCGTACTTCGAATCAGTAAGTCCGCTCCCCACATGCGCTCCATTCGAGACAAAACCCGGCTTACGTTGGCTTTGGACATCCCCAATTGGTCTGCCGCTTTGGTGATGCTCCCCAACTCGACAACCAACATATAAACTTCAGAATCTCTGGACTGCTTTAACATGGAAATTTTCTAATCGAAAAATACTATTTTACCATGCCATAAAATGCAGATTGATAACAGCTCAACCTCGAATTAAACAGCCGTAGAAACCCGTCGTAGCGCAAAATTCTACTCTATAGCAAAAAAAGCACCAAATGGGGTTGCATTATTTTCATCAACCCCTATAATACGCTCCATAGAACGGCAACAGGCTCTCAGAGCGGCCGGTTTGACATTAAAAATTGACGCGGGGTGGAGCAGCTTGGTAGCTCGTCGGGCTCATAACCCGAAGGTCGTAGGTTCAAATCCTGCCCCCGCTACCACATTCCAAAGCCTTGATTCATTAGCTTTTCAGCGAAATGAGTCAGGGCTTTTTTATTGCCTGGCGAAAAGTAGATGTAGCCGATTTGAATATAAAAGAAGGAACGTTAGGACTTACACCCAATTTTCGAGTATTAGATTTTCAACTCTCTCAAATTCTTTCACATTGTTGCTGACAAGTGTATGTCCAAGTGACTGGGCATGTGCGGCAATCCACAAGTCATTATTTCCGATAGGCGTGCCTTTAGAGGTTAAATCCGCTCGAATTTCCGCGTAGTGTTTCGCCACATCTAATCCGGCAGGCAATACCGGAATATAGTTGGCTAACTCTTCAAGTACATTAAGTGCCTTTTCTGAGTTATTGCTTCTTAAAGCTCCATATTGCAGTTCGCCATAAGTGACCAGCGACATGGCAACCGAACCAATCGGTAATTGTTCGAACTTTTCAAAAACCGATACAGGTTTCTTTTTAATGATGTAGATACAGATATTGGTATCAAGCATATACATGAATTAGAAAGCCTCTCTTTCTTGAGGAAGAGAATCATCACGACCGTTTTCCATAAAGTCGTCTGGCATATCGCAGAGAAGCTTAAAAGCCGCACCGAGATTTTTAGGTTTTGGTTTAAGAATCACTTCATCGCCACGTTTGAAAATTTCGACTTCGGAAACATCAAAACGGAACTCTTTTGGAATTCGTACTGCTTGGCTATTCCCAGACTGAAAAATTTTAGCTTCCATTTCAACCTCCTTTAAAAGGTGTATACAGAATTGTATATACAAATTAGATTGAAAGTCAACTAGCCGGAATAAGAAGAGAAATGGATGATGGTTTTGTTAAGTTGGCTAAAGTTGGTTAAAGTAGGTTTAACGGTTACTTGGGTGGTTGAAAGTGTTATTAAGCTATTGATTTAATTGAAAGTGGTGGCCCATATCCCGATGATCGTGAGTTCAAATCCAAATTCTGCCCCCGCTGCCAAATTCCAAAAAGTCGGAATTCATTAAGTTGGATTCCGGCTTTTTTATTGTTTATCTTTTAATGAAAACCCGTTGAGGTTGTTCAGGTAATTAGGGCTTTGTTATTGGCTGTTGAGCTGTTTTTGCGCTTGTTCCAAGTGTTGTTTGAAGTAGTGGTAATAGAAATCATAGGCTCCGGACAGGAGCGGTGGGGCGATGATGTCGCCTTCGCCATTCACAAAAATCACTACCGGCAGGCTGGACAAGTTGTAAATTTGCTTGAATTCTTTGTTTGGCGTTTCTTCGCCGTAAAAATCTATGGTGGTGTTGCCATCGTTAGGGTGCAGTTCGGTGAAAAGAACCTGATCGTCAAGATCGCCTGACATGACGATCGGATCCAGTGCCAGCTCTTTGAGATTTTGCGTCGATTTCAAGCCTTGTGCTGCAAACAGAATGGCAATAGGAAGATTATTTTTGAGTGCCTTCTGTCCGAGTTCTTGAAGGTTTTTCGCTTGAGGAATGACGCCGTCGGCCTGAACGGTTGCGGAAGCAAGGAAAGCGAGGCAGAGGAAAAGTGTGCGGATGAGATTTGAGTGCATGAAAAGCTCCTTTGAGTGTTTGGCGGTGTTATTTATGCCGCCGCGGTTTTCTCAATCATTGTCTTTTAGGTTGTTTGTCTGACTAAAGAGGTGGGGAAACAGTTGACGTTTCTGCTGTATGCTGAGGTTACGGACAGTCTGGATATTTCGCTGAAAAATAGTTTCGGGATCTTCAGGGTAATGCTCAAGAGCTTTTTCAATGCTTGTTTCGCGCAGAATGTGCAGAATTGGCAAGGGTGCCTGATTAGTAAGATTGTCGTCGTCGTGTTCTTCTGTTTGCGCAAAACGATAATTGGGATGGAAGGTGGCGATTTGAAAGGTTCCGCGCCATCCTTGCTGGTAAATTAAGGCATCGCTCCAGTCCAGGAAATTATTGAAATCGTCGAAGGACTGTAGCATTTCCGGCACGATGAGCAGGGTGGTATCCCGTTCTTTAGAGTCGAGCCGCTCCAGCTCCTGCAACTCAAACAGAAGGTCCTGAAGCAGGGTTTCTTCATCCTGGGCCAGGCTAACGGCAAAATGAATCTGATTGTTCTGGTAAGGGTGTTTTGCAAACGGACACAGGTTTAAACCGACTACAACCTGCTCCAGCCAGCTTCTAACTTGGGCAATTTCCTCTTCTCGGTAACTTTTTTCAGATGCCATCGGAATTTCTCTTTATACAATTTCCTGACGCAGCAGCGAGCAGTCGTTTAATTCGAGAGGGGTTCCGTGAGCATGCGCAGCGATCTGTTCGGGCGTATGTTTTTGATTGTTGTAGACATAAATGGCGATCCGGTCGCCCGGTTGCAAAAATACGGATTCGCCGAATTCGGTATAGGTTGTGGCGCCCAGACTGACCATGATCTGTTTCGGGAAACCGGATTGATGAACGAGTTGGTTCAGGTTTTCCAGTGGGCCGAAATCTGCTTGGTGGTTGAGTTTGTCGATCATCCATTGCATCAGTTGCTGGTGAAAATAAGAGTAGGAGGTGACGGCGCTGTCATTTCCATAAGCGTGAATCTCCCCGTTTCTTTCAAGAAAAGAAGCGATGCGATAGGTGTCCAGCTCACCGCCTTCGGCCAGCGAGGTTACCGGTAGAAATTGTCCTGCAATGCCTTTGGTTGCCTCTCCCCAATTCTTCTTCTCGCTGATTTTCTTGGCTCCGGGTTTGCGGATTGAGCAGTCGTTGAAAGCGGCAAAAAACCGGGGCTTTAATTCGGTGATTTTGCCAAATTCATAATGAGCGTCGAACAGGACGCAGACTTCCGGTTCAGCTTGCAAATGAGCGTCTTCGGCTAAATCCGTTGGGTATTGAATGCGCTTGTCGGCCAGTGGGAAAACACCGATCTGCTGCGGATTGCCCGGCACATAGTATGGAAATATGCCTTTGGGTGCCGTGGCGCTTTGTGTCTTAACATTGACAAAGTCTGGTGTTTCGCCGGCCTGTTCCAGGTGGCCGGCAAAATTTCCGGCAACACCCAGGCAGAGAGTGGTATTTTTTAATTGATCGATTTGCATAGTTTTTCAGTGTTTTGGGTAAAGCGAGTCGGGGATTCCCGCCTGAAGGCGGGCAATCATTATTCGGCGAGCGCTTATTTGCGCCCCAGCATTCTCATCAGTGTCGAATCCTTATAAATAAAATGATGTTTCAAGGCACCGGCAATATGCAACAGGATGAGTAACAGCATCCATTTTCCGATTTCGTGAATGCCTTCGGCAATTTCGTGGATATCGTGATTTTCACCGACAATGCTTGGCAGGGTAAACAGATCGAAAAACGCAACTTCGTGCCCGCCTGAATTGGACATGACCCAGCCGGAAATCGGCAGCATCAACATCGCCAGATAAAGCAGGCCTTTGGTGGCATGACCTAGAATGTGTTCAAACCGGGTTTTGGAAAGTTGTTCAGGGTTCGGGCTGATTTTTAGCCAGAGCAGACGAAGAATCATCAAGATGAATAAACCGATTCCCAAGGATTTGTGCAGATCGTAAAGCGCAAATTTTTCGGGGCTTTTTTCCAGTTCATGCATATAAATGCCCAGAAAGATCAAGCCGATAAAAAGCACCGCTGAGAGCCAGTGATTGGCTCGGCTGATGACGCCGTAGCTGTTTTCAGAATTCTTGAGTTCCACAAATCACTCCTTTGATTTTCAAGCTTCTTCTGCTCGATGTTTGGTTTAGCCGGGTTTGCGGCGGCTGGTTATTTAGATTGTATCGGTTTAATAGAGTAAATTCTGATATTTTCTGCGATAGCTTGCAACCAGTTGCGGTGCCGCAGTGTTCAGCATTTCAAAAGCTTTTAAAAGCGCCTGCTGCGCGCGCGAATTCTCGTCGCTTTTCTCCAGAACATAGAGTTTCATCAGGGTCTGCAGAGCTTTTTCCTCATGCCCGTTGATCAGTAAGTAGCCGCTGAGGGCGAACAAAGCGTCGCCATCGTCTTGAGAGATTTGAATGCGCCGTTGAATCTCGGCCGGGTCGGGAAGGGTATCGGCAACTTGCCGGAAAAAAAATAATCCGGAAATATAAATGCCTTGAGGTGTTTGGCGACTGCTTTCAGGTAAAGCCTCGAACAGTTGCTGCGCTTCGTCCAGTCGTCCTTGACGAAAGTACAGCTGAGTCAGGTCTAGATGGGATTTATCGTTCTCCGGATTGGTCTGAACAGCTTGTTTCAACTTGTTTTCAGTCAGTTCGGTATCGCCCGTAGCATAAGCCTGAGCAGCCTGCTTGCGGAGGATTTCCGATGGGTCTTGGTTGATGAATTCCTCGATCAGAGTCTGGTATTCCTGTTCGCTTTTCAGACCATCGATCTGGCGAACCGCTGCCGCGTTCTCGATGATCTTGACCATCGGGGTCCGCGGTGCGCCGAAGCGCTGGCTCAGTTCGCTTTGGGCGGCGGTGTTGAGTTTGGCCAAAATCCATTTTCCTGCGTAACGCTGGGCCAGTGTTTCAAGTAGACGGTTAGCTTCCTGGCTCATGGCATCTTGTGGGGACCAGAAGTGCAGAAAAACCGGAAATTTGGATGAGGCGTGGATAACCAGTTCCTGAAAATTTTCTTGATCGATTTCTGCAATCATCGCTTGCTGCATGCGGATTCCTTGTTTTAATCGTGTTTGGATTCAAGTTGTTTCAGTTCGTAGAGTATCTCTAACGCCTGACGTGGAGACAGGTCGTTTGGATCGATCTCCTGCAGTCGCTGTTGGATGTTTTCACAGCGCGGGTCGGGGGCACTGAACAGATCGAATTGCTGAACCGGGAAGTCGGACGGCTGAGTCGCCTGCTGTTGGGCAACGCTTTGGTTTTCCAATTGATGCAGGTGGGTTTTTGCGGCCTTGATCACGCTTTTTGGTACACCCGCCAAGGCGGCGACCTGAAGGCCGTAACTTTGTGAAGCTGGCCCTTCGTGTACCTGATGCAGAAACACAATTTTATCCTGATGTTCAATTGCGTCCAGATGGATGTTGACTGTGTTGTCAAAACGTTCCGCCAGAGCGGTTAATTCGAAATAGTGGGTGGCGAACAGGCAATAGCCTTTGATTCGGGTGGCGAGATGTTCGGCAATTGCCAGAGCCAGTGCCAGACCGTCAAAAGTCGAGGTGCCGCGTCCGACTTCATCCATCAGAATCAAGGAATGTTCGCTGGCATGCAGAAGGATATTGGCGGTTTCGGTCATTTCCACCATGAAGGTCGAGCGCCCGGAAGTCAGGTCGTCCGAAGCGCCTATGCGGGTGAATATTCGGTCTACCGGGCCGATTTCAGCCGCCTCTGCCGGTACAAAACTGCCGATAAAGGCCAGCAGAGTGATCAAAGCGGTTTGACGCATAAAGGTTGATTTACCGCCCATATTCGGGCCTGTGACGATCTGCAGGCGACGCTGTTCACCGAAATCGATATCGTTCGGAATAAAAGGTTCCGACGAGAGCGCTTCGACGGGTCAGGTGTCTTCCTTGCTTGATCTGAATGCCGGAAGTCTGCGTCAAGCGCGGGCGGCCAAAGGTTGAGTAAACGGGCCTGTCGGGCGAGATTGTTTAAGACATCCAGCTCGGATAACGCCTGTGCTGTTGCCTGCAAGGGGCGTAGCTCCTCGTTCAGCCGGTCAAGTAATTGTTGGTAGAGCCATTTTTCTCTGGCGAGTGCTTTTTCTCCCGCGCTGAGAATTTTGTCTTCGAATTCTTTCAATTCCGGCAGGATGTAACGTTCCTGATTTTTCAAGGTTTGGCGCCGGACGTATTCAGCGGGTACGGCATCGGAGTTGGGCTTTGCTGATTTCAATATAGTAGCCGTGAACTCGATTGTAGCCGACTTTCAAGGTCGAGATGCCGGTACGGTCGCGTTCGCGGGTTTCCAATTTCAGCAGATAGTCTCCGGCCTGATGTTTCAGATTGCGCAATTCGTCGAGTTCGGCGTCAAAACCTTCGGCAATGACGCCGCCGTCGCGCAGCAGCACAGGCGGATTCTCAATGATCGCTTTTTCCAGCAGCTCGGCCAAATGTGGGATATTCGGCGACGGTAGCAGTCAATTTCCAGCAGGCGTTGTGCTTCCAGCGGCTTGAGAAGTTGCTGCAGTTGCGGAAGGTTGGCAAACGCGCGGCCGAGTTGTTGCAGATCCCTGGGGCGGGCGGAATTTAATGCGACTCGACTGAGAATCGCGCTCCATGTCGCCGATCTGTTTTAGACGGTCGCGCAGCTCCTCTTCAATCATGGCGTGAAAAAGTGTTTCGACGGCATCCTGACGATGAATCAATTCGTTGCTGTATTGCAAGGGTTGGTTGAGCCAGCTGGCGTAACAGTCGGCTACCCATCGGAGTTGCGGTTTGGTCGAGAATGGACAGCAGGGTGTTATGGTGCCCACCGCTGAGATTCTGATCGATTTCAAGGTTGCGGCGACTGACCGGATCCATTATCAGAACCCGATCGGTTTGATAGTAATGCAGTCCGGTGATATATGGCAGACTGTTTTGCAACATGCTTTGCGCATAATGCAGGATTGCTCCGGCCGCGCTGATGATGCACGGTTTGTCTTCACAGCCAAAGGCTCGAAGATCCTGAGTCTGGAACTGGTCGATTAAACGCTTGCGGCCACTCTCGTCATCGAAATTCCAGTGCGGGTAGTTGCGCAGTGTTGTCGCGGAGCGTGTTGATTGCGGGAGTTGCTCGGCCAGATCGGAAAGCATCGGCGACCAGTAACTCGCTGGGTTTCAAGCGTTCCAGTTCAGCGATCAGGGCATCCAGTGAGTCCAGCTGGGTGGTTTCGAATCGACCGCTGGCAGCATCCAGGCTGGCGATGGCAAAATCGCTTTGCGTTTGATGAATTGCCGCCAGTAAATTTTCGCTGCGTTCTTCGAGCAAAGCTTCTTCGACAAGGGTGCCCGGAGTGATGATGCGTACGACTTTACGTTCAACCGGGCCTTTGCTGGTGGCCGGGTCTCCGATCTGTTCGCAAATTGCTACCGATTCGCCCAGTTTTACCAGCTTTGCCAGATAGTTTTCGGAGGCGTGGTGTGGGATGCCGGCCATTGGGATCGGAGCCCCGCCGGATTTTCCGCGAGCCGTTAAGGTGATGTCGAGTAATTTGGCGGCTTTCCGGGCATCTTCATAAAAAAGTTCGTAGAAGTCGCCCATGCGATAAAACAGCAGATAATCCGGATTTTGCGCTTTAATGGCAAGATATTGCTGCATCATCGGGGTGTGCTTGCTTTGTGTCATGGAAGTCCGTCGCGTTGATTGGTTTTAAAGAGACCGAAAAAAGAGTATGCTAGGCGATATTTAAAGGGATAGCAAACGCTTGTCGGGCGCAATCGGTATTCCGGGAAGAGCGGAGCCGGATCCGGCGATCAAATGGTGAGGAAGAAGATGCAGTTTGAGACTCTGATGACGGAAGTGGGCGGAAAGCTGAAGGAGCATAAGGCCGTGGTGGTAACGGCAGAATCCTGCACCGGCGGTATGATCGCCGAGGCTTTGACGTCAATCGGCGGCAGTACAGCGTGGTTTGATCGTGCGTACATCACTTACAGCTATGAATCCAAACGAGAGATGTTGGGGGTGAAAGAGACCACTCTGCAGACCAAAGGGGCAGTCAGCAAAGCCTGCGTTGAGGAGATGGCGTTAAGCGCTTTACAGCGATCCCACGCCAGTGTCAGTGTGGCTTGCAGCGGCATTGCCGGTCCGGGCGGGGGAACGCCGGATAAGCCGGTGGGAACCGTATGGCTGGCTTGGGCGATTCGCGGTCGTGAAGACGTCGTGGCGCAGAAATTTCAGTTTGATGGCGATCGGCAGGCCGTGCGGGTACAGACGACGGAAACGGCATTGCTTGGCATTGTGAAGTTGCTGGAAGCTTGATTTGTGTCGAGTGCCCGGTGTTTCGTCGAAGGGCGGCAGTGGGGTTGCAGCGAACAGAGCCATAAAAGTTTACTTTTCTAGGATTTAGGGAAAATTTATGGGATAATTCCGCTTTTGATTCAGGCTCGTAAAAAATCAAATAACCCTTTGTTTTTCGTCGTCGAAATTCGGTTTAATTTCCCGATGAAACAAGGGGTTTTTCGTGGCCGGAATCCGCATTGCGGACCGGTTCGATCCGGCAAACGATAAACCAGACATCAGCTACAACAGAAAGGGGACGGCACCCATGGATGATAATAAGAAAAAAGCCTTGGCGGCGGCTTTAGGACAAATTGAAAAGCAGTTCGGCAAAGGCTCGATTATGCGTATGGGCGACAACAGTGCGCCGAGAGACATTGAAGCCGTCTCAACCGGTTCGCTCGGGTTGGATATTGCCTTAGGAATCGGCGGTTTGCCTAAAGGTCGTGTTATCGAAATTTACGGCCCGGAATCTTCAGGGAAAACCACCCTGACGTTGCATGCGATTGCTGAAATGCAAAAAGCCGGTGGTACCGCCGCATTCATCGATGCCGAGCATGCCCTGGATCCGATTTATGCAGAGAAACTGGGCGTCGATATTGATAACTTGTTGGTCTCTCAGCCGGATACGGGTGAACAGGCTTTGGAAATTACCGATTCTCTGGTGCGTTCAGGCGCCGTGGATATCGTCGTTGTCGACTCGGTAGCGGCTTTGACACCGAAAGCGGAAATTGAAGGCGATATGGGGGATTCACATGTTGGTCTTCAAGCTCGTCTGATGTCTCAGGCGTTGCGTAAACTGACAGCGAATATCAAACGAACCAACACTCTGGTGATCTTCATTAACCAGATTCGTATGAAGATCGGTGTGATGTTTGGTAATCCGGAAACGACCACCGGCGGGAATGCGCTGAAGTTCTACTCATCGGTGCGTTTGGATATTCGCCGAATCGGAGCGATTAAAAAAGGCGACGAAATTCTGGGGAATGAAACCCGAGTCAAGGTTGTTAAAAATAAAGTCGCTCCTCCGTTCAGACAGGTCGAATTCGATATTTTGTATGGTCAGGGGATTTCCCGCGAAGGTGAAATCATCGATCTGGGGGTTAAAGAGAAGCTGATTGAAAAGTCCGGTTCCTGGTATAGCTATAACGGTCAGAAAATCGGTCAGGGAAAAGACAATGCGCGTCAGTTCTTTATTGATAATCCGGATGCTGCTGAAGAGGTGATGGGACAAATCAAGGCTAAATTGATGCCTCAGAATAAAAAAACGGTGACCGAAGACTCTGATGCGGAAGCTCCGGAAGCCGGACTGCTTGAAGGTTTCTAAGCGTTTTGAAATCGGCGGAAGAATTTCTGGCTGAACGCGGACTGCTGGCTGAAGAACCGGAAGCAAAACAGGTTTTTGGCGTGTTCGGTCAGCAGATCGAAGCGCGAGCGGTGGCTTTGCTGGCCCAGCGTGAACACGGTTTGAAAGAACTCAGACAGAAGTTACGCACTAAATTCCCTTGGTCGGCGGAATTACAGGAAGAGAGTGGACTTGATCAAGCCGCTTTGAGTGAACTGATTGACGATGTCCTGCAACTTTGTGTTAAGCGCCGTTGGCAGAGTGACGAGCGTTATATCGAGCAGGCGGTCAATAGTTTGAGTGGCAAGGGTCAGGGGCCTTTGAAAATTCGCCAGAAGTTGCAGCAAACCTGCGATGACGAGCATCTGATTGATGTTTATCTGGACTGGGAAGAGGACGACTGGGTTTCGTCTGCGCGCCAGATTCTGGAGAAAAAATATGCAAGTTCCCGGCGTCCCGAGGAGATGAAGGAGCAGGCAAAGCGGATGCGTTTTCTGCAAAGCCGGGGGTTTTATGCTTCAACGATTCGCAAAGCGTTCCGTTGAGGTGACGGATTTAACGGAGAGCCTGATTCACGATTGTCGTGAATCGGGCTTTCGTCAATTTTTAGTTACGTTTTAAGGTTCTATTCACATGACGAGTGCAGAGATCAGAAAAGCTTTTATAGACTTTTTTGTTAAGCAGCAGCATACGGCGGTTCACTCGAGCCCAGTCGTACCTGCCAACGATCCGACCTTGCTGTTTACCAATGCAGGGATGGTGCAATTCAAAGAAACCTTCCTTGGGCAGGAGCAGCGCGACTACCGTCGTGCAACCAGCGTGCAGCGCTGTATCCGTGCCGGAGGTAAGCATAACGATTTGGAAAACGTCGGTTATACCGCTCGTCACCACACCTTCTTTGAAATGCTGGGAAATTTCAGTTTCGGCGATTATTTCAAGCGCGAAGCGATTCAGTTTGCGTGGAAATTTCTGACCGAAGAATTGAAGTTGCCTGAAGAGAAGCTGTGGGTCACTGTTTTTGAAGAAGATCAGGAAGCGGAAGATATCTGGCTGAAAGAGATGGGAATTTCCGCCCAGCGTTTCTCTCGTTGCGGCGCTAAGGACAACTTCTGGTCGATGGGGGATACCGGTCCTTGTGGGCCTTGTACCGAAATTTTCTACGATCACGGCGCTGAGGTCGCCGGGGGGCCTCCGGGCTCGCCGGATGAAGATGGTGACCGTTATATCGAGATCTGGAACCTGGTATTCATGCAATTCGATCGTGCCGCCGACGGTACCTTGACGCCTTTGCCGAAGCCGTCGGTTGATACGGGAATGGGCTTGGAGCGTCTGGCAGCCGTCATGCAGGGCGTTCACAATAACTACGATATCGATCTTTTCCAGGCATTGGTTAAAAAAGCTTCCGAATTGACCGGCGAAAAAGAACTGAGTAACAGCTCTTTGCGTGTCATTTCCGATCACATTCGTTCGTGTGCCTTTACCATCGTCGACGGCGTTCTGCCTTCCAATGAAGGGCGCGGTTATGTATTGCGCCGCATTATCCGCCGTGCGATTCGCCACGGCTATAAATTGGGGCAAACTCAACCTTTCTTCCATCAGTTGGTTCCGACGCTGGTTGAGCAGATGGGCTTGGCTTATCCTGAGCTGGCGAAAGAGCAGGATAATGTTATCCGCGTATTGAAGCTGGAAGAAGAGCGTTTTGCAGAAACGCTGGAAAACGGCATGAAACTGTTGGAAGACTATATTGCAGAGATGGAAGGCAAAATCATTGACGGTGAAATGGCGTTTAAATTGTACGATACCTACGGTTTCCCTATCGATTTGACCGCTGACGTAGCGCGTGAAAAAGGTTTGCAGGTTGATCACGACGGCTTCGGTAAGGCAATGGAAGCGCAAAGAGAGCGTGCGCGTTCGGCCAGTAATTTCGCAGGCGCTTCCCAGCGTATCGAATTTGACGGCGAGACGCGTTTTATCGGTTATATGAGCGATGAAGCGGATGTTACTGTGCTGGCGATTTTTGTCGACGGTAAAGCGGTTGAACGTCTAAATGAAGGTGACAGTGGGATTGTCCTGCTCGATCAGACGCCTTTCTATGCGGAATCGGGTGGGCAGACCGCCGACCGCGGGAGTTTGACCGAAGGGATGCACAGCTTCCATGTTGACGATACTCAGAAGCAGGGAGCTTTGTTCCTGCACAGCGGTAAGGTGACTGCCGGTTCGATTTCCGTCGGACACAAAATGCATGCCAAAATCGATATTCAGCGTCGCCGAGACTGCGAGCGTAATCACTCGGCGACACACCTGTTGCATGCGGCCTTGCGTCAGGTTCTGGGCAGTCATGTCGCTCAGAAAGGTTCTTTGGTTTCGGCAGAGCGCCTGCGCTTCGATTTTTCGCATTTTGAACCGATCAAGGTGGAACAGTTGCATGAAATCGAGGTTCTGGTCAATCAGAACATCATGCAGAACACGCCGGTAACCACCAGTGAAATGGCGATCGAAGATGCCAAAGCCAAGGGGGCGATGGCGTTATTCGGTGAAAAGTACGGTGATACGGTTCGTGTCGTCGATATGGGGGATTTCTCGATCGAATTGTGTGGCGGAACCCATGTTAATTCGATCGGTGATATCGGTCCTTTCCGCATTGTTTCCGAAAGCGGGATTGCCTCCGGTGTGCGTCGTATTGAAGCGATTACCGGTAGTGCGGCCTGGCAATCGATCTACAGTGCGGAAGAATCACTGGCCCAGATTGCCGAGACGGTGAAATCCGACAAGCAGATGGCAGCGGGCAAGGTTGCTCAGGTCATGAGTGATTACCGGGCTCTGGAAAAAGAGATGAAGCAGCTGCAAGCCAAAATGGCGGCATCGCAAGGTGACGATCTGGCAAGCTCGGCGGTGAAAATCGGTGACGCAAATGTTCTCGCGGCGAAAATGGAAGGTGCGGATCGTAATATGTTGCGTGAAACAGTCGATAAGCTGAAAGATAAGCTTGAACCGGCTGTCATCGTTCTGGCAGCGGTGGACGGCGATAATATCGCCTTGGTTGCCGGTGTCAGTAAATCGATTACTGCAACGTTCAAAGCGGGCGAGCTGGTTAATCACGTTGCCCAGCAGGTGGGTGGAAAAGGCGGTGGGCGTCCGGATATGGCGCAGGCTGGCGGAAATGATCCGAGTAAATTGGATGAGGCTTTGGCTTCGGTAACGGCATGGGCCGAAGCGAAATAATAGTTAATTAGGTAAAAAACAATCAATGGCATTAATTGTTCAAAAATATGGGGGCACCTCAGTCGGCAACGTTGAGCGTATCCAGAATGTAGCTAATAAAGTTGCCAAATACGTCGACGACGGACATCAGGTGGTGGTTGCGGTTTCGGCCATGAGTGGGGAAACCAATCGCTTGACCGCTTTGGCTAAGGAAATGCAGGATCGTCCGAGCAAACGTGAGATGGACGTTCTTTTGACGACCGGTGAGCAGGTGACGATTGCACTGTTAAGCATGGCATTGGAAGCCAAAGGCTATCCGGCCGTTTCCTATACCGGTTGGCAGGTTCCGATCAAGACGAACGAAGTTCATACCAAAGCGCGTATTGAGCGCATCGACGGTACGAAAATTCTTGAACAGGTTAATCGTGGAAAAGTGGTGGTAGTGGCCGGTTTTCAGGGGATCTCTCCGGATGGCGATATTACAACGCTTGGACGCGGAGGTTCCGATACGACGGCGGTAGCGCTGGCTGCGGCTTTGAACGCCGACGAGTGCCAGATTTATACGGATGTCGACGGAGTCTATACCACTGATCCGCGTGTTGTGCCGAACGCCAAACGTCTGGAAAACATTACATATGACGAAATGCTCGAACTGGCCAGTTTGGGAGCGAAAGTTCTGCAAATTCGTTCGGTCGAATTTGCCAGTAAATACAATGTACCGTTGCGAGTGCTTTCCTCTATGCAGGATGGGGGCGGAACGCTAATTACTTCAGAAGACAACTTTAAGGACAATGAGATGGAAAAACCTTTGATCTCGGGAATCGCATTCAGCCGCGACGAGGCCAAGCTGATGATTTTGGGCGTACCGGATAAGCCGGGAGTCGCGTTCCAGATTCTGGGGCCGATTTCCGATGCGAATATTGAAGTCGATATGATTATCCAGAACCAAGGCGTTGACGGCACGACGGACTTCACGTTTACTGTTAGCCGCAACGACATTGATACGGCATTCGAAATTCTGCAGGCGACGGCCAATCAGTTAGGCGCGCGCGAAGTGCTTTCCGACGACACCATTGTGAAAATTTCTATGGTGGGTGTCGGGATGAAATCACACTCAGGGATTGCCAGCACAATGTTCAAAACTCTTGCTGACCAGAATATTAACATTCAGATGATCGGTACCACGGAAATCAAAATCTCCGTGGTCATCGAGGAATCTTTCCTTGAGCTGGCAGTCCAATCTCTGCACGACGCATTTGAGCTGGATAAATAACCCTTTTGTCGGCAGAGTTAAGGCCCGCCTGAGCGCGGGTTTTTTTGTGTTTGTTCGAAATCCCTGTCATTCGCTATATCCGTCAAAATTAAGTTGAATCAACTTTTGCAGTGAATTTTTATAAATCCATATAAAAAATATGGATTCTGGCGCTATTTGCATCGAATATACTAAATCGGATGTTTATGGAAGGAGTCCTTTATGTTGGTATTGACGCGCAGGGAAGGCGAATCCTTAATTATCGACGGTGACATCACGCTTACGGTTTTATCGGTCAAAGGTGGACAGGTTCGAATTGGTATTAAAGCGCCGAAAGAAGTGCCGATTCACCGCGAAGAGTTGCTAAAGGGCGACAAGCCGCAAGCGGATTCATCTGTCGAAGAGACGGATTCGACGGCGAATCCGGCTTTATGAAAAACGCACATTAATCTTATTTGAACACTTTCTCGCAAATTGCTAAAAAACTTCATTCTAAATGGTTTACAAACTCCCCTTAAATCGTTATTATACGCGCCTGACTTCGGAGACGTGGCCGAGAGGCTGAAGGCGCTCCCCTGCTAAGGGAGTATAGGGTTTGTAGCTCTATCGAGGGTTCGAATCCCTCCGTCTCCGCCATTTATTTCGACTGAAATAAAACTGTAAAAATAGGGTTGACACTTCATTAATTCGCTCTATAATACGCCACATCAAAACAAAGCGCCCGTAGCTCAATTGGATAGAGTACTCGGCTACGAACCGAGCGGTTAGGGGTTCGACTCCCTTCGGGCGCGCCATTATTCAAACCCTTGATTTTAAAGACTTTATAAGGATTTAATCAGGGGTTTTTTATTGCCTAAAATAAAGCAAAAAAGACCAATTCCCCCAAAGATTCCCCCAAGTTATTTATTTTGTCGCTTCAACCTCTTTAACTTTTCTCATATACACTTTTTTAGCTGACTCGGTTTTATGGCCTGATTCGTGCAGTTCATGATCAGATACACCTTTAGCTTTTATGTCGTGGAAAGTAAAACGCTTATCTTTTTCTTTAGTTGCTTTACCTGATTGAACTAATTTATTGTAAATACGTTGCCATGCTGAATCCCTAGCATTTTTTGTATAAGGTAAACCTTCACGGGTGAGAATTAAATTTTTACAAAATGGAATAGGTTTATTTTTTTGATGAAGTTTTTTTATAACTTCTTTTCGATATTCTAAAGCTTGATTGATTACTGATCTTAACCGTGGTGTCCAAATCGTCCATTCAGGCAATGAGCCTTTTGTACGAGCAATAAAAACACCCTTATCCATATCAATGTCATCCAATTTTAAATTCCAAGCTTCAATACCACGAGCGCGACATAGATAAGTTATTTCACAAGCGAAATATAAAGGAGTATTAAAAGATAATTCTAAAAGGGAATTGTATTCCTCATCAGTGATGTATTTTTCCCTTGAATGTTCTTTATTGTATTTAACACCCTTACAGGGATTCTTCGTTGCCAAGTCTCTTTCATAGGCCCAACTATAAGCAGCGCTTAAAAACTCTATTTCTCTATTAGCTCCAGTTGTAACCCCTTGAGTTTTTCGCCTATCAAGATATTTTCTTAAAGTGCCGGTTGTGACCAATTCATAAGGCATATCGCCAAAGGTTTTACCGTTGACCATATTCATACTAATAATGGTTTTGTAATAAAACTCATAACCTTTTAAGGTATTAATTGATAAAGCGTTGCAATGATCAGAATTTAGATAATTATCTAATAAGTTTCTGATTGTTTTTTTAGGCTCTTCAATAATTAATTGAACACATTCATATAGTAAATGGCATGGGGAATCTTCCCTTAATAACTGATTGTTATACTTGAGGGGTATTTCTTTTCGTCCGTTTTCAGTTTTAAGCCTATATACCCAACGGCCTTTCTTAAATTGTGTAAATTCGGGCGGTGTTTTACATTTAAGCAATTTCCCATCCTGTTTTTTCATCATCTTGAACAGTACCCAAAAGAGATTTATTAATAGCTTCTATAGTTGTGATGGGATTTCCATCTTTTCCAAGAGTATAACTAATTCCCTCATCTTTCAATTTTCTAATGATGTCGGAACGCCTTTCGTAACCGAACCATTCTTGAAGATTATTGAAACTAATTAAGCTATTCATAGTTTAAAAATCAAAAAGGAACTTCATATTCATTGTTTTTGTATTTTTGAGCAAACTTAAAAGGGGATTCTGTAACCAAACCTAAATCAATTCTTTTGTCTTCAACTTTTTCAATAAATTTTTGAATCCATTGTTCTTGATTTAGACCTTTTTGCTTGAAATAACTGTTCAAAATATGACGCTGAGGGAAGTTGTAAAGCATCTGTTCAGCTTGATAGTCAGTGACACCCTCTTTTGCCATAAAAGCGGCTAAATGGCCTAGCATTTGACTAATGTTTTTATCTGAGTCAGTACCCGTGTTTGTAATCTTTACTCTTTGGTAAGTATGAGGTTTGTAATCTAAATCGTTAAATGGGGTATCTGCTAATAATTGCCACTCTGGGCGCACAACATTGGAATCTTTGTAGTGGTATCTGAACAAGTCATACAATGCGTATTTCCAAAGGCTAGGGATATGAGGAATTAGTTCTTTTATGCTATTAATTCCGTAAATTTGACCTTTACCGCCTTTACATTTATCACCCAAATTTGACAAGACAGTTGAAGGAAAACGCATTTCTAAGCGAAAAACGTCTTTTTCTTTTTCGTAGCCCATATGCTCATTGTATACCTCTTCCCAAAACTTGAATTTATTGCTCTTTTTGGCTTCGTCCATTTTGGAGTATAGGGCGCATTGCACGGAGTTTTTCTTCCCCATCAGAAAGCTTTTTTCAGCATTGTATCTTATTGCACAATCTGAAAAATCTAATTCAGTATGAGTTAGGTTAAGAGACCCTTCGAGAGAGCCTACAGAGGGTAAAGCGCGCTTAATTCGAGTTCTTGTTTTAACGTTGTGAAGGAAATCTACTTCGGGAGCCCATCCCTGAAAGTCTTTACATAAATGCCCATCCACACCAGCATGATTGAATACAAACATTAAATGAGAGGCTAGTTCATCTGCAATGGTTGCACAACGTTCTACACCTTCTTTATAGATAAGGTTTGGGCTAAATTTGACCTTGATAGAAGCATTATCTAGCCACTCCTTATCGTAGAATGAAACCAATGAAAATAAACACGCCAACGGCTTTATTTTGTAATAAATAGCGGTAGCCTGACTCTTTGCCGTTCGCCCTGGTTAATCTTAGTTTCAAATCAGAATCTAGGACGTTTATTTTATGGTGTTCGTTTGGATAGTCTTTTAACTGTTTGACCGTTCCGAATTGGCCATTATCAAAGACATTGAATAAAAGCTTGTCGATAACATCGGATTTAAAATCACCGTGATATTTTTGTTCTAAAGTATCAATACCAGTATGGAGGATTTCAAAATGGGTTAAGTCGTGTTTTGAATTAACTTCGTTAAAGAATATAAAACCGTTTTCGTTCTTTTTATTATTAGAATCACGTCTTTCAGATAATTTGTATTGTCTTGACATAATATTTTCCAAATGAGAATTATTGTTATTTTGTTGTTTTGTTAATGAGTGCTACAAGTACTCGGGGCGCAAGCGCCCCAACCGCCCGGCAACTTGCCAAGCAGCAGCGTAAACGCTTGCTGCCTTGGCAAGTTATACGGGTGTACGGCGGCCTTTTGACTCAGAAGCAAAAAAGGTCATAATCAAAATCACATTCATTAATTTGGGGTTCGATTTTAAAAGCCTGCGCCCGGGGGTCTATTTGCTCAATGGCTTGATCGTCTGGAAACGGCTTAAGTGAGGTCTCTATGAAGATAACGATCTCTTTTGTTGCGTTTGTCTTTGAACGAGAGTCAAGCGCTGGAAGGAATGGCAACCCAGAGCGAGCTTTAGTTATACGTCGATCTGTCAGACCGCCTATTGCATAGACCTTGTTTTGTTCAAGTTGCAGGTTTGTCTCTAAAGTTTGGTCATCGGTTATTAAATCGCTAGCACCATCTATAAGAGCTTCGGAGATACTGGATAGGTTTTGTTTAAGGTCGACTGAAATAAGACCATCAGGGCGTACCTGCGTTTGAATGGTGACGGATAAGCCGATATTACGTCGTTCAATATTGCGTATTGACTGGCCTGTGTCTTGATCGACAATCGAAACAACGAAGGGGACTTGTCTACCTACGTTGAAAGAAGCAGTGTGATTTTCGAGGACTTGGAGAAATGGGCTTGCTTCAACGACAGAGGAAGAAGATTCATTAAGCAAAGTAAATAGAAGGGTAAACCCGGATGTTAAAGGGTTAAGGCCTTTTGTGATGCTGGTTAAAGAAAGGCTTGAACTGCCTGTATTGAAGCCAGGAAGAAACTGGAACTCTTTAGAAAAATCACTGCTAATTGACGTGATAAGCATACGAACGTAAACAGTTTGTACGCTCAGGTCTAAGGATTGAACGATTTTTGAATATTGGTCTACTTTGGTTTTGTCGCCTGTTATAACCAGTCGGTCAGGGTGTCGTAAGCGTGTAAAGTCAAGCCTTCGACTTGGGCAACAGTAGAGGGCTTTAGGTTGTTTAGTGTGAGAGTAGTGCTTGCCGTGGTGTCTGGTAATGTTTTTTTATAGTCAAGTTTGACTGCAATCTGTGAGATCAGTTTGTTTTGGTCGGCCGTGTCAAAGATCAAGAGTTTATTATCGCCAGCCGGAGAAACAAAACCGCCGAAGGAATTTAGTTTTCCTAGAGCTTCGGCAAGGTCAGTGCTTTTTGCATTGTTAAGATGCACGACAAGGGTTTGAAATCCGTCTGTGCCAGTTTGCAAAGATAGGTTTGTACTAAAGGGGACGATTGCAACGATATCATTATCAACGTGTACAGGCTTAAGACCTGAGACTTTAAGCGATTCAACAAAGAGCTTATAAACAGTATGCGCGCTTTTGTCGTCAGGCATTGTCAGAGAAATTGGAACCTGTGAACTTTCAGGGGCAAAAGTGAACGCCTTATCGGTTATGACTGAAATCGTCGGGACTACCTTTGCCAATGGAGCATTTTCATAGCTTGTTTGGAAGTCTGCTCGGCAGGGCTTGGCCAAGAGGAAAAGAACTGTAAGAAGGAAAACCAAGAATAGAGGATAGCTGTTATTTTTCATCTTTTTTTTCTCCTTGGGTGAATGGAATATTCGGAATCAATTTGCCATTGAGCAAATAGACCCCCGGGCGCAGGCTTTTAAAATCGAACCCCAAATTAATAAGGTCTAACTTAGTTAGGTTTAAGCTACTGCCGTCAGGGTTTACTAAAGTAAAGAGCGGAGCATCTACACCACCTGAGCTTATAAAATGAGTCAGATAAATCTGTGGTACAGCGGCTTCACGGTCACCGCCAGAAGCATTTAATCCCAAAGGGGATACTTGCTTAGGTTGCTGAATCGGTGAATCCTGGCTTGGTTGTTGTGTTTCTGCCGGCGGCGTGTCTGAAAACATCGACAAGCCGCCCTCGTTGATAAAGAGTTGATAAATCGAAAAGGCAAGGAAACCGAAGAAGACTAAAATAATTGCCTTTACCTTGATGGGTAAATCCTTGATGTAACCCCAGATACTTGCTGTCTGCGTATGCTCAGAAGCGCTTTTATAAACGCCGTAATACTCTTTGGGCGCTTTGAATAACTCTTTTTTCTTTAGATCATCCGGGCAATTTTCGAGTAGACCTTTGCTGGATATAGAAACATTAGAAGCTTCTAACTTACCGTGACGATCTAACTCGTAATGAAAGTTGACGAGTTCGCGAACGTGAATGTCAATCTGTCTTGGCGCTTGGGTAATCAGATGAAAATTACAACCAGTGTGTCTGTGCTTTTCAAAAAATTGGATGTAAGTCGGTAGCTTTTTGGAAGCTACTCGGGTCGGGTAAATGTCTTGACACTCATCAACAACAATAATTGAGCCTTGTTCAATATTTGGGTGCTTGTCTTCATACAGTAGCCAGATGTCATCAGTAAGGTCTTTTAATTCCAGATATTCCCAATCCGAAAAATCAGAAAATTTAGGGTGTTCAGGGTCTAAAGGTTTACCAACAGCGGACTGAGAACATTTTTTATTCTCAAAATCTTTTTGAGTAAAGAGCTGGAAATTGACCAAATAAACATTAGGCCTTTTTCCTGTTTGCTTTTCTTGTTCTGACTGTTCGGCCGCCGTCTGTACCAGTCGGTAGAACGTTTTGTAGTTACCGGGAAGCCCGGTTGTTAAAGTGATCATTTTCGTACCTCGTCGTGTTAATAGCTAAGATACAAATTGCGCCTTAAGCACTGTCCAAGCTCCGTTGAAAGTCCAAAGCGCAAGTACTGTTGCATAGGCGGTAAAAATGACAGTTAGAATCTCGTCAACATAAAGATTAGAGCCAACCATGATAAGGATGTCCTGCTGCCAAGAAGGCAGGGAGGAAATTGCAGAAAGCATTTGACCGGTTACCCAGTCCAAAGTAAACGCCGTGCCTTGATAGGTGATCGCGCCAATCGCAAGAATGGCAAAGAGTTGTGCAAGACCAATACCGATGGCGATTTTTATAATGCCAACGATGAGGCCTTGAACAAGGACTGTACCTAGCAACCACTTTCCAGCGTTCATAAGCACTGTAAACAAAGGACCCCACATAACTGCTACCTCCGGCCAGCAAATACGATCTGAAAAGCAATCCAGTAGCTAAAAGCCAAAATGACCAAACCCATAAAATTTAGCGTTTGACAAAAGTAAGTCATATTTAGTTCGTAATGCTTGCCCGAAAGATCGAAAGTAACCGGCGGACATGGGCGAGACGATCCAAAAATATCGACGTTATATTCGTGTTCATCGAAGCTGAATGTTTCAGAGTTATCAGAAAGAAG